>NZ_JSFF01000012.1:0-145385 GCF_000773485.1 Shewanella sp. ECSMB14101 | reverse complement strand
GCATTATAGGGAGTTCTGATTTGGGCGCAAGTGGTTTTTAACGAAAAATCAGACTTTTTTCGATCTTTTTAGATAGCCACATCATACACACCATTTACCCCCAAAGTTATCCACAAACATGGGCTTTAGAGGGAGTTTGAGCCTCGCGCCAAGATCAAAAAAGCCATCCTAAGGATGGCTTTTTCTATTATAGGTAAACTAACTGATTAACTTAGCTTGCCGTGACACTGCTTATACTTGCGACCCGAACCACATGGGCATGGATCGTTACGGCCAACCTTTTCACCTTCACGGACAACCGGCTGAGTCCCGGCTAACGCTTGAGCTTCTTCGACGCCAACGAGTGCTTCGGCTTGAGCATGTTGGTAATCACGACGCATCTTAGCCTCTTCCTGGCGGCGTCTCTCTTCCATCTCTTCGACATCTGATTGCGCTTGAACCTGTACTTTAGACAGTACGCTGATCACATCATGCTTTAATGTCTCCAACATCTGCTGGAACAGCTCAAACGACTCACGCTTATATTCTTGCTTAGGATTCTTCTGTGCATAGCCGCGCAGATGGATACCTTGACGCAGATGGTCCATGGCTGCCAAGTGCTCTTTCCAGAGACCGTCCAGAGTTTGCAGCATCACAGCCTTTTCGAATTGGCGCAGTACCTGGGCACCGACCATCTCTTCTTTCGCCTTATATGCCTTAGCCCACATCTCGACGATGCGCTCACGTAGGGTTTCCTCGTGCAGATCGTCTTCCTTATCTAACCACTCTTGAACAGGCATTCTTAGGGCGTACTCTTGCTCAAGACGGGTTTCAAGGCCAGCAACATCCCACAACTCTTCAACAGATTGCGGCGGAATGTATTGATCGATTAGACCGTTAACCACATCGGCCTGAATGTTAACGATAGTGTCTTCAATGCTTTCGGCATCCATGAGTTCGTTACGTTGAGCATAAACCACCTGACGTTGATCATTGGCCACGTCATCGAATTCCAGCAATTGCTTACGAATATCGAAGTTACGTGCTTCAACCTTACGCTGGGCATTTTCAATCGCACGAGATACCCATGGGTGCTCAATGGCTTCGCCCTTTTCCATGCCAAGCTTCTTCATCATAGAGGAGACACGATCTGAGGCGAAGATACGCATCAGGCTGTCTTCCATTGAGAGATAGAAGCGTGATGAACCGGCATCACCCTGACGACCTGAACGACCACGAAGCTGGTTATCGATACGACGCGATTCGTGACGCTCTGTACCCAAAATATGTAGACCACCTGCAGCAACCACTTCATCGTGGCGCACCTGCCAGTCAGCTTTGATCTTAGCTTTCTGTTCGGCAGTTGGGTTGTCGAGCGCTTCGATCTCCATGTTCCAGTTACCGCCTAACACGATATCGGTACCACGACCGGCCATGTTGGTTGCGATGGTTACCGCACCTTTACGACCCGCCTGGGCGACGATATCTGCTTCGCGCTCATGGAACTTAGCGTTAAGTACTTCGTGCGGTATCTTCGCCTTTTTAAGCATGCTATGTAGCAGCTCAGACTGTTCAATCGAAACCGTACCCACCAACACAGGTTGACCACGCTCGCGGCAATCTATGATGTCTTTAATAATGGCTTCGTATTTTTCTTCCGCCGTCAGGTAAACCAAATCCGCATGGTCTTTACGCACCATAGGACGGTTAGTTGGAATAACGACAGTATCCAAGCCATAAATATGTTGGAACTCGAACGCTTCGGTATCGGCAGTACCTGTCATACCGGCTAGCTTCTCATACTGACGGAAGAAGTTCTGGAAGGTGATAGATGCCAGCGTCTGGTTTTCATTTTGAATATGAACGCCTTCTTTAGCCTCAACCGCCTGATGTAGACCTTCTGACCAACGACGACCCGGCATAGTACGACCCGTGTGTTCATCAACGATAATCACTTCGTTATCTTGAACAATATAGTCGACATCTTTTTCAAACAGGGTATGAGCACGCAGCGCGGCATTAACGTGATGCAACAATGAGATGTTGGCTGCTGAGTAGAGTGAATCACCCTCAGCGAGCATGCCACGTTCGGTCAGCAGGACTTCTACCTTCTCCTGACCACGCTCTGTCATATGGACTTGCTTGGCTTTTTCATCAATAGAGTAATCGCCCTCACCAATCTCTTCCTCGGTATCTTCCTTCTCCTGACGGATAAGGTGAGGGATCAGGGTGTTGATCTTAATATATAGCTCAGAGCTATCTTCAGCGGCGCCCGAGATGATCAGCGGCGTACGCGCCTCATCGATCAAAATAGAGTCGACCTCATCGATCAGTGCATAATGCAGTGGACGTTGAACACGCTCGTTAGGCGAGAAGGCCATGTTATCGCGCAGATAATCGAAGCCAAATTCGTTGTTGGTACCATAGGTAATATCAGACGCATAAGCCATCTTCTTTTCGGCTTGGCCCATACCCGCGATATTGACGCCAACAGACATGCCTAAGAATTCAAATAGGGGACGGTTATTTTCAGCGTCACGACGAGCCAGGTAATCGTTCACAGTGATCACGTGAACCCCTTTACCTGTCAGTGCATTCAGATAAGCCGGCAGGGTAGCAGTCAAGGTTTTACCTTCACCGGTACGCATTTCAGCAATACGGTTGCTATCAAGCACCATACCACCTAGTAGCTGCACATCGAAATGGCGCATATCGAACACACGCTTTGAGGCCTCACGCACAACGGCAAAGGCTTCTGGCATTACATCATCCAGCGTCTGGCCCGATTCTAATCGCTGCTTAAACTCAGCCGTCTTGGCCTTGAGCTCTTCGTCGGAAAGTTTCTCAAAATCCGCTTCGAGTGCATTAATCTTAGTGACAATCTTACCGAGAGTTTTAAGGGTGCGATCGTTACGACTACCAAATATTTTTGTCAGTAATTTACCAAACATCTGAACCACTTTTATGTTGTTGGCTAAGTCCCTGTCGAGTCCAAAAGCCTATTTTAGTTTAACCTGCCTTGCGGTAGACATACTTCTTTGGATCTATCTGCTGTCCACCACGCAACACTTCATAATGCACATGAGGACCGGTCGAGCGACCCGTGCTCCCCATTTTGGCAATACTTTCGCCTTTTGCGACCACATCACCTACAGCTACTGACAAAGACTTATTGTGTCCATAGCGAGTACGCAGACCATTACCATGATCTATCTCGACTAACTCGCCATAACCAAACATATTGCCTGCCCATGTTACGACGCCGCCAGCGGTGGCGACAACATCGGCTCCCTCTTTGCCAGCAAAGTCTATGCCTTTGTGCATGGTTCTGCGACCGTTAAAGGGATCATTGCGTAAACCGTAGGGCGAAGATAACCAACCTTTCTGGATGGGACGCCCCGAGATATAACGTTCTTCATCTATATGGAGATTAGATGTCACCGTTTCAAGTAGTGATAATTGAACATTATTGTTATCTATTCGTGACACTAGCCTATCCATATCCTGAATAAGCTGATCGAGTTCGATGTTGCTGCCCAGTTCACTCAGGCCGCCAACACCGACTTCTGAAGAGAAATCGAATTGATCTTCGAGTTTATAATCTTTTGCAACTTGCTGACCCAGAGCTTCAAGTCGGGCGACTTTAGCCTGCATTCTTGCGACATGGGTAACCAACATGGCTAATTGCGATTCGGTTGCGCCTTTAAGCTCGATGAGTTCATGCTTCTGCTCTTCGCGGGCAACACGCTCATTATCGACACTCGCCTGTTGTTGCTGGAGTTGTTTGGCATTGTGCTGATACAAGCCAGTGCCTGCGGCAATCAGCAATACAGGTAGCAATAACCAACGCTTACCTGGTTGCCAGCGCATAGCACCATTCCGACCTTGAATAAAAACTGTTACACTCATAGCCTCATTAAGCCATTTTATTATGTTATGAAAAAGCCCCCGCAGGACCTCAGTCAATTACTGCTTCAGCAGGGTCAACTTCCCTCTATAGCCGAAAAAGCAGAACTTCTGATCCACCTAGATCACTATGTTAAACAGGTGATCTCTGGTCCTGTCACGGAACAACTAAAAGTTGCCAACTTCCGTCAAGGTGTGCTCGTTATCGAAACTACCACCGCTGCATGGGCTGCAAGGATAAACTTTCAAAAACCCAAACTTTTACAACAGTTACAAGCCGAAACGCTACCCATGCTGTCCGCTATCGAGGTTAAAGTCAACCCAAGCTTGAAAATGTATGAGACAAAATCAAAGCAGGCTCACAACCAGATTAGCGAAACTGCCGCGGCGCATATCGAAGCCTTGGCTGAACATGTAGAAGGTTCCCTGGGCCAAAAACTAAAACGGCTGGCTGCTTTAGCCAGCCGTTCAAGGCAATCCAAATAGGCTTAGGCCAATACTGCACCGGTAGGTACAGCAAAACTGACTGGCACCTCTTCTTCTTTTTCGAAGCTGACCAATTCCCAAGCATCTTGCTCGGCTAACAGGGCACGTACTAACTGATTGTTCAGTGCGTGTCCCGTCTTAAAGGCACGGAATTCACCGACGATAGCATGACCTGCTACATACAGATCACCAAAAGCATCGAGAATTTTGTGCTTAACGAATTCATCCTCATAACGCAGACCATCGGGGTTGAGGACGCGATATTCATCAAGCACAACGGCATTTTCCATGCTGCCACCTAACGCCAGGTTATTGGCTCGCAGATATTCGATGTCGCGCATAAACCCAAAGGTTCTCGCACGGCTGATATCGCGAACGAAAGCAGAAGATGAAAAGTCCATCACCATGTGTTGCTGACTTCTGGCAATTTCAGGATGATTAAAATCGATAGCGAAATCGACTCTGAATCCCTTGAATGGACGCAGCTCGGCCCACTTATCACCATCTTCAACACGCACAGGGCGCTTAATTCTTAGATATTTCTTTGCTGCGGCTTGCTCCTGAATCCCTACCGACTGTAGTAGGAACACCCATGGGCTGGCACTGCCATCCATGATGGGGATCTCAGGGGCATCGACTTCAATCGTTGCATTATCGATACCTAAGCCCGCTAACGCGGCAAACAGATGCTCAATTGTTGAAATACGAACACCGTCGTCATTCACAAGCGCCGTACACATGGTCGTTTCACGCACTTGATCTGCCTTAGCGGCAATCGCCACACTCGGCGTCAAGTCGGTACGAACCAACACGATCCCTGTATTTACTGGCGCGGGTTTGATCGTCAAAGTCACCTTGTTACCGGAATGCAATCCGACACCGGTGGTCTTAACCATTTCTTTAACAGTTCTTTGAAAAATCATTTATTTACCCGTTATATCACAACCAAAAAGCGTCTATTTTTGCACAACAAAGCGGCGCACAAGGGCGCTGCAGGTCGGACATGCTAGCATATCTTTGCCAATTCACCAAAATTTACCGACGATAGTCGCCGTACACCATCCTGGTTAAGGCGGTGGCTAGCACTCCCAACCAGAAGCGCTAGTCAGCTTGCTTACGCAAAAATGCCGGTATATCTAAGTAATCAAGATCACTCTTAGGCGCAGCGGCCGCAGCAGGCTGTGCCACTTGCACAACATTACCCGCTCCCATTGCCTGTGGGACTGCTTCTTCCGGTGGAAGTTCAATCTTAACCTCAGGCGCTGGCGTAGGCTCAGGGCGCTGCGCAGGCTTAGAAACCAGTTGAATATCAGGCTTCTTTTCGGCGCCAATGCCAGTTGCCACAACCGTTACACGCAGTTCATCGCTCATCTCTGGGTCAATCACCGCACCCACAACCACAGTGGCATTGTCAGATGCATAAGCCTTAACATGGTTACCTACGGTCTCGAACTCTTCGATACTCATGTCCATGCCCGCCGTGATGTTAACCAGAACGCCACGAGCTCCAGCCAGATCGATATCTTCCAGCAATGGACTGGCAACCGCCGCTTCGGCAGCTTCTTCGGCGCGATCTTCACCGCTCGCCACACCTGTGCCCATCATGGCATTACCCATTTCAGACATGACCGTCTTAACGTCGGCGAAGTCGACGTTAATCAGACCAGGACGGGTGATTAGCTCGGCAATACCTTGCACCGCACCAAGTAGAACATTGTTGGCCGCTGCAAAAGCATCTAACAGTGAAGTACCACGGCCTAATACCTTAAGTAGCTTCTCGTTAGGGATGGTGATCAGCGAATCCACATGCTTAGCCAGCATCTCGATACCTTGATCCGCGTAAGCCATACGCTTCTTACCCTCAAATGGGAAAGGCTTAGTCACTACGGCTACGGTGAGAATTCCCTCTTCACGAGCGATCTCAGCCACCACAGGTGCAGCACCAGTACCCGTACCACCACCCATACCGGCGGCGATAAAGATCATGTCCGAGCCTTTGATTGCGCTGCGGATATTCTCTCTGTCTTCTTCGGCCGCCAGGCGACCAATTTCTGGGTTGGCGCCTGCGCCAAGTCCCTTAGTGACATCACGACCTAATTGAATGGTCGTGCCCGCCGCTGACTTTCGCAGCGCCTGGGCGTCAGTGTTGGTTGCAACGAACTCAACACCTTCGATATTGTGTTTCACCATATGCTCGACGGCGTTACCACCACCGCCACCGACACCGATGACCTTAATCACCGCCTCATCGGAATGACTATCCATGATCTCAAACATGGTCTTTTCTCCATTTAGTCTGCGTTATTAACCTTAAAACTCACCTTTAAACCAACTTTGGACCCGATTCCAAAGACTGGTCACCCCTTGACGCTCAGGGCGCTCGAACTGACGCTCAAGCACTCGTCTTGCACCATAATGTAACAACCCAACACCCGTGGAGTAGATGGGCTGGTTCACATATTCAAACAATCCTTTTACAGGTAATGGCTCGGCAACCCGAACAGGCATACCAAAGGTCGCTTCGGCGACATCCACAGCGCCTTCGATAGACGCAGTGCCACCTGTTAGCACGATACCCGCGGCGACCTGATCTTCCAGACCGCAATCTCTCAATTCTTTACGTACCAGCTCAAATAGCTCCTGATACCTAGGCTCAACCACTTCTGCCAAGGTGTGGCGAGACATAGTGCGCGACGGACGTCCGCCAACCGACGGCACTTCGATACTGTCTTCGCGGCTCACCATGGCACTTCTGGCACTGGCGTATTGCACCTTAATCTGCTCGGCGTGTGACAGCGGCGTACGGAAGATCTTAGCGATATCGCTGGTTACCTGGTTACCTGCCACTGGAACGACGGCGCAGTGACGCAATGCGCCATTGGTGTAGATGGTGATGTCTGTGGTACCGCCACCCATATCCACCAAACAGACCCCCAGATCTTTCTCATCATCTGTTAGTACCGCATCTGCCGAGGCGATAGCCGAGAACACTAAGTCATCCACTTTTAATCCGCAGCGCTCAACACTCTTGGTAATGTTTTTCGCCATATCGTTAGCACAGGTGACGATATGCACCTTGGCTTCCATCCGCATGCCAGACATACCGATAGGGCTCTTGATGCCATCTTGCACATCGATGGCATACTCCTGCGGCAGCACATGTAAAATACGGCGCTCAGTTGGGATCTTCACCGAGCGTGCAGTATGGATAACGTTGTCGACGTCTTCTTGAGTCACCTCTTCGTCGTTAATCGACACCATGCCGTTTTCGTTCTGACATTCGATATGCTTACCCGAGATCCCCAAGTAGACAGACGCCACCTGACAGTCGGCCATCAGTTCGGCCTGATCCAAGGCCCGTTGCACGCTACGCACGATAGAGTCGAGGTCATTCACCCCGCCCTTGTCCATGCCTCGAGAGGGATGACTACCTAGGCCGACCACACTGATCTCGCCATCGGGTAACACCTCACCAATGATCACAGCAACCTTGGACGTTCCAATGTCTAATCCAACGATCAGATTTCTATCTTGATTCTTGGTCATTAATTAACGGCTCTCATTTTGTGCATCATCCCAACCTACGGCCAATCCGGTATCGTAGCGCAAATCAACTCTGGCAACGGGCTTATCCTGTTTCATCAATGTGGGATACACATGGATGAAGCGCTGCACCCTTGCCATCTTATCTTCCCGTCCCAGATTCAGCTCTATGCCATTTTCCAACACAGCTATCCAGGCATGTCTGGGACTCAACTCTAAACGGGTTAAATCAAACCCGTTAATCTTCAATAATTCACTCACCTGGCGATAGCTAGTCAACACTGACAACGCCTGATCTTCCGGGCCGACCAAGTTAGGCAATTGCCCTATGCCGTCCCGGTTGGGTGCCTTAAACACCTGCCCTTGCTCGTTAAGCCAATCTGTCTCGTTCCAGTGGGCCACAGGTTTCTGCTCTACCAGAAATACCTTTAACTTCGCTGGCCACTCTCGCCTCACTGAGGCGTGGTACACCCAGGGCAGATTTTCCAAGGCCTGCTGTACCTGATTCACATCGGCGGAGAAGAAGCTTCTCTGCATCAGATCCTGCAGCGCCGAGCGTATCTCTGCGTCGCTGGTGAACTGTCTATCACCTTTAATCGCGACCGCCTCGATAGGCAGAGCATCTGCGTCGTTGAGTACCAGATGCAGCTTCCAACCGCCTAGGGACAAACCGCACAGCACCAGGAAGAGAAAAATCAAGCCGAAACACAGATACCAATCGACCTGTTTCAACCTGTTTTTCCAACGGCTACCTAGCTCACTCCAGGACACTGCTTATCGCCCTAACACATCATTTAATGTATAAAAATCAATCAATTTACTACCAGAGGGCAGTTGTAAGTAACCGGGCATTATAACTACCTCACCTCTAGCGTCAAAAGCTTCGTCTAGGCTAGGTGACTACGCACCTTGCACCTCATTCCTTTTCCGACTCAAACTGCAAGCCAGCATCAGCCAGTTGGCGACTAAGGGCACCAATATTGCCCGCCCCCTGAGTCAACAGCAGGTCACCATCTTGCAATATGCCAGGCAAAATCGCCTGTAGCTGCTCAGGCTCGGCCACAAAAATAGGATCGAGCTGGCCACGCTGACGAATCGAGCGGCATAGGGCGCGACTGTCAGCCCCGGGTACCGGCGCCTCTCCGGCGGCATATACATCAAGCAATAACAAGCAATCCACCTGGGCCAACACTTCGACGAAATCATCATAGAGATCTCGAGTGCGGCTATATCTATGGGGCTGGTAGATCATCACCAGGCGCTTGTCTGGCCAACCTGAGCGTGCCGCCTTAATGGTTGCCGCCACTTCGCTAGGGTGATGACCATAGTCATCGACCAGCATCACATCACCCGCAGAAGTGGCAAATTCACCCAGCTGCTGGAAACGTCGACCAATCCCCTGGAACTCTTCCAGCGCGCGGATGATCGCTTCATCCTCAATTTCATCTTCAGTGGCGACCGCAATTGCCGCCAGCGCGTTGAGCACATTGTGACGACCCGGCAGGTTCACACTTAGGTCAAGATCCACCATCCCTTCACGGCGCACGGTAAAGCGTGAGCTATAACCTTTCTGCTCGAAGTTCAGTGCCTGGACATCGGCATCATCACTAAAGCCATAGGTCACCACCTTACGGCCAATACGCGGCAATATCTCTCTCACCACGGGATCGTCGATACAAGCCACTGCAACACCGTAAAAAGGCAAGTTATGCAGGAAGTCGACAAAGGTGGATTTCAACTTCTCGAAATCTCCCTCATAGGTGTCCATATGGTCGGCTTCGATATTGGTGACCACACTTACCATGGGCTGCAGATGCAAGAAACTGGCATCGCTCTCGTCAGCTTCGGCGATCAAATAACGACTCTTGCCCAGACGTGCGTTGGTGCCGGCACTGTTAAGCAGACCACCGATCACGAAGGTCGGGTCTCGCTCGGCCTGACCATAGACGCTAGCAATCAAACTCGTGGTGGTCGTCTTGCCATGGGTACCAGCCACAGCCACCCCATGACGGTAACGCATCAGCTCAGCCAACATCTCTGCTCGGCGAACGATAGGGATGCGCCGCTCCTGCGCGGCTAAAATTTCTGGGTTATTGGCATCAATAGCGGTAGAAACCACCACCACATCGACCCCTTCAACCTGATCGGCCTGGTGACCGATAAAAATGGCCGCGCCGAGTCGTTTCAGACGAGCCGTCACGGCATTCTCAGCGATATCTGAACCGCTAAGACGATAACCTTCGTTTACCAACACCTCGGCAATACCACCCATACCCGCACCGCCTATTCCCACAAAATGGATGCGCTTAACGCGACGCATCTCAGGGATAATGGTTCTTAACTGGGCGTACTTCTCTTCGGCTTTAATCATTTTTTTCCTTACTTGCCAGCGCGATACACACATTAGCGACCCGCTCTGTGGCATCTAATACAGCAACACTCTTGGCCAGTTGCCCCATCTCGACGAGGGCCTTACGATCTGATGCCAAGATCTGCAGCTTGCTGATCAATTTTTCACTAGTTAATACGGTTTGCGGCAGCAAGAAGGCACCACCCGCTTCAACCAATACCTGGGCATTCTTAGTCTGATGATCATCCACCGCATGGGGATAAGGCACCAACAGACTCGGTAGCCCCACTGCCGCGACCTCAGACACAGTCAAGGCACCTGCGCGGCACAAAATCACATCGGCCCAACGATAGGCCGCTTCCATATCATCGATAAACTCGGCGACCTTGACGCTACCCGACTGACCGAGCTGTAAATACTCGGCTTCTACCTGCGCCTGATTGCCCTTGCCCACCTGGTGCCAAACTGTCATGGAATGCTGCTTAGCGACAGCCGCCGTCACGCTTGGCATCAGGTCGTTAAATATTTT
Organism: Shewanella sp. ECSMB14101; assembly: GCF_000773485.1. Classification (NCBI taxonomy): domain Bacteria; kingdom Pseudomonadati; phylum Pseudomonadota; class Gammaproteobacteria; order Alteromonadales; family Shewanellaceae; genus Shewanella; species Shewanella sp. ECSMB14101. Next base: position 134,592 of record NZ_JSFF01000012.1, on the reverse strand, counting down.
TGCCCCCAGACTGCCACCGACAACCAATACCCTTAAGGCATCGTCTTGAGCACTGGGCACTTCGCTACGCCCAAGGGCGATCAGTTCGCTGCGGATGGGATTACCCACCACTTCAGCACCCGCTTCAAAGGTGTTATCAAAGGCACATAACACACGCGTCGCAATACGCGACAATAGCTTGTTAGTCATACCCGGAATAGCGTTTTGCTCATGGAGCACCAGCGGAATACCGCTAAGCTTGGCTGCCACGCCCCCAGGGCCACTGGCAAAACCGCCCATGCCGAGCACCACATCAGGCTTAAACTCTTTAATCACCTCACGCGCCTGCATGATGGAGCGCAAAATCTTAAAGGGGGCCGCCAACTTACGAATAAGCCCGTTACCGCGTACCCCTTTAATATCGATAAAGTCGATATCGAAGCCATGCTGGGGCACCAATCGTGCCTCCATACGATCGGCGGTGCCAAGCCAACGCACCTTCCAACCTTGCTTGGCCAACGCTTTGGCCACGGCTAACGCCGGGAAGACATGTCCCCCCGTGCCGCCAGCCATGATCAAAATACGTTTCTCTGAGACCATCTATTTCACCTTGCCTTGTACCGCCTGTATCAGGCTTAATCGTCTTTCATGGTCGATTCTAATTAATATCATTGCAGCCGCCGTCATCACCCACAGGCTACTGCCGCCATAACTGATAAAGGGCAGCGTCAACCCCTTGGTAGGCAACATGCCAATACTGGCTCCGACGTTCACCACTGTCTGGAAACAGATCCAGATGCCGATTGAGTAAGCCAGATAGCCTTCAAACGCCTTGTCTTGCAGCAGGCAAAGATTACCCAGCTTTATCGCTCTCAAGGCAACAAACAGCAGTACCGACAACACGGCAATAATGCCCAAAAAACCCAGCTCTTCGCCGATCACGGCAAAGATAAAATCGGTATGAGCCTCGGGCAGGTATTCCAGCTTCTGAATGCTGTTACCTAAGCCTTGTCCCAGCCAGTCACCACGGCCGTAGGCCATCAGCGACTGGGTAAGCTGATAACCGCTACCGAAGGGGTCCTGCCAAGGGTCCAGAAACGAGGTCACCCGTCGCATACGGTAAGGTTCCAGCAATACCAGACCCACAAAGGCCATGGCACCGGTCAAGATCAGCGCGAAGAAATCGAGCAATCTTGCACCCGCTAAAAACAGTAAGCCCACAGTACCGACAAACAGCACCACCACTGTCCCCAGGTCCGGCTGCAGCAGGATCAAGAAGGCATACACGGCAAACACGGCAATCGGCTTATAGAAACCTTTGGCGTTTTCCCGCACCTCCTGATGTCGCCGCACCAGATAGCCCGCCATGTAGATGGCAAAGGCAAACTTGGCCATCTCGGCCACCTGAATACGGATAGGCCCGACAGACAACCAACGGGTCGCACCATTTACCGTCGTGCCAACAATTGGAACTGCAACTAACATTATGCCAACAACCAAGAGTAAAATAGGGCTCAGCTGTTGCCACCTTTGCATTTCAACCTGCAGCACCACCGCTGCTATAAGGGCACATCCCAATAGGTAGGCCACATGGCGCCACACAAAGTGGAAAGGGTTACCCGTTAAACTTGTGGCCTCTGGCATAGAGGCCGACATCACCATGATGAAGCCGAAGCTTATCAGGGAGATAATCGCGAACAGTAATGCTCTGTCATAGAGCTGCATGCCCGGCGCTTCACGTTGACTAAACAGGTTTGGCAGCGTCCAACTCAGGGAGCTACCAAACAGGCTTAGTTGACGCTCATCGCTACGCATGCACCACCTCATCGTTGAGTGCAGCTACCTGAGCACGAAAATCATCACCCCTGGCCATAAAATTGCTATACATATCCAAGCTGGCACAGGCTGGCGATAACAGCACGATATCTCCCGGCTTAGCAAGCTGCGCCGCTTGAACGACCGCCTCTTGCATAGTCTCGACCCGAATCGCCCCATCAAACTGCTCGGCAATTCTGTCACCATCCTGACCTAGCGTAATCACTTGACTGACCCCCATCAGAGCATGGCGAAGCACAGAGAAATCGGCGCCCTTACCGTCACCACCGGCGATCAAAATGATCTGTCCCTCATGGTCACTCAGCCCTTGCAAAGCGGCTAGGGTGGCGCCCACATTGGTCGCCTTAGAATCGTTTACGTAGCTTACGCCCTGATGTTTTGCGACCAGCTCACAACGGTGCGCCAGACCTTTGAAGCGCTTTGCTACGTCGACCATGACCGCCTTTGCGATCCCGGCACTATCTGCCAAGGCCATGGCGACCAACAGATTGGCCTGATTATGACTGCCGACCAAAGCCACCTGATCGCAGGCCACATATTCGGTTGCACCATGAACTAAAACGCCATGGCTAACGCCCCACTCATCCCCTTCGGGCAGCGAGAGACCAAAGCTGTTTTGATTCATCGGTTCGTTAGGACGGGTCAGCAGATCGTCTCGATTAAAAATCGCCAGCTTGGTCTGATCGTACAAGCGCAGCTTGGCCTGACGATAGCTCTCAAGATCTGAATACCTGTCCATATGATCTTCACTGATGTTCAGACAGGTGGCGCTGATACAGTTAAGGCTTGAGGTGGTTTCTAACTGAAAACTCGACAACTCAAGTACATACAGATCATGATTGCCCTCAAGCAGATCAAGCACTGGCACACCGATATTGCCGCCAACGGCATAATTGAGTCCGGCAGCAGCCGCCATCTCACCCACCAGGGTGGTGACAGTCGACTTGCCGTTTGAACCGGTAATGCCGATCACACAGGCTTCTCTCCCCTGCAGAGCTCTGGCAAACAGCTCGACATCGCCAACAATATCGATCCCCATATCCACGGCGGCGCGCACTTCGGCGGTATCCAAGGGGATCCCTGGGCTTACAACAATCTGGCTGGCCTGCACCAGATAACGACAATCGAAGCCTCCGGTCAGCAACAACACCTCAGGGAACTCTTGCGTCAAGAGCTCGCGTCCCGGAGGATTCTCGCGGCTATCCATCACCAGCGGCGTAATGCCTTGCTTAGTTAAATAACGCACAACCGACAGCCCAGTGGCGCCGAGTCCCAATACTATGTGTGTATACTGACTGGCCATGGTGTCTTACCTTAACTTTAAGGTTGCTAAGCCTAGCAACACCAAGAAGAGAGAGATGATCCAGAAACGCACGATCACCCTAGGCTCAGGCCACCCTTTCAACTCATAGTGATGATGAATAGGTGCCATTCTGAAAATACGCTGACCGCGCAGCTTGTATGAGCCGACCTGCAAAATCACAGAAACCGTTTCCATCACGAATACGCCGCCCATGATCACCAAGAGGATCTCCTGACGCACCAATACGGCGATAGTACCCAGTGCTGCGCCCAGAGAGAGCGAGCCCACATCGCCCATGAAGACTTGTGCCGGATAAGTGTTGAACCACAAGAAGCCTAACCCCGCACCGACGATAGCAGTGCAGACGATCACCAGCTCACCCGAGCCCGGCAAATATGGAATATGCAAGTAGTTGGCAAACTGCACGTGACCCGACAGATAAGCTATCAAGGCGAAGGCTGCCGCCACCATGACGGTCGGCATGATCGCCAAGCCGTCCAGACCATCGGTCAGGTTCACCGCGTTGCTCGAACCGACGATGGTGAAATAGGCCAGCAGAATAAAGAAGCCACCCAGTTGCGGCATCACATCCTTAAAGAAGGGCACCACCAGCTGTGTCTCACCGGGACTCCCAGCTGAGGCATAGAGATAGAAGGCGATCGCCAGCGCGGCCAAAGATTGCAGAATATACTTCCAGCGGGCGATAAGCCCCTTAGTGTCCTTGCGCACCACTTTACGATAGTCATCGATAAAGCCTATCAGACCAAAGGCTCCTAGCACGAAAAGCATGACCCACACATAACGGCTACCCAGGTCGCCCCAAAGCAAGACGCTGATAAAGACCCCAGCCAAGATCAACAAGCCACCCATGGTCGGCGTGCCGCGTTTAGCAAAGTGAGACTCAGGCCCTTCATTGCGCACCACCTGACCTATCTGCAACAATTGCAAACGTTCGATCATCTTGGGCCCCCACCACAGGCTAAACACCATGGCGGTCAACAAGCCTAAGATGGCCCTGAAGGTCACATAGGAAAACACATTAAACCCAGAGTAGAACTGGGTTAAATATTCAGCCAGATAAACCAGCATTAAAACAACTCCTTGCGCTCAAAGGCGGCAATTAAGGCCTCGATAACCCGCTCCATTTTGGCGCTACGAGACCCCTTAACTAACACAGTGACGTTTCCGGCCAACCGGTTAAAATAACCAACTAAATCAATAACCAATGCATCTAAATCGGTAAAGTGCTTGCCAGCGAATGCTTCGCTGCTCGCCCGACTCAACTCTCCTAGCGAATACAAGGCATCGATCCCCTGCAACTTGGCTTTTTCACCCAGCTGCCGATGTAAAAGGGACGCATTGTCACCCAATTCGCCTAAATCGCCCAGTACTAAACAGCGATTTCCTTCAATTTCTTGAAGCCAGTCGATGGCGGCACCGACAGAGGCCGGATTGGCATTATAGGTATCGTCGATCAATAGAAAGCGCCCAAGACGAGTCGGCTTCATCCGGCCTTTTACAGGCTTTAACTGCTTAAGCCCTTGAACTATCTCTTCAAGTAACAAACCTAACGCCAAGCAAATACTGGTCGCCGCCAGGGCATTGCTGACCTGATGACGTCCCGATAGCGGCAGGCTCACCTGACGTTGCTCATCAAGATAACTGAGGGTAAAGCGATAGCAGCCCAGAGCATCTGCCGTTAGGTCGCTAGCCACAACATCGGCTGGATGACCCTGACAGGAGAAACTGAGCTGGGTATGAGCGCTGGCCGCACTACGCATCACATCGACAAATGCGTCGTCGGCATTGATCACTGCTACACCATCCTTAGCGAGATGAAGGAAGATCTCTGATTTCGCCTTGGCCACCCCTTGCAGTGAGCCAAAGCCCTCTAGATGCGCCGAGGCGACATTATTAACCATTGCCACATCGGGTTGCACTAAAGATGAAGTGTAATTAATTTCGCCGAGATGATTTGCACCTAATTCGAACACGCCATACTCATGCTGAGGTTCGAGACGCAACAAGGTTAAGGGCACGCCCACTTCGTTGTTGAAGTTGCCAGCGGTATAAAGCACCTGGTGTTTAACCGATAAGATGGTCGCCACCATCTCCTTGACGCTGGTCTTACCGTTTGAACCGGTCAGGGCGACACTCTTAGGCGCCACGCACTGTTTCACATGGGCACCTATTTGTCCCATAGCTTTCTGACTGTTCGCCACAATAAGCTGAGGCACTGCTATTGGCAGTTTACGCTCAACCAACAGGGCACTGGCGCCATCCATCACCGCCTTATCGGCAAAATCATGGGCATCGAAACGCTCACCCTTAAGGGCGACAAATAGTGTCTGGGCGTCCACCACTCGGCTATCGCTAGACACCTTAGTCACAGTAAGATCTTCACCAATATGCTTGGCACCCAGTACCTTGGCTAAATCTGAAAGACGTAAAGGGATCATAGGCCCTCCTTTGCAATCGATGCTGCCAGAGCGCGCTCATCATAGTCGAGACGAGTACCGGCGATCTCCTGATAGGTTTCATGGCCTTTACCTGCCAGCAAAATCAGATCGCCTGACGAAGCTAGCGTCACAACTTCGCGGATCGCCTGTTGTCTATCCACCTGAGTCAGTGCCACCTTTGGCTTCTCGAGTCCGGCAAGCATATCGTCAATAATCGCCTTAGGATCTTCACTGCGGGCATTATCACTGGTGACCATGACGCAATCGGCATTGGCCTCGGCGGCACGTGCCATCAAGGGACGCTTGCCCTTATCACGATCCCCACCACAGCCAAAGACGCACCATAACTTGCCACGGCAATGACCACGCAGCGCCCGTAGCGCCTGTTCTATGGCGTCGGGTGTATGAGCATAATCCACAACTAAGGTAACGCCATCTTGAGTGGTAAAACGCTCCATGCGTCCCGCCACAGGCTGTAAGTGACCCACCTTGGTCAGCAGCTGAGACATGGAATATCCACTCAGATACAGGGCGCCTAATGCCGCAACCAGGTTAGACAGGTTAAAAATGCCCAATAAGGGCGAGTCGATCTTGGCTTGGCCTTCGGGCCAGACTAAGGTGGCGCTGACCCCTTGGCCATGCTGCTTCACCTCTTTGGTATAGATGGAGGCGCCTTCCTGCCCTTGAATGCTAAAGCCCACCAGCCCCTTGCAGCGTTTATCCTGCATCCATTGGCGGCCTATTGGATCGTCTAAGTTAATCAGACCATGACTTAACGAACTGAACCTGAACAGGCGCTGCTTGGCCGCGCCGTAAGCATCCATGGTGCCGTGATAATCGAGGTGATCACGACTGAGATTAGTAAAGACAGCCACATCAAATGGCACGGCATCGACACGCCCCTGAACTAAACCATGACTGGAAACTTCCATGGCGCACACTGCGGCGCACTGACGGTCAAAATCTTGAAGCTGACGCATCACGGTAATCGCATCGGCCGTTGTGTTACCACTATCGACCAGATGGCCCCAAAGGCCGTTACCTAGAGTGCCCATCACGGCGCTTGACCGCCCTAGGCTGTCGCTGAGCTGAGCAATCAGCTGAGTCACGGAGGTCTTACCGTTGGTGCCTGTCACGCCAATAAGCTTGATCCGCTCCCGCCCTAGGCTATAGAGCTGAGAGGCGAGCGCCGACAGCTGTCGCTGCAACTGAAAGAAATAGATACGCAGGCCGTTGCCTTGCAACACCTGGCCATGTTGCTCAGGGTCATCGGTATGGATCAGCGCGGCGACAGCGCCTTGAGACAGGGCCTTATCGACAAACTCACGCCCGTCGACTCTGTGACCCGGCAACGCCACAAATACGCTGCCTTGACCGATTTCTCGGCTATCGAGCGTCAAGTGAGTCAGTGACTCACCGCCAGCATAATGAAACCAGGGGGCTAGGAGATCGCTTAACAGCATTATTCGCCCCTCCTGACATTACCGGCCAACTGAATTTTTTCACGAGCACTGATTGGCTCAACGTTTAACATCTGTAGTGCCCCTGACATCACTTTGGCAAACACGGGAGCGGCCACATCGCCGCCATAATAACGATCGCCCTTAGGCTCATTGACTACCACCACCATGGCAAGCCTTGGGTTGTGCACTGGTGCCACGCCAGCAAACAGGGCGACATAATCTTCGCCATAACCACCTGCCACCGCCTTACGCGCGGTTCCTGTCTTACCTGCTACAGGGTAGCCATCGATATGTGCCTTCTTGGCGGTGCCACCTGGTTCTGTCACGCCGATCAGCATCTGCATCACGTTGCGCGCCACCTCTGGAGAGATCACCTGCTGACCTTCAGGGGCCTTTTGAAGCTTGAGGATTGAAGAGGGATATAACACACCGCCGCTACCCAGCATGGCGTACATACGCGCGATCTGCAGCGGCGTCACGGTAAGGGCATAACCAAACGACAGGGTCGCCCGCTCAAAGTCAGACCAACGACGGCGGTCATGAATAAGGCCTGCGCTTTCACCAGGCAGGTTGATGCCTGAATAGTTACCCAGCCCCATGGCCTGGTAGTAACCCAGCAGCTCCTGTACCGGCATAGATAAGGCTATCTGGGTCATGCCGACGTTACTGGAGTGCACCAAGACATCACCGAGGGACATGTCGCCATAGTTGCGACCGTCACGCACTATCTTTCCGCCGATACGCACGCGGCCCGGGTGAGTTTTAAAGATCTGATCGTCCTTGATGGTGCCGGCCTCTAACGCCGCTGCAACCACGAAAGGCTTAATGGTCGAGCCCGGTTCATAGGCGTCGGTCAAGGCACGATTACGCATGCGATAGCTCTGCAGATTATCGCGGGAATTAGGGTTATAACTTGGGGTATTAGCCATAGCCAATACTTCACCTGTGTGCACGTCGAGCACCACGATAGAGGCCGAGGTAGCCTGATTGATCTCGGTCGCACGCTTGATCTCACGATAGGCCAGCTGCTGAATGCGCTGATCGATACTTAGCACCAAATCGTTAGAGCTTTCACCCGTCTGCACCATATCGAGACGCTCTACCACGTGACCATCACGTGATTTACGTACCTTGTGCTTGGTCGGCGTGCCAGTAAGCCAGTCGTTATAGGTGCTCTCTATCCCTTCGATACCGACATCATCAATATTGGTCAGGCCCACCAGCTGCGCGCTGATCTCACTGGTGGGGTAGTAACGACGCGACTCGGCTTTAAGGTAAACGCCCGGTAACTTGAGCTGCTTAATATACTCGGCCACCGCAGGGGTAACTTGACGCTTGAGGTAGGTGAAACGTTTCTTGGGGTTAGATTGCACCCGCGCCAGGATCTCCTCCTTGGGCTCGTGCAACACATCGGCTAATGCCTGCCAGCGGCGCATATCCGCAAAACCGTTGCGATCGTGCACAACCTTGGGATCGGCATAAACCGCCTTAACTGGCACACTTACCGCCAGCATCTCGCCATTACGATCTGTGATCATGCCGCGATGCACTTCATTACTCGTGGTGCGCAGGGTGCGCATGTCGCTCTCGTGACGCAGCTTTTCCGGCTCGATGATCTGAATATAGGCGGCGCGGCCCACCAAGCTGGTAAACAGCAGACACACAAAACCGACCACGACGTGTAGACGCCAGTGGATCAGCTGTGGTTTCTGTTTACGTTTCGCCTGTTTGCTCATGGTACTCTCACCACCACTTCTTCGTTGGGTAACGGCCGCTTCATCTCCAGCTCTTTTGTGGCAATCCGTGTCACCCTGCTATGTTCCGACTGCGACTGCTCTTCCAGCAAGAGGTTGCGCCATTCAATATCCAAGCGGTCGCGCTCCTGCAGCAACTGATCCCACTGGCTGGTGTACTTGCGACTGGTATGGCTGGTGTATACCACCAAAACAGCATTCGCAATCACAATAAAAGCCATCAACAGCACCCACTTATGGTGCCAAAGATCGAGTAATACGATACGAGTCAGGTTGAGTTGTGACTTACTCACTGGCGTTCCCCTAGTCTCTTACGTCTGCTCGACAGGATTAGTAATCTAATCGCTCCGCGATACGCAACACTGAGCTACGCGCTCTGGCATTGCGGTCAATCTCTTCTGCCGACGGTTTAATCGCCTTACCGACAGCCTTTAGTAAACGTGTCTTATTGATCTCCGCTTCGGTGATCGGCAGTCCATGGGGCACGGATTCCCCCTGACTATGCCGACGAATAAAGCGCTTCACCATACGGTCTTCTAACGAGTGGAAACTGATCACCGACAGACGACCCTGCGGCGCTAATACGGTAACCGCCCCTTCCAGCGCCTGATCTATCTGCTCAAGCTCACTGTTGATATAGATACGGATCGCCTGAAACACGCGCGTCGCCGGATGCTTGTTACGTTCCTTACTCTTACTCACTCTAGCGATCAGGTCGGCCAAATCTTTAGTGCGCAAAAACGGGGTTTTCTCTCTATCGGCAGCGATACAGCGAGCAATATGACGGGCATTTTTCTCTTCACCATAGGTCTTAAACACCCAGGCCATGTCTTCTATTTCGGCGCGGGCCAACCACTGGGCCGCCGTCTCTCCCTGGGAGTTATCCATGCGCATATCCAGTGGACCATCACGCAGGAAACTAAAACCGCGCTCAGCATCATCCAGCTGCGGCGATGAGACGCCAAAATCGAATAAGATGCCATCGATCTTGCCTCGCAGGCCCAGGTCATCAACATATTGCGCCAGCTGACCGAAGCCACCATGAACGATAGAGAAACGCGCATCGTCGGCAAACTGCTCTGCGGCGGCGATAGCTTGAGGATCGCGATCGATAGCGATCAGGCGACCATCAGGGCCCAGCTGCTTGAGCACTTCACGTGAATGACCACCGCGGCCAAAGGTCCCATCGATATAGATACCATCAGGCTTAATATTGAGTCCGGCTACCGTTTCCGTCAGCAGCACAGATAAATGCGCAAATTCTTGAGTCATCGCTCTCTTCTTTAACTTATGGTTATTCTCTTACTACAAAGAGAAGTCCGCCAAACGCTCACTATTGGCAAAGGCATCGCTTTGAATCGTTTCACGGCTAAGTTCAATCTGTTGCTGCCAGGCCGCTTCATCCCACAGCTCAAACTTGTTCAACTGCCCCACCAGCATCGCGTGCTTTTCCAGGTTGGCGTATTGACGTAGCGGTGGAGGAAGTAAAATGCGACCATTGCTATCTAACTCACACTCATGGGCATAACCGAGTAACAGGCGCTTCATGGCGCGCTCGGGTCCCTGAGTATCTGACAGCAATAACAGCTTGGCTTCTATCTGTTTCCAAGCCTCGAGTGGATAGATGAGTAAACAGGCGGCATCGAAGTCGACCGTGATCACCAGCTGGCTATTAAATTCGACGTGCAGGCTCTCACGGTATCGCTTTGGAATCGCGATCCGGCCTTTGGCGTCAAGATTAATAGCACTCGCTCCACGAAACACGTTAGCTCGTCCTTGTTTTGGTTAATAGATCCACAAATATCCACAATTTCCCACAAATGCTAAGTTTAGAGATAGTGTGCAAGCATTGTCAAGGGATGCCACCATTTAAAAAGCCAGTATTCAAGCGGGTTAGCAGCCAGTTTGTAAATTTGTAACTACAGTCTCATGGAGGGCTTTTTGTGGGTGAGTCGAGGGTAAATATGTTGAAAAAACAATCAGAAGTGGTGGGCCTACAGACTTTGTATGATCAATAAGTGGATCGCCATCCCAAATTTCGCCGCAAAATGTCCACCGATTGTGTCGTAGCGATCCCTGCGGGTTTGTTCGCCACGCTCTCCTTGTGTCGCAGCGCTTTCTGGCTTGCTCTGAGGTGATTTCATCCCTATGATAGCCAATAAAAATTCTAATTATGCTAAATCCTCAACAAAGCCGTTTGCTGCGAAAATCACACAAATGGTTGACCCTGTTTTTAGGGGCACAATTACTCATCTGGTTAGTTTCAGGTCTCTACATGGTGCTTATGGATATCGACTTTATCCATGGCGACCATCTGGTGGATGACAGCTCCCTAACTATAGATCCCCATCAGTTGCAGATCTCCCCCGCCACCATGTTGGCAAGCTATCCCGATGCAACTCAGCTTGAGTTACTGCCAACGGCACTTGGGGCCGTATATAAACTCAGCCTAGCTGATGGCCCCCGCTATTTCTCTGCCCAAAATGGAGAACCGCTAGCACAACTGAGTCAACAACAAGCCATGCTGGTTGCGGCCAAGCTCTATCGCGGCGATATAACCCAAGCCAGCAGCCAGCTGTTAACCGACTCGGCACCCGACGAGATAGGCAGCAGACGATTACCCCTGTGGCAGATCGATTTTAACGACTCAAGCCATTCGCGCTTCTATATTTCCGCCACCAGTGGTGAGCTGGTTGCCAAGCGTCATGACTACTGGCGCCTGTTCGATCTCATGTGGATGTTGCATATCATGGATTATGATACCCGAGAAGATGTTCACAACCCGCTACTGACAGCTTTTAGTATATTGGCGCTACTGACGGCGCTCTCTGGAGCCCTATTACTGCTTGTCGCCTTTAAGCGCGGTGAGGAGGCCAACGTATGATGAACGCGAGAAGTCTGCATCGCATTCTGGGGCTCATCGTCGGCGCCCAGCTCCTTATATGGACCCTTACAGGCCTGGCCTTCAACCTGATTAACGATGAATATTTAAGTGCGAATACCCAGAGAACTAAGCCCACTCAAGCCAGCAGTTTAATTCAGCCCCAGGTTACGCTGAGCGATATCGCCGCGCAAACAAAAGCCGATACCATCACACGCATCAAGCTGGAAACCCTATTTGATCGCCCCATTTACCGCGTAAAACTAAGCGATGGCACTCAGGCCTTTTGGGCTGACACAGGTGAACGAGTCAATCTTAATCATCAACAACTGACTGAGGCTGCTCAGCAAAGCTACTCGGGTGAGGGCCAATTATCGATGCCAGTGCTCGATAAAGACGCCGCCCAGCGCTACGGCGGCAGCCAGGAGTTCTACCGTTTCGATACTCAGGACCAGCGCGGCACACAGATCTTTGTCGACGGCAATACAGGCCTGGTTAAGGCCCATGAAAACAACGGCTCACAGCTCAAACAGCTGCTGTTTATGCTGCATTTTATCGACTATTTCCCCAACAATGGCGTGAGTTTTAATCATGTCGCGACTCAGATGATTGCGCTGGCCGCTTTACTGCTTGGCCTAAGTGGCGCCTGGCTACTGGTGCGTAAGCTACTGGCTGGAGACTACGTGAGCTGGCGTGCCAAGCGTCAGGGTCAGTCGCTGACCCTACTCTCTCCTGATGGCGAGCAGCTTGAGACGATTGCGCTGACCCAAGACAACCTCATGGACAATTTAAACCATGGCCAGATGCGCGTCCCAAGCCAGTGTGGTGGTGGGGGTCATTGCGGTATGTGCCGTATTCGCTTTGTTGACGATGCGCCTCCGGCCACTCCTGAAGAGCAAGACCGTCTCAAAGAGGACCAACTGGCAGCGGGAGTTCGCCTCAGTTGTCAGCAAAAGGCGACTCATGCTCGGCTTGCCCTCACCAGTCGCGCTCAGCTGAGATTTTGGCAAAAGGCGCAGTATGAAGCTTGCGAAGCACAAGCGAATTCGCCATCCCAACGCCCGACATGAGCCAAATAGCAGAATTCGCCTAAAATTTAACCACAAGCGGCCGATAAATAGATTAAGCGAGATGATTAATCTAAAGAGGAGGAGCGATGGTTGCCCTGGATAGCCTGTATGCCATGTTAGCGCGCCCGGTAAAACAGGTGGTGAAACGCAAGCGAGTGGTAGAGCAGACTGAACACACGGATCCTATTCATGCCGATAGTCATGAGGCGCCGCAGTCACAGCTGCCACCTCACCTTGAGCGTCGTCGACATGGAGAAAGGCGCATAAACTCAAGACCCGGAAGAGAAGATCGCCGGGGACAGGCGAGACGCCAGCAGGCGCAGAAACAGGCCGAACAAGAAGCACTGGACTCGCCACTGCCTCGTATCGATATTGACGTTTAAGGATTAACTCGCTGATTCACCAGTGACTTGCGCAACTGCCCGTTTCCAACCCGAATAAAGCGCCTCACGCTCCTCATCGGCGATGGTAGGCTTAAAGCAACGCTCGACACCGGCCTTGTGCTTCAACTCGGCCGTCGACTGCCAGAAACCCACGGCTAAGCCCGCTAAAAATGCCGCCCCCATGGCCGTAGTTTCGGTCACCTTGGGTCGCTGCACCTCAACATCGGTAATGTCCGCCTGAAACTGCATCAGGAAATCGTTGGCTACCGCGCCGCCATCGACCTTCAACTGTTTAAGCTGCACACCACTGTCTTTAGTCATGGCATCGAGAAGATCCCGGCTCTGATAGGCGATCGCCTCGAGTGCGGCACGAATGATATGGTTACGATTGGCGCCTCTGGAGAGGCCGACCAAGGCACCACGGGCGCTGGCATCCCAATAAGGCGCGCCCAAACCAACAAAGGCTGGTACCAGGTACACACCATTGTTGTCATTCACCTTGAGGGCAAAGTATTCGGTATCCTGAGCATCACGAATAAGTCCGAGTTCATCGCGCAACCATTGAATGGTAGCGCCCCCCATAAATACCGAGCCTTCCAGGGCATAATTAACCTCCCCCTTGGGTCCCACGGCAATGGTGGTTAATAGACCATGGTTGGACTGCACCGCCTGCAACCCAGTGTTCATCAGCAGGAAACAACCTGTACCATAGGTATTCTTAGCCATCCCCTCATCGATACACAGCTGGCCAAATAGGGCTGACTGTTGATCGCCCGCCATGCCAGCTACAGGAATCTCGCCGCCCTCACCGGCAATACGGGTCTTGCCATACACGGCGCAGGAAGGCTTCACCTCAGGCAGAATGCTCGCAGGAATATCTAATGCCTCGAGTAACCGAGTGTCCCAGGCCTGTTGATGAATGTTGTAGAGCATGGTGCGCGACGCGTTGGTCGGATCGGTGACATGCACCGATCCCTCGGTAAGCTTCCACACCAGCCAGGTATCTATGGTGCCAAACAGCAAGTCACCGGCCTCGGCCTTCTCTCTGGCCCCTTCGACATTGTCGAGGATCCAGCGGATCTTAGTCGCCGAAAAATAGGGGTCTAGCACCAGTCCGGTATTCTGCCGGATATACTCTTCATAGCCCGATGCCTTCAACGCCTCACATAAGGGTTGGCTGCGGCGACACTGCCAGACGATGGCGTTATAGACGGGCTTACCTGTGGTTTTGTCCCACAAGATGGTGGTTTCCCGCTGATTGGTGATACCTATACCAGCCACCTCATCGCTGTGGATCCCGGCTCTGGCCAGCGCCTCAATTAGGGTTGAGCTTTGGGAGGACCAGATCTCCATGGGATCGTGTTCCACCCAGCCCGCCTTGGGGTAGATCTGCGAAAACTCGCGCTGTGACACCGCCACTATATTAGCGTCATGATCGAAGATGATGGTACGTGAACTGGTTGTGCCCTGATCGAGCGCGATAACATACTTCTGCTGCACTAAGGCCTCCGCTACTGCTGATTAGGCTGAATCGGATCTAACTCTGGAGTCGCTAATGCCTCTTCAGTCGTCTCTGGCTGCTCATCACAGGCATGGGCGGGCAGATACCAAAACTCGGCGATCTTGCCATCCTGAACACGGAAATTACCAATGCTGCATTGGCTAAGCAGCTCACCGTCGTTCTCCCAAGTCACACGCTCGACCGTGCTGACAAAGTGAGAAGAGTCGATCAGTTGCAGTATGGTGGCCTGAGCCCCGGTAAGGGTTTCAAAATAATCTGTCATGGCGGCGCCAAACTGCGCCTTGTCTGAGGTTTCGACCTCTATATTAGTGCCAGAGATATGCATCCAGCGTACATCATCGGTCACATGGTTGAGCATCTGCTCGACACTGTGCTGGTTGTAGGCATCGATGAATCCCTTAACCACTTGCGTCGTACTCGGATCGGCGGAGGCCGACAACGGAAGTAACGCTATGCTTGCAGCCAGAAGAAAGGGTTTCATGGGACACCTCTTATTGTTGGTTCATCCTGACTGGCAGACGCTATAGCTGCAAGCAACAGGTAATGAATAGATTAAATTTAACTAAAAATACGTTGATAATTAGACGAATATAATCCTATGAAGTTCAGATATCCAATAAATATTCAGATAAAAAAATGCCTCACTTAAGTGAGGCATTTTGCTTGAGTCAAACTTGACCTCAATCGACTTACATCTTGTAGCTCAACTGAGCCCCCACCAACCAGACATCACCACTCGCATCACCGCTAAAGCTCACTTGAGCCAGGTTCATCAGGTTCATTGTCTCATCGATAGGTGCATCACCGTGTGCCTTAATATAGGTCACGGCTAAGTCTAGCGTCAGATTCTTAGTGGCCTGATAACCGGCGCCAAAGCTAAGCCATAGACGGTCTGAATCAGGAATAGTGATTGTACGGTACTCATCTTCCACCGCCGTCTTATCCAGAGCCACACCACCGCGCACTAACCATTTATCACTGAGTTGATAAGTGGTACCCAAGGCAAAACGCCAGTTATCTTTAAAGTTTTCTACTTTTACTAAGTCTGACTCTAAACCGCCAAGTGGCTTCTGCTCACCTGGGAAGTAAGCCACCAGGCTGTCGAACACACTCCACTGAGTCCAGTTAATGCTGGCATGCATCGCCCAGTTGTCAGTTAATTGATGATGAGAGGCCAGCTCAGCAAAGGCTGGTAGCTCGAGTGGCACATAACCCTCAATATCGAGATCTTGACCACCATCATAAACAAGCCCAGATGCGTGACCGTCCAGTTCCAGCTCAACGCCGCTATGATAGGCAACACCTATGCGGTGAGCGGGATTGATCTGCCAGCTGACACCCAACTGCCAACCAAAACTAATATCATCGCCTTCCATCACTTTCAGACTGGTTCCACTTGGTGGCAGTGCGCCAGCCACTTCGGCAGGCAGTGTCGGAATCGCCTTAATACCGTCAACCCAAGCTGGGGTTGAGGCGCCAATCTTACCTTCACCATAAACGACACGCAGACCGGCACCGATAGAAACCGCATCTGTCACCTTGTAAGCCAGGTTCGGATTGAATTCGACTGTTGTCACTGAAGTTTCATTACCGAAAATCGCAGTTGGATGAGTGCTGGGTACTTCGGTCGCCAGACCATAATTAGAGTTAACCGCTAACCCCCAGGTCCACTGGTCGTTTAGCTGATTAGAATAGTAAAAGTTAGGCACCAGGGCATTACCGGCCACATCTAAGGCATCGGCATTCATGGTGACAGGCTGATTACCCAGCACAGGTGAGGCCAAAGTCAGATCGCCTTCGACATCGACGTTTGGCATGACATAAATTCCACCAACGGACAGCTGACGTCCCTCAAGGTAGGTCAACATCGCAGGGTTACGGGCTTGGGCGGCGGCGTTATCGGCCATGGCGGCTTCACCCGCAAAGGCACGGCCTAAACCAGTAGCAGAATATTCGGCAAGTTGAAATCCAGCAGCGTGAACTTGTGATAGTGGCGCAGCGATGGCAGCAACTACAGCTAAAGATAAAATATGCTTTTTCATCATGGCTCTCTTGTTATTATGACGACTTAGAGTAAAGGCTCCAGTCATTAAGTGAGCCGCAGTCTACTGATACAGAATATCTTTACAAGCAGATAATGAATTTAAGCGAATTATGCTAACAAAAACGTTCAAATAGAGTGCGAAACGGATAGATATCGCGCTTTTAAACGCTATCAAAATGAAAAAAATGTGATCTGCGTTCACTAAAATTAGTCAGGCAAACCACACTAAATTAAATATATCTATTTACAAACAAATACCTAGATAAAGATAAGCAGTAATACATGTGTAAGCCTGAAATCGCCCTATCAAGCAGCATAAATCACTAGGTAATTAAAACAAACGAATAACAGGCCGAAAGAACAATTGTAAGATATTGAATTTATGAATGTTAGATAGTGAGATAAGGGACAATGTAAACAAAAAGCCGGCCGCAATATCATGCGTCCGGCTTATCGCTTATCACACTCAGTACAAATGTACGCCTAATGATACAGATGGGTGAGCTAGGCTCTCCAACTCGGGATATTTGCCTCGTATTGAGTAATCGCTTCGCCATATCCTAAGCTGATCCCAATGGCATCTAACCCGTTAAGTAGATTATGACGAGCCGACTGAGCTATCTCAAAATGAAATTCAGCCCCCGAAGGCGAGGTCACAGTCTGGGCCTGCAGATCAACGCTAACTTGCGCCCCTTCTTCAGCCTCAACTTCTTGCATTAACTGAGCAACTTCTGCCTCAGTCAAACGCACCGGCAGCAGGCCATTATTGATGGCATTGCCATAAAAGATATCGGCAAAGCTAGGCGCTATGATCACCTTGAGGCCGAAATCAGCCAAGGCCCATGGCGCATGCTCGCGACTCGATCCGCAGCCAAAGTTCTCCTTGGCCAGCAGAATAGAGGCCCCCTGATAACGCGGCTGGTTCAGGCTAAACGAAGGGTTAGGCTGATCGCCGGCATCGTCCAGATAACGCCAGTCATGAAATAGATGAATCCCGAAACCGTCACGGGTGACCTTAGAGAGAAACTGCTTAGGAATGATCTGATCGGTATCGATATTGGCACTGTCGATGATCACCGCAAGCCCTGTGTGTGTCGTAAATGGTTGCATGCTACCTCCTAGTATGGCTTGCGAATATCGACAAAGTGGCCAGCAATCGCCGCGGCGGCGGCCATGGCAGGGCTCACCAAGTGAGTACGGCTTCCGCGCCCCTGACGGCCCTCGAAGTTACGGTTGCTGGTCGAGGCGCAGCGATCGCCTGCCTCCAACCTGTCATCGTTCATCGCCAGACACATAGAACAACCCGGCAGGCGCCACTCGAACCCGGCGTCGATAAAGATCTTATCCAGACCTTCAGCCTCCGCCTGCTCCTTCACCAAGCCAGAGCCAGGTACCACGATAGCCGTGACCCCACCAGCGACCTTACGCCCCTTGGCTTGCTGAGCCGCAGCACGTAGATCTTCGATTCGTGAGTTGGTACAAGAACCGATAAACACCTTGTTGATGCTGACATCTGTCATCTGAGTGCCAGGCGTCAGCGCCACATAATCGAGCGCCTTTTGAATACTGGCTTTAACCGTTGGGTTCGACTCATCCTCAGGATTGGGCACACATTGATCGATCGCCACCACCTGGCCTGGGTTAGTCCCCCAAGTTAGCTGAGGTGCAATATCGCTCGCCTCCAACACCACATGGGCATCGAAGTGGGCATCATCATCGGATTTCAGCGACAACCAGGCCTCAACCGCCTGCTGCCAATCTTCACCTTTTGGCGCAAACTCACGGCCTTCGAGGTAATCTATGGTGGTCTGATCCGGCGCGATCATCCCCGCCTTGGCGCCCATCTCGATCGCCATGTTACAAACGGTCATGCGTCCTTCCATCGACAGCGCAGAGATCGCCGCACCGCAGAACTCCACCACATAACCTGTGCCGCCATCCATGCCGATCTTGCCTATGATGGCCAGCACGATATCTTTAGCGGTTATCCCCTCGGCAACATGACCACGCACCTCGATTTTCATGGTCTTAGCTTTCAACTGACGCAGGGTTTGGGTGGCCATCACATGCTCCACCTCTGAAGTACCGATACCAAAGGCCAAGGCCCCAAAGGCGCCGTGAGTCGCGGTGTGCGAGTCGCCACAAACAATCACAGTGCCAGGCAAGGTAATGCCAAGCTCTGGGCCCATCACATGCACAATGCCCTGATTTTTATGGTGAATGTCATAAAGTCTGACGCCAAACTCCTTACAGTTTTGCGCCAGCGTCTCCACCTGAGTGCGCGCCATAGGGCTGAGAGCATCTAAACTGGCACTCTTGGTCGAGGTGTTGTGATCCATGGTAGCGAAGGTCTTTTCTGGCGCCCTTAATTTTCGGCCGGCCACCTTAAGACCACTGAAGGCCTGGGGCGAGGTCACCTCGTGAACCAGATGACGATCCACATAGATAAGCGGCGCTTCTCCTTCGGGGGCAGCAACGATATGGCTATCCCATACCTTTTCATAAAGTGTCTTAGCCATTAGTTTGCCTCTCTGACTGCTTGGGCAATATAGTCGCCCATTTCGCGGGTTGATTTTGCCTTGTCACGCTGATCCGCTGGCAAGAGTTCACCAGTTAGATAGCCATCGCTTAATGCCTTGGCAACCGCATCTTCAATCGCCTTGGCCGCCGCTTCCTCTTTAAGGCTATGACGTAACAGTAGCGCCGCCGACAGGATCTGCGCAACAGGGTTAGCAATGCCCTGCCCTGCGATATCTGGTGCGCTGCCACCGGCGGGTTCATACAGGCCAAAGCCGTCACTATTGAGGCTGACCGAAGAGAGCAAGCCCATGGAACCGGTGAGCATAGCGATCTCATCTGAGATGATGTCGCCAAACAGGTTTGAGCAGAGCATCACGTCGAAATCGAAGGGACGACGCAGTAGCTGCATGGTGGCATTATCGATATAGATATGTTCCAGCTCGACATCAGGGAAATCCTTAGCTACCTCTTCGACCACCTCACGCCATAAGACAGAGCAGGCCAATACGTTGGCCTTATCCACAGAAGTCACCTTCTTACGACGCCCGCGAGCCGCTTCGAAGGCGATCTTCGCGATGCGGCGCACCTCACGGCGGCTGTAACGCATGGTATCGAAAGCTTCCTCTTGCTCTCCCTCTCCCTGACGTCCTTTAGGTTTACCGAAGTAGATACCGCCGGTTAACTCGCGCACGCACAGCACATCGAACCCTTGCGCCGAGATATCGCTGCGCAGGGGCGACATATGCTCAAGCCCAGCATGAAGCTTGGCAGGACGCATATTACAAAACAGCTCGAAATGGCCACGCAGAGGCAACAAGGCACCGCGCTCAGGTTGATCATTGGGTGGCAGATGTTCCCATTTAGGGCCGCCTACCGAGCCAAACAAGATGGCATCGGCGGCCTCACAGCCTTTTAGGGTCGATTCCGGCAACGGACAACCATGATTATCGATGGCAGCACCTCCCACATCGTATTCGCTATATTCAATATCCAACGAAAAACGCTCTTCTACTGCCTTAAGCACCTTACGTGCTTCAGCCATGACTTCCGGGCCTATACCATCACCCGCCAATACTGCGACTTGATAACTCATACCACACCAGACTCCCTGCAATTAATTGATCTTTATTCTGTTATATTGAAAAGCGATTAAACGCCGCCTAACTCGACACGCGCTTGTTTTATTTTATGTTTGTTCTCAGCCACCTTGTCTGCGCGCCAGGTCAAGTTCATCACATGGATAAGCGCCGCCGCAGAAGCCTCAACCACATCGGTTGCCAGGCCGACACCGTGGAAACTCTGATCATGGTACTTGGCGGTGATATCCACCTGCCCCAAGGCATCTTGCCCCTGGCCTTTGGCACTGAGTTGATAGCTACTGATATTGATCTCACAGCCGCTGGCGCGGGCAATCGCCTTGTAGGCGGCATCCACTGGGCCGTTCCCCGTGGCCGCCTCGGTCACTGGATTGCCATCGACCATCAAGGTCACAGTCGCTGTGGCCTTACCCTCAGCCAAGTCAGAGTGCACCACCAATTGCTGTAGTCCATAGTGATTTTCTTCATCACTGCGAGCCTCCATATAGACCAAGGCTTCCAGATCATAGTCGAACACCTGACCCTTCTTGTCCGCTAGCTTAAGGAAAGCTTCATACAGGGTGTCCATGTCATAGTCTTGCTCGCCATAGCCCATCTCTTCCATGCGATGCTTGATCACATGGCGGCCCGAGCGAGAGGTCATGTTGAGGTTGTTGCGATTAAGGCCTATGCTCTCTGGCGTCATAATTTCATAAGTATTTTGCGACTTAAGCACACCATCCTGGTGAATACCCGAAGAGTGAGTAAAGGCGTTGGCACCAACGATCGCCTTGTTAGCCTGGACCGGCATATTACATAGCTGGCTCACCAGATTAGAGGTGCGATGGATCTCTTTAGCGTTGATACCCGTCTCCAACCCAAGGCTTGCCTTGCGGGTGGCGATGATCATGGCGATCTCTTCAAGGGAGCAGTTACCGGCGCGCTCGCCGATACCATTGACGGTACATTCAATTTGGCGCGCACCGTGCTGCACTGCGGTGATCGAATTGGCCACCGACAAACCCAAATCGTCATGGCAGTGCACCGAGATCACCGCCTGATCGATATTAGGCACGCGGTTAAACAGGTTTTGAATAATGCCGCCAAATTCGCTCGGCACCGTATAGCCCACGGTATCGGGAATATTGATTGTCTTAGCGCCAGCGTTAATCGCGGCTTCAACCATACGGCATAGATTGTCTATAGGTGTGCGGCCAGCATCTTCACAGGAGAACTCCACATCATCGGTAAAACGGCGGGCATATTTCACCGCGCCAACCGCCATCTCCAATACTTGGTCGAACGAGCGCTTAAGCTTACTCTCTACATGAATGGTCGAAGTGGAGATAAAAGTATGAATACGGAACTGATCGGCCACCGACAGCGACTGAGCCGCGGCGTCGATATCTTTTTCCAATGCTCTGGCTAACGCACACACCCGGCTATTCTTGATAGTACGGGCAATGGTTTGTACCGACTCGAAATCACCTGGGGATGAGACGGGAAAACCGACCTCCATCACATCCACGCCCAGACGCTCGAGTGACAGTGCTATCTGCAATTTCTCCTTAACCGTTAAACTCGCTGCTAATGCTTGCTCACCATCGCGTAAGGTCGTATCAAATATTATCACTCGGTTAGACATCTGGTTTCTCCATGGTACGTCTAGGCTCTAATTTTGGGTATTCGTCAAATCCATAAACAAAAAAACCCCGCGTTGTTGAGCGCGGGGTTTATGAATGCTGGTCGTGTTATTAAGCGTGCAACACTACATTCTCCGCGCAGAGACTGCGAGAATGAGAATGAGGAGGTTGAGTAGGGCACGGTTAATGGTCATCATTGTATTCAAAAAAAATAAGTAATTATTCGTTTCATTTCGTTGGACTGATTAATATTTAACGTGTGTCTGGCGAATAGTCAACCCCATATTTTTCAAGTTTGCCACATTAGACCAGATAAAAATCTTGATTAACCGCTCAAATCTAACCAATTATTTGCCAACAAGAGTGACTAAGTGATTAAATTCAGCATACTAGGTCATTTGCCGAGCAATCTATCTGATTCCAATCTTGGGCATTATTTTTTATGCAATTGCTGATGGAAAATCAGTATAATGCCGCGAATGGAAACAGCACACTCGTTCCGGAGTTTTTAAAAATGGATTTTCGTCTCATAGTGTTAAGCCTCAGCCTTTGGCTGATCCCCGCTTATGGGAACACTATGACAGAGTTGGATGAGTTGGCCCATAACGTCTACCAATATCCCAACAAGACCCTGACAAAAATCCAGGCGCTGGAACAACGCCTGGATCAAGAAGACACGTCTGAAGAAAATCGGCTTCGACTCTCCATCCTAAAATGTGAAGCCTTTGTGCAGCTAGGTGAAAACGAGGCCGCCATCAATCTTGGCCGCATGAGCGAAGCCAAAGCCAAATCGAACAAGCTTAATCAACTCGGTCCCTATTTTCTAAACTGCATGGCAGCGGCCTACATGGACTATGGCGATCTCAGGCAGGCACTCACCCTACTCGACTCGGCTATCTTCCAGTCACGCGAACAGCAGCAGCCGCAATCACTGGTCAATGGCCTGATGCTAAGAGGCAAGATAGATACCCATATCGAGAGTCAGAGCAGCGCCTTAGAAGATCTGCGCCTGGCTCAGGATATCTACCCAGATACCGAAAAGCAGCAGCCCCAATGGCTGACACCACCTAGGCCATACATTCAACTGGCCATGGCCGAACTGCTAAGAACCAAGGGGCTCTATAACCAGGCGTTCAACTATGCCAAGGGAGCACTAGATAGCGAGCAGACCACAGGCAAAGTGAGACTCACCGTCTTGCTGGCTCTCGCTAAAGTCTCCCATTATAACCAAGAGGTTAAGTTTAGGGATGACATGGTACTCGAAGCCAAGATCTTACTACCTGAACTGGCGACTGCCACCGAACTGGCCGAAAGTTACACCCAGCTAGCAGAAATCGAGTTTTTACGAGGTAATGACAAGAGCGCTATTCAACTACTTAATATTGCGCTCAACACCTTTGATAAACAGAAGAAAATTAACGACAGCCTACGGGCCAACCGTCTGCTGGCCAATATTCATTTGGCCAATGGCGAACAGGCGTTAGGAACAGAGTTGATGCAAAAGGCTATTGCCATTGGTGAGCGCACCAACCAGTTTGACGAGCTTGTCTACTGTTATGGTATCTTGAGCCGCTATTTTGCCGATATAGCTCAGTATCAAGAAGCCTATCAATATCAACTAAAACGTTTCGAGATGGCCCAGCGCAGCTATGAGTTCCTTAAAGATACCCGGCTACTACAGATCAAGGCTCAGCTTGGACGTTACCAACAACTCGCACAGGCCAATCAACCTAAGCCGATCAAGCTTGATGCCCACATCAGCGACAGCTATGGCCTCATCGGCATCCTGGTGCTCTTCCTGCTACTGACGCTGTTTATTCTGCTCAACCGTATCAGAACGCCTAAGGCGCCGCTGCCACAGAGCCAAAGAGATGAGCCGATGAGCACTCAGGAGAAGATGGAAGCGCTGTTGGCCAGTGCTAAACAAATTGGCTTTCCGATCACCATCTTACTGATCAATTCCAGCCATCTTGCTATGGCAGATTATGAGAAACTGCAGGCCAGGCTGGCCCAGAAAATACGCCAGCAGGATATATTATTGAGCACCAGCGCCGATCAAATTCTGATCATGCTGCCCTTTACCTCATTACCGGGGGCGCAGTTGATTGGGCGACAGTTGAGCGCCATCATAGAGCCTCTGCAAAATGGCACTCGCGTCAGTATGGGAATGGCGGTCATGCAGCATCACGATACTCTCTCTTCCCTGGTCAAACGAGCCAGTGTCGATCAACTCAGTAAGTACAGCGGCCAACAGGCTCACTAGCCTAATCGCTTGCCTATAGCTGCATTACCCTCGGGTAATGTAATCGCTTATCTCGTCGAGAAACTCGCCGCCGAAACGGTTCAGCTTGGTCTCGCCCACCCCATTGACCGCCAGCATCTCTGCAGGACTGGTGGGCACCATAGCCGCCATCTCCGCCAGGGTGGCGTCGTTAAACACCAGGTAGGGGGGCACATCCAGCTCCTCGGCCAGGCTGCGACGTAACAATTTCAAGCGAGCAAACAACTTTCTATCGTAATTTAGCGGCGCCCGGCTACTGCTGCGGCGTTTCACATGTGTGGTGATACTTATTCTTGGTTCTGCCAGCTGCAAGGCTATTTCGCCCTTAAGCACTGCCCGCGCCTGAGGATTAAGCTTAATGGCCGAGCCTCGGGTGATATCTTGACTAGCAAAGCCTAAGTGTATGATTTGGCGAATTATACTGAGCCAAAACTCATGACTTTTATCCTTACCTATGCCCCAGGTTGATAGCTTATCATGGCCACGGTCGACCACTGGCGCAGCCTTAGAACCGCGTAATACCTCAATCAGGTGGTTAATGCCAAACTTCTGCTGCAAACGGAAGATACAAGAAAGCACCTTCTGGGCATCTTCGACGCCATCGTAGCGTTTGGGTGGGTCCAGACAGATATCGCAGTTGCCACAAGGCTCTGACGCACTCTCGTCGAAATAGTGCAGCAATACCTGGCGACGGCATGTCTGAGCCTCTGCAAAGGCCGCCATGGTATTGAGCTTGTGGTACTCCACCTGTTGCTGGGGTCCAGGTTCTTGCTGCTCGATAAGATGACGCACCCGGCCAATGTCAGCGGGGTCGAACAACATAAAGGCCTCGGCATCCAGTCCATCACGACCGGCGCGGCCCGTCTCCTGATAATAGGCCTCTACGCTCTTGGGAATGTCGTAATGCACGACAAATCGCACGTTAGACTTGTTTATTCCCATGCCAAACGCCACAGTCGCCACCACGATATCCAGTTGATCTTTCAGGAAACGTTCCTGGATATCGGCGCGTTCTTCCTGGGTCTTACCGGCGTGATAGGCATCGGCGTCATATCCCTGCATGCGCAGGCGATCGGCCACCTCATCGACACGGCGGCGGCTACTACAGTAGATGATACCGCTATTGCCATTTTGCGCCTGAATAAACTGTCTGAGCTGGTTGGCAGCGTTGAGTTTTTCCGCCACCGTGTAGCGAATATTGGGCCTATCGAAACTGGTGAGCAGCTCATAAGGGGTGATCCCCAGCCGCTGACAGATATCTTCTCGGGTGGCCTTATCGGCAGTGGCGGTGAGCGCCATCATGGGGACCTGGGGAAAATATTGTTTTAACTGTCCTAGGGCTGCATATTCAGGCCTGAAGTCATGTCCCCACTGGGAAATACAGTGCGCCTCGTCGATGGCAAATAAAGAGATCGGCAGGTGGTGCAGACGCTCAATAAAATTTGCCGTCAGCAGGCGCTCGGGCGACACATAAAGGAGCTTCAACTCGCCATTATGCAGTTGCTGGTAGATGCTCATCGCCTCTTCACGCGACTGAGACGAATTAAGAAAAGCCGCCGCTACGCCCATTTGTTTCAGGCTATCGACCTGATCTTTCATCAGGGAGATGAGCGGAGAAACCACCAGCGTCAAGCCGGGTAAGATAAGCGCCGGCAGCTGATAGCAAAGACTCTTGCCGCCGCCCGTTGGCATAATCACCAGCGAATCACGCCCCTCACAGGCCTGCTCTATTACCTCTCGCTGGCCTGTCCTGAAGGTGCGATAGCCAAACACCGCCTGCAAACAGCTGGCGAGTGGATCGCTATCGGTCGATTCGGGCGTGCTTAAGGCTAAGTCCATGGCGCTAATTTATGGTCAATTTGGCCGCTTATTCTAATCAAGCCAGCCCTGCTTGTCTCAACTCTGCCGAAATTAATTGTTGTTCACAGCCCCTATTTGGTGAAAATTCAGCCATGGGCTTGCTTAGCTTACTGAATTAGCGATAGATTAAATGCTCTAACGAAATAGGCTTAACAAGGAGTGCCCTATGACGACACCTGTACAAGCACAAACCCTCGCCACCGTCGCCGAGATCTTCGATACTAAGGTGCCTTTCCATCAACTGCTTGGCATGGATATTAAGCGTTATGATCTAGAGGGTGTCGAAGTTGAAGTGAAGATGAACAGCAATCTCATCGGCAATATTCATCAGCAGATCCTGCACGGGGGTGTCACCGCAACGGTACTGGACGTAGTAGGCGGTCTGACGGCATTCTCAGGACTGGTGGCCAGTCGTGATGATTGGAGCTTGGAAGACCTGCAAAAGCGCTTACAAACCTTAGGCACCATAGATCTGCGCATCGACTACCTAAGACCCGGTCGCGGCGAGGTGTTTACCGGCACTGGTACAGTGATCCGCGCCGGCAATCGCGTTTCAGTCTGCCGCATGGAGCTGCATAACGAACAAGGCGCTCACATCGCCTTCGGTACTGGAACCTACATGGTGGGCTAACGACAAGGGAGTCCTAGAATGAACTGTCAAGCTAGCGATACTCGCTGGCAAATGACCACTACACAGAACTCCCACAAAGAATCCCCATCGCCGCTTGAGTCAGACCCTTCAGGCGCCTACAATGCCTCTCCTTCATCTTTTTGAAATCCTAAGCTATGGCTGACATCGAGTATCGTAAAGGGGTAGTACTAGCCATCTGCGCCTACTGCTTTTGGGGCTTTGCTCCTCTGTATTTTAAACTGCTAGATCATGTTTCGGCGACAGAGATCTTGCTACACCGCGTGCTATGGTCTTTCGTGTTCATGCTAGTGTTGATGCAGTTTATCGGCGGCTTTGCCAAGTTAAGGGCGCTGTTTCGTCAACCCAAACAACTGGGCGTGTTAGCGATCACTTCGATTCTGATCGCCGGCAACTGGCTGCTATTTATCTGGGCGATCAACAATGATCATATGCTCGATGCCAGTTTGGGTTACTTTATCAACCCCTTGATTAATGTGCTGCTGGGAATGATCTTCTTGCAGGAGCGACTGCGAAAACTGCAGTGGGCCGCCGTATCACTTGCCTTTACTGGCGTATTGATCCAGCTGATCTCATTTGGCTCGATTCCTGTGGTCTCCCTGGCGCTCGCCGCTTCTTTCGGGCTTTACGGCCTATTGCGCAAGAAGGTTAATGTCGACGCCAAAACAGGATTACTGGTCGAAACCGCCATACTGGTGCCCGTAGCGCTGCTCTACTTGGTAACGAATTTCGAGAGTATCAGCGTGATGGAAAATAGTGTGCAAATGAATTTACTCTTGTTAGCAGCCGGCGTGGTGACCTCTGTCCCGCTACTTTGTTTTGCCGGCGCCGCCACTCGTATCCCGCTATCCATGCTTGGCTTTTTTCAATATATCGGCCCCAGTATCATGTTTATCATGGCCGTTAGCGTGTTTAACGAGCCCTTCGATCTCGAAAAAGGGATCACCTTTGCCTTTATCTGGAGCGCGCTGGTGATCTTTACCCTGGATCTGGCGTTAAAGAGTCGGCGCAAGCAAGCTGGATAACAAGGCCTCGGGACGCTCAACACTCAAGAGAAGCAGATAGCCCTCTGTGGTCGGAAGGACCAGCACTTGCTGGCTATTGGTGACTGACAGCAGGGCTTTATCTGTATTATTGGTCATCTTAGCCAATTTGAACCAACCAAGCTGGTAACCCGGTAAACCAACGCCATTGCTGCGGTAACTGATCTGCGGCGCTTCCTCATCATCTAGGTTAATAATACTCGCCTGAGACGGCAACAAGCTCTCTAGTGGCAACTCAACACCATAAAGCGGGATATCGACCATCATTGCTGTGGGAGTAAGGCGCACATTGGCGTTGTGGGCCTTCAAGAACACCCAAGACAATAGACCCAGTACGGCAATCACCATACCTGAGGCCGCAAATTTAGCACCTTGGGGCATGGGCTTAACCTTGATTAACACTATCACCAAGGCGATGCCAAGCAAGAGTGAAACAAATGCCATGCTGGTCGTCGAGTCAAAGGTTGCGAGCGGAAAAATTTGAGATTCCATGTTTAAGTATCCTACAAAAAATGGCTGCTAAGATAAGAACAGCCACAGGTCACACGCCATTAACAAGCCTGCGCAAAGTCTTATCTCGAGAAATTAGGATTACTATGGGGCTGGCGACATATTATGTCAAGATAGCGCTTTGATATGATCTCGAAGTAAAAAACCACGCTAAGCGTGGTTTTTTGGAATCTGTATTTATTAAAGATCTAACGCAAGAATCTTCGACTTGCGCTGATAGTTGTAAAGTTGTTTCTTCTTATTTGGCAGGGCATCAACATCGACTATCTGGAAACCATGTTCAAGGAACCAGTGTATGCTGCGTGTCGTGAGCGCAAACAAGCGAGAGTAGCCGCGCACCTTGGCCTGACCGATGATGTTCTTCAGCAATACGCTTCCGCGGTCTGCGTCACGATAATCGGGATGCACCACCAAACAAGCAAACTCACCGGCATTATCTTCTTCGAAAGGATAAAGCGCGGCGCAGCCTATCACCAAACTATCACGCTCGATCAGCATAAACTGATCTATCTCCATCTCCAGTTGCTCGCGCGAGCGTCTGACCAATATACCCGCTTGCTCTAACGGACGGATAAGATCCAGGACACCACCGATATCGGCAATACTTGCCCGGCGCAGCCGCTCAGCACTCTCAGTGACGATCTGAGTACCTATACCATCACGGGAGAACAGCTCTTGCAGTAGGGCACCGTCATCGAGGTAACTGACAAAGTGACAACGTGCCACGCCGTTACGGCAGGCATCGATACTGGCCTGTAAAAAGGCACGTGTACCCACGCACCAATTATCTTCATCGGTTAGTTCTGACAAAATTCGCTGGGCGTCGGTAGGCATCAGCTCCGCAATCACCTCGCCATTACTGTCTATAATCCCCTCTTTGGCGCTAAAGCCAATCATCTTATCGGCCTTAAGCTTGACCGCAATCTGGGTCGCCACCTCTTCGGCGGTCAGATTAAAACACTCTCCGGTGACCGAAGCCGCCACAGGCCCTAAAAGCACTATGCCATGGTTATCCAGCTGACGTCTTAGACCTGCTACATCGATGCGTCTTACCTTGCCACTCAGGCAGTAATCCACACCATTATCGACGCCCAGGGGCTGAGCAATCACGAAGTTGCCACTCACCACGTTAATTTGTGCCCCCTGCATTGGGGTATTACTCAGGCTCATGGAAAGACGGGCGGTAATGTCCAGTTGCAAACCACCTACAACCTGTTTGATCACCTTGAAGGATTCTTCATCGCTGATGCGTACGCCATTATAGTATTCGGGCTTCAAGTTATGCGCCGCCAGCGCCTCATCGATTTGCGGTCTGGCGCCATGTACTAAGACAATTTTGATCCCCAAGCTATGGAGCAAGGCGATATCGTTAATGATTGAGCGGAACTGACTCTGGGCGAGCGCCTCCCCCCCCAGCATGACCACAAACGTTTTCCCCCTATGTGCATTCACATAGGAAGCAGAATGACGAAACCCCTCGACCAACTCAGTAGTGCGCACGCGCGTAACCTCAACAATAAATATGTGACAACATCGCCACCAAACGAATAACAAGCCAATATTATTGCATTTAAATTCACATTAAAAGCATTTGTTTTCATTATGGGCGATATTTTTCATCACAGGAATAACGCTGGGATAAAGCATAGCAGAACAGGCTTAAATCAGGAGCTTAGCAAGCAAAGGTAAGTGTAAGCGATAGAAACTTCGCCCCTAGAGCAATAGCAAAGCTCTGGGAAAGTTTGGCGGTAAACTATGGGGGTTTTAATGAATTCTGCACAAAAAAAAAGCCCCTACAAGAGGGGCTTTTTCCAAAAAGACGTTAATCAAGAATTACTTGATTTTCGCTTCTTTGTACATAACGTGCTGACGGATAACAGGATCAAATTTCTTGATCTCCATTTTTTCAGGCATGTTACGCTTGTTCTTCTCAGTCGTGTAGAAGTGACCTGTTTTAGCGCTAGAAACTAGCTTGATCTTCTCACGGTTACCTTTAGCTTTAGCCATGGTTTATTACACCTTCTCGCCGCGGGCACGAAGTTCAGCAACAACAACTTCGATACCTTTCTTATCGATAATACGCATACCTTTAGTAGATACACGTAGCTGTACGAAACGCTTTTCGTCTTCTAACCAGAAACGGTGGTTCTGTAGGTTAGGTAAAAAACGACGACGAGTCGCGTTCTTAGCGTGCGAACGGTTGTTACCAACCATCGGCTTCTTGCCAGTAACTTGGCATACTCTTGACATGTCAATCTTCTCCAAAAACAATTTAACGCTCGAGCATTAATGTACCTCGAATATGGCCGTCGCCCGAGGCACACAAAGAGGGCGCATTTTATACAGGATCTAAAATCAAAGATCAAGGGATATTCAATCTATCCATCCCCTCTCTGCAAACGAAACTATCTCACGATCGCCTATAACCATATGGTCTAACAGCGAAACATCTATAGTCGCCAACGCGTATTTCAATCGCTCAGTAATTCGCCGATCAGCATGACTGGGCTCAGCCACCCCGGAAGGATGGTTGTGACACACAATCACAGCTGCGGCCTTTTTCTCAAGCACTAGGCTTACCACTTCTCGTGGATAAACCGAGGCTGAATCTATGGTGCCACGGAACAGTTCAACGAATTGAATGACCCTATGCTGACTATCGAGCAATAAGATGGCAAACACTTCGTAGGCACGATCCGCTAATTGTCTCATTAAATAGTCCCGAGTTAAATCAGGATCTGTCAAAATCTTTCCTCTTTGTAGATTTTCTTTTGCAATCCGCTTATTTAATTCAATAGCTGCCTGCAGTTGGGCGTATTTAACCGGGCCTATGCCCTGTATCTGGCATATTTCATTCATTGAAGCGGTAAACAGAGGTCTTAGCCCCCCAAAGTGGCTCAGCATGACTCTGGCGAGCGATACGGCACTTTGGCCTTTAAGGCCGTTTCTGAGCAGCACCGCGAGTAATTCAGCATCAGAGAGTTGCCCGGCGCCGCTACGCAACAGTTTTTCACGAGGCCCCTCTCCTTGGGGCCAATCCTTGATCGCCATAAACACTCCTTGTCGTGGCCAACTTGTTACACCTAGGGTTTAGAGTATGGTCTAGTTTTTAAAAACTTGTATCCTCAACCGAGACACGATTGTGGTATGGTTAGCGGGCAAAATTAAACGCGATTAGTGATCAATATGAGCCTAACTAACAAAAAGATATTGCTGGGAATTGGCGGTGGTATTGCCGCCTATAAGTCTGCCGACCTGGTACGTCGCCTGAAAGAGCGCGGCGCCGATGTGCGCGTCGTGATGAGTCAAAGTGCGCAGGAGTTCATTACACCGTTGACGCTGCAGGCGCTCTCTGGCCACCCAATAGCCACCGACTTACTTGACCCGGCAGCCGAGGCAGCGATGGGCCATATCGAACTTGCCCGCTGGGCGGATATGGTACTGATAGCCCCAGCGACCGCCAATCTGATTGCCCGCATCAATGCCGGCATGGCCGACGAGCTGATCACTACCACTTGCTTAGCCACCGAAGCGCCAGTGGTGCTTTGTCCGGCGATGAATCAGCAGATGTATCGCAACGCCGCTACACAGGACAATCTGGATAACCTGAGAAAACGTGGCCTCACCATCTGGGGACCGGCGTCAGGCAGCCAAGCCTGTGGTGAAATCGGCCCAGGACGCATGGAAGAGCCGCTGGTTATCGCTGAACGTGTCGAACACTTCTTTGCCCCTAAACTGCTTCAAGGGGTATCGCTACTGCTCACCGCAGGGCCTACCCGAGAAGCTATCGATCCCGTGCGCTACATCTCCAACCACAGCTCAGGCAAGATGGGCTTTGCCTTAGCCAGAGCCGCAGCCGAGATGGGCGCCAAGGTCACCTTAGTGACAGGGCCTGTGAACTTAGAGACACCGATGAATGTCAATCGTCTCAATGTCGGCTCTACGCAGGAGATGCTTGACGCCGTGATGGAGCAAGTACATCACTGCGATATCTTCATCGGCTGCGCGGCTGTCTGCGACTATCGCACCGCGGATATTGCCGACGAGAAAATTAAAAAATCCTCGACTGAGATGTCACTTGCGCTTGTGCGCAATCCTGATATCTTAGCCACGGTCGCGGCCCATGAGGCTCGCCCCTTTACCGTAGGTTTTGCCGCCGAGACACAGGATGTCGAGCATTACGCCAAGGATAAGTTGACGCGAAAGAAGCTGGATATGATCGCCGCTAACGACGTGTCTGATCCGGCGTTAGGCTTTAACAGCGACGCCAACGCCCTTAAGGTATTCTGGCCCAATGGCCAATATGAGCTGCCCGCTACCGACAAATACACCCTAGCCAAGCAATTACTCACCCTAATCGCACAGCAGATGAAGACAGCATGAAGACGCCTATAGAACTCAAGATCCTCGATTCTCGTATCGGCTCACAATTTCCCCTGCCAGCCTATGCTACTCCAGGCAGTGCCGGCATGGATCTGCGTGCCATGATAGAAACCACTATGGTGATCCAGCCGGGCGAGACCAAACTGATCCCTACGGGAATAGCTGTCCATGTGGCCGATCCTAGCTTAGCGGCCGTCATTCTGCCGCGCTCAGGCTTGGGCCACAAACAGGGCATAGTGCTGGGTAACTTAGTTGGCCTTATCGATTCCGATTATCAAGGCCCGCTCATGGTCTCTTGTTGGAACCGCAGCAGTGAGCCTTTCACCCTAGAGATAGGTGATCGCCTGGCGCAACTGGTGTTTGTCCCCGTCGTCCAAGCCGAATTTAAACTGGTCGATGAGTTCGACAGCTCAGATCGCGGCGAAGGCGGCTTCGGCCACTCAGGTACTCGATAACCAGGCCTTAGATAGCCAGATATTGGATAGCCCGGCACGCGAACGCCAAATACCGCCGCACAAAATAATTAGAGAGTCATGGACTACACCTATAGTGTGCCCATCGGCTCCTGTAGTAATTGAGTAAAGGATACTTAGATGGCTGCAAGCCCCAAAATCAACCGACGTGAACACATTCTACAATGCCTCGCTACCATGCTAGAGACCAGCCCAGGACAAAGGATCACCACGGCAAAGCTCGCTGCTGAAGTAGGGGTCTCTGAGGCGGCGCTTTACCGTCACTTTCCCAGCAAGGCCAGAATGTTTGAAGGGCTGATCGACTTCATCGAAGAGTCACTGCTGTCGCGCATCAACCTCATCATGGATGAAGAGAAAGACACCATGAGACGCTGCCAGTTACTGCTGCAACTCCTATTGGTGTTTGCTGAGCGCAACCCTGGGATCTCCCGTGTACTCAATGGCGATGCCCTACTGGGAGAAAATGAGCGCTTACGTAATCGTACCGGACAGATCTTTTCCAAGGTGGAGACCCATCTAAAGCAGATATTGAGAGAAAAGACCCTAAGGGAAGGCAAAGGCTTTAACCTGGACGAAGCCATTCTGGCTAACTTGTTACTGTCGGTGGCCGAAGGCCGTATCGCCCAATTCGTTCGCAGCGACTTTAAAAACAAGCCTACAGAACACTTCGCCGAGCAGTGGCAATTCATTCAGCAACAGCTACTTCAGAGTTAACAGCGGTGAAGATGATAGAGCGCCAATCGAACAGCTAGAAGCGCTGGAAGAAGGGCTCAAGAAGCATAACTACCCTTATGAGAAGCTGGTAATGGACGATGAAGGCCACGGCTTCTATAACGACGAGCATAGGGCCAAATATTACCGTCAGATGATGAGCTTCCTCAAAGAGAACCTGAAGCTTTAATCCCTTGAAACCTTAAAAGCCGATTACCGCAATCGGCTTTTTTGTTATTCCCTTATTAATTCTGGGTATAAATTACCCGCAATTCAGGGTATCCTCCCTGACCCGCTCCCCTATGTTAACTGTCACAGGGCGGGCTATA
Organism: Shewanella sp. ECSMB14101; assembly: GCF_000773485.1. Classification (NCBI taxonomy): domain Bacteria; kingdom Pseudomonadati; phylum Pseudomonadota; class Gammaproteobacteria; order Alteromonadales; family Shewanellaceae; genus Shewanella; species Shewanella sp. ECSMB14101. The sequence continues at coordinate 100,420 of NZ_JSFF01000012.1, read as the reverse complement.
ATGAATACCTTATGGGTTAATTTCTTAACATTATTAGCAAATTAATCTTACTGAACAGACCACTATTTATGGTGGAGGATACAATGGCATTAAGTGAAGCAGCACAGCAGGTGCAAACCGCATTATTAGAGCGTGGTCTTGAGACGCCTATGGTCCCGTGCGGACTAAGCAGCGAAGCGCGCAAGGAAAAGATTGAGCACCATATGCGCGAGATCTTGACCTTAATGTCACTGGATCTTCGTGATGACAGCCTGATCGAAACTCCTAAGCGTATCGCCAAGATGTATGTCGACGAGATCTTCTCTGGCCTAGATTACGCTAACTTTCCCAAGATCACCGTTATCGAGAACAAGATGGGCTTCGATGAGATGGTCAAGGTCAACGACATCAGCCTCACCAGCACCTGTGAGCACCATTTGGTGACCATAGATGGCGTTGCTACCGTGGCCTATCTGCCACGCAAAAACATCATAGGCCTGTCTAAAATCAATCGTATCGTGCGTTTCTTTGCTCAGCGCCCTCAGGTGCAAGAACGCCTGACTCAACAGGTTCTGGTGGCACTACAGACGCTACTTGAGACCAAAGATGTGGCGGTAAAGATGGATGCGGTGCACTACTGCGTTAAATCCCGCGGTGTGATGGACTCAACCAGTACCACAACCACCACGGCACTGGGCGGCATCTTCAAGTCTAACCCGGCCACCCGCGCCGAGTTTCTAAGCAATTAACTCTTATTGCTTGTAACCGACTTCTCGCAATAAAAAACGCTGCCTAGGCAGCGTTTTTTTGTATCACAACAATTGATACCGATTAGATACCGTATTGGTCACGATAAGCACTAACTGATGCTAACTGTGCTTCCATTCCAGGTTTTTCCGACAGATAGTTGATCAGGTCTTCCAGCTTGATGATAGAAACGATACTGCAACCAAAGTCACGCTCAACCTCTTGAATCGCCGACAGCTCGCCCTTGCCTTTCTCCTGACGATCCAGCGCAATCAACACGCCCGCTAGCTCAGCATTATGGGCTTCGATAATCTCCATCGATTCACGAATCGCGGTACCTGCGGTGATCACATCATCCACCAACATCACACGACCCTTAAGCTCGCTGCCCACAAGACTACCACCTTCACCGTGGTCCTTCTTCTCCTTACGGTTAAAACAGTAAGGCATATCGATATCATGGTGATCGCACAGGGCCACGGCTGTGGTAGTCGCGATCGGGATTCCCTTGTAGGCTGGGCCAAACAGCAGGTCATACTCGATGCCCGAATCTACCAGCGCCGCCGCATAAAAGCGTCCCAAACGCGCCAAATCACGCCCGGTATTAAACAGACCGGCATTAAAGAAGTAAGGGCTAGTGCGGCCTGACTTTAACGTAAATTCGCCAAAACGTAATACCTGACGCTCTAGGGCAAACTCAATAAACTCACGTTGATAGGCTTTCACAATCTCTCCTTTTTAAAATGTAGGGGTACGCTCAATTCGATTTAAAAAAAGGACCCCGTAGGGTCCTGTTCAACAAAATAATGATTAACTCAATGCCGCCTTCTGCACATCGACGATCTCACGAATACCGTGCTTGGCCAGATCCAGCAGGCTCAGTAACTCTTCATGGCTAAATGGTTCGCCCTCGGCGGTGCCCTGGATCTCAATGATCTTACCGGTTTCTGTCATCACCACGTTCATATCGGTCTCGGCGGCGCTGTCTTCGATATATTCCAAATCACAGATAGGCTCACCCTTGTAGATGCCTACGCTCACGGCAGCGATCAGGAACTTAAGTGGGTTGGTCTTGATCAATCCCTTACCACGCGCCCAGTTAAGCGCATCAACCAAGGCCACACAGGCACCGGTAATCGCTGCGGTACGCGTGCCACCATCGGCCTGAATCACGTCACAGTCGATGACGATAGTGTTTTCACCGAGTGCCTTCATATCTACGGCGGCGCGCAGGGCACGGCCGATAAGACGTTGGATCTCTTGAGTACGACCAGACTGCTTACCACGGGCAGCCTCACGATCCATACGGCTGTGGGTCGAACGCGGCAACATGCCATACTCAGCGGTTACCCAACCTTGACCCTGGCCTTTCAGAAAACGTGGCACCCCTTCGGTAAAACTAGCGGTACACAGTACCTTAGTTTCACCAAATTCAATTAATACAGAACCTTCTGCATGGGCTGTGAACTGTCGCGTAATGGTTACCGGACGAGATTGAGCTGGGGTTCTGTCACTTGGGCGCATTGGCATTTCCTGTTTGAAATTAGATAAGCAGATTTGGCTGCATATTATAGGGGCTTGCGCCGACGGATGCCATGTTAATCATGACCGAAAGCGTAAAGCGAGGAGAGTTTGCTTTAACCCTGCACCTCATCGGACTATAATCCTAGGTCACTCAATCGATTTAACCTATTGGAATTACCCATGATCCAAAGCATGACAGCCTATGCTCGTATCGAGCACAAAGCACAATGGGGCACCGCCTCTTGGGAGATCCGCTCAGTCAATCAGCGTTATCTCGAAACCTACCTGCGCCTGCCTGAACAGCTTCGTAGCCTAGAACCCGTGCTCAGAGACCGTCTACGCAAACGTTTAAATCGCGGCAAGATTGAGGTCAATCTGCGCTACGATCTCGGTGAAGACAAAAATAGCGACCTACAGCTTAACCAAGCCTTGGCCAGTCAGATCATTCAGGCGGCCAACTGGGTCAAACAAGAAGCCGGTCAGGGTGAGATCAACCTGGTTGACATACTACGCTGGCCGGGCGTTATGTCTGGCAGCGAACAGGATATGGATGCCATTGGCAAGGAACTGTTAAGCGCATTCGACAGTGCCATCGATCAGTTTATCGAAGCCCGCGGCCGCGAAGGCGATGCCATTAAGACCATGTTAGAAACACGCTTAGACGCCATCATAGAGCAAGTCGCCATCGTCCGTGAGCACATGCCAATGGTCATGCAATGGCAGCGTGATAAGATCAGCAACCGCTTAAGCGAAATTCAAGGCGAACTCGATCCCGCCCGTATGGAACAAGAGATGGTATTGCTTGCCCAAAAGATGGATGTCGCCGAAGAGATGGACAGACTCGACGCCCACGTTGCCGAAACCCGCCGCATCCTCAAGAAAGGCGGCGCACAAGGCCGACGCCTCGACTTCATGATGCAAGAATTCAACCGCGAATCTAACACTCTGGCTTCTAAGTCTATCAGTGCGGAAGTCACCGCCGCAGCGGTAGAGCTAAAAGTACTTATCGAGCAGATGCGCGAACAGATCCAAAATATCGAATAGTTTTTTTACCCGTCCAAGAATGTCTTAGAAGCCCTGTTATTTGCTTGTAAATACAGGGCTTTTTTATTTTTCCCGTCCAAATCGGTTTGCAGATGTCCGTTACCAACTACCTGTTTAGTGGTGGGCAGAATGGTGGGCAGCCCCCTCATTTTGGCTCAATAAGCGTTTTGCGGTGAGCAAATTGGTGAGCAGTAAGTTGCCCAATTTTCGCATTTAACTCGCCACCACAACAGGTTAGCTGCTGATTCAATAAGCAAATCGGTGGTGGGCAGCCATTATTGCCCCCTCCATTATTTCAGCAACTATGGAGTAAACATGGGAAAACTCACAGCAAAACAGGTTATTGCATACAGCAAAGCCGAACCAAAAAAATATTCAGACGGTGAAGGCCTATACTTTTGCGTCCGCAAACAGGGCTCGCCTTATTGGATGATCCGCTACACCACAGCCAAAGGAAGACGAGAAGCGACCTTGGGGCAATTTCCTTTAATGTCGTTGGCAGACGCTCGAATTGCCGCCGCATACTTTCGAAAGGAAGTACGTGACGGCATCGATCCTCTTCTAGAAAAACAGAAAATCGAGTTACCTGAGATTGAAACCGTGGATCAACTGTTCCATGACTGGTATCGAACCGATCTGAGTCGACGACTAAAGCACCCCAAGATCCCGTATCGGGTTTACACCAAAGAGATAAGCCCAGTCATTGGCATTAAGTGTATTTCTGAGGTGACCGCACGCGATGTGCGCGAAGTATTGGAACGCATTCGAGAAAGTAACCGCCCTACCATTGCCAACGACACCTTGATGTACATGAAGCAGTTGTTTCGACATGCAATTAAGCTCGACTTAACGCTGAATAACCCAGCCGCAGCATTTACCGTGGACGATGCCGGTGGTGTGGAGTCCAGTAAAGACAGGATGCTCAGCAAAGAGGAAATTCACTACGCCTTCAGCGTGTTCCATACCCATATCAATAGCTTTGGCCGCGATAACTACCTCGCTTGCTGCCTGTTTTTGGTGTTGGGCGTGCGTAAAAGCGAACTATGCGAAGCCATGTGGCGTGAAATGGATTTAACCACGGGCGTGTGGGATCTACCCAAAGAACGCAGTAAAACAGGCGTGCCAATCAGCATCCCCTTACCGCGCCAAGCCATTACCTGGTTTAACGAGCTGCAAATCCGTGCTTGTGGATCGCCTTATGTTTTCCCTGCCAGACGAGCAAGCCACCGTCCACATATGGGGCCAGATACGCTGAACCGCGCCATTTCTAAGTTGTTTGGTCGCGAGCCTGGGCGCAAAAAGCAGCCACCCAATAAAATGGGCAAACTTGAACACTTCACCGTACACGATTTACGCCGCACCTTTCGCAGCCTTGCCGCCTCTTTGGGGATCGCAGGCAACGTGGCCGAACGCTGTCTTAACCATAAGCTAAAAGGCGTTGAGGGCATCTACGACCGCCACGATTACTTTGAAGAGCGCCGTATTGCCCATCAAACCGTAGCTGATGTGATCGAACCGCTGGTGAACTTTGAACACCCTTCACAGCACAACACAGGAGGGCGTTAACATGCAACTAATGATGCGACTCGCCCCCATTACCTTTCCAATAGCCATGCTGGCAGGCCTTGGTTGCTGTATTGGCATTGCCTTACTCGAACAGCCTCATGGCGTAGGCTACGCACTTACCCGGCATTGCCTGATGGTATTTTTGGTACTCGCTCCTTGGCTGACGTTAAAACTCACGTTCTACATGATTGTCAGCCTAGGACGTAAACTAGGACTCATCCCGCCTGCACGCCCAACGTACAGCCTAGGTTATGAAGAATCGCTCTATTGGTTCAGAGTATTGGCGTTCTTCGATGGCAAACGCAGCCGTATGCCAAAAAAGCCAATCAGGCGAAATTAGCAAGCCCCATTTGCTCACTTACTGTGGGCAGTTGGGACAATGGGGCAACATTTGATACCACAAGCATTAGAAGGTGAATAAGAGGAAATTAAACTGCCCCAAGGAATGGGGCAATTGGGGATGCGGTAAGAACTCCTAACCGCATCAAGAATACCAAACTTGCAAAAGTCCCAAACTGGGACTAACATCTATTTATGAGAATTATCGCATTATCAACCTTAAAAACATTTTGGGAAGACAGCCCAGAATACATTGACGCGAAAGAGCCAACGTTAGCGTGGTATAGGCATGCATTAAACGCTGATTGGGAAGCACCGGCGGATGTGAAACAGGACTTTAGAAATGCCAGCATCCTCAAAGATGGGCGTGTCGTGTTTAACATTGCCGGTAATAAATACCGATTAGTCGTTTGGATCAATTATGCCTACAAGGTGGTTTACATAAGGTTTATAGGCAGCCATGCACAATACGATCAAATTGATGTGCAAACGATTTAAAGCCAAGAGGTAGTAACAAGAGGTAAATATAATGGACATCAGACCTATTAAAACAGATGCCGACTACCGCGCGGCATTAAACGACATCGAAAACCTAATGATGGCGGAGCCAGATACCATTAAAGGCGAAAAACTGGACATTTTGGTTACGTTAGTTGAATCCTACGAAGCAAAGCATTTCCCAATGGATTTGCCAGACCCTGTTGAGGCAATAAAGTTTGAGATGGAGCGCAAAGGCTTAACGGTTAAAGATCTTGAACCCATGATAGGTAAAAGCAATCGTGTTTATGAAATCCTAAACCATAAGCGATCACTCACGCTAAAAATGATTTGGAAACTTCATGAAGGGTTAGGTATTCCAGCAGAGTCGCTGATCAAGCCACCGCAAGTTCGCGCTTCATAGTGCTTCGAATCAAAATTAGTTTGTTATGAATGACGCTCGCTACCCAAACATTTCTGCTATTGATAACAGGCTAGCTGAGCTTGAAAACGAAAAGCAGCAGCTTCTCGCATTAAGAGAGGCTTTGCGTAGCGCTCAAAACGAGCGTTCAGTACAGACATTCACGCCAGCACAAAAGGTCACCCTGTTCAGACAACGATTTCGTGGACGAGAGGATATCTTTGCCAATCGTTGGCAAAACCAACAGGGCCGAAGTGGCTACTCCGTAGCCTGTGATAATGAATGGGTAAACGGGGTTTGCAACAAACCCCGCATTAAATGCCAAGACTGTTCACACCGAAAGTTTAGCGAACTAAACGAGCGCATTATTTACAGGCACCTTACCGGTCATCAAGTGGTGGGGCTGTATCCCTTACTGAAAGATAATACGTGCTATTTGTTGGCAGCCGATTTTGACAAAGGCTGTTGGCAAGAAGAAGTCAAAGCAATGTCCAAAGCGTGCCAAGCGTTTAATATTCCCCACGCGATAGAAATCTCGCGCTCTGGCAACGGGGCGCACTTATGGATATTTTTTGAAACCAATATCCCCGCTAACCAGGCTCGGGCACTGGGTTTCGCTTTGCTTGATAAAGCCATGGAAATATTTCCAAATCTTTCGTTTGACTCCTATGACAGGCTCTTTCCTAACCAAGATGTACTTCCTGAAGGCGGGTTTGGCAATCTCATTGCGCTACCACTTCAAAAGGAAGCTCGCCTTTCAGGCCGTAGTTGCTTTGTTGACAGTGATCTGAATGCCATCGATGATCAATGGCAGTACCTTGCTGGGCTTAAAACGCTCACTCAGTCGAGTATTGATCAACTCATAACAACCATTTCACCCAATACCCTATTGCTGTCCGAACAAGGGCTAACAGACAACCGCCCTCCTTGGGAAATCACGGCCAAAGCCGCACCAATAAAATTAGAGTCTTTGCCGAAAAACGTGACCATTACCTTGGCCAACCATATCTACTTTTTGATGAGCGAGTTACCTGGGCCACTACTGGCAGGACTAAAGCGATTAGCGAGTTTTTCTAATCCTGTGTTTTTTAAAACACAAGCGTTGCGCTTTTCAACCCATGGCATTCCGAGGTTTATTTCCTGTGCTCGTATTGAAAACGGTTATCTAGCACTACCGCGAGGCTGTCTCGATGATGCGATTGCTTTGCTACAAGAGCAAAATATTTCGCCACTATTTGACGATAAGCGTGAAAACGGCAAACCATTATTAAAACTTACCCCTGAGTTCACTTTGCGAAAGAATCAGCGGGACGCAGTGGCCGCAATAACCAAACATGACTTCGGTATTTTGCATGCGCCGACCGCATTTGGAAAAACGGTTACAGCCATTGGTATGATCGTAAAACGCAAAGTAAATACCCTAATACTGGTTCATAGCCGACAACTGCTTGAACAGTGGCAAGAGCGCTTGCGCACGTTCCTACCCGAAGTAACCATTGGAAGTATAGGCGGAGGTAAAAGAAAGCCGAGTGGCATTATCGACATAGCCACCTACCAAAGCTTGGTCAATAAAAAAGACAACTCCATCACGCCTCTCATCCAAGACTATGGCCACATTATTGTTGACGAATGCCATCATCTATCTGCACCTAGGTTTGAAATGGTACTCAACGAGGTAAGAGCAAAATATGTATTGGGCCTAACAGCAACACCAGAGCGACAAGATGGTCATCAAAAGATCATTTTTATGACAGCAGGGCCAATTCGCTACAAAGTGAAACAAAGCCCTGATGAGCAATTTACTCAAACCGTGATGATTCATCAGCTCTACGATGTACCAGCAGCAGAGCTAATAAAAACAGATGAGCGCCCCAAAATAAGCGATGCCTACCGCTGGCTCGTCGATAACCAACAGCGTACTTCAAAAATTGTCTCAGACGCCTCTCAGTGTGTTCAAAATGGTGGACACCCGTTAGTCCTTACAGAGCGTAGAGAGCACGCAGAGTACATACACTCACGACTTACCGAGATGGGTATAAGCACTGTCGTACTTAAAGGCGCCATGAAAGCTACCGAACGCAAGAACGCTGACAATCATCTGCAATCGGCTCAAGTTGTCGTCGCAACAGGAAAATATGTAGGCGAAGGATTTGACCTACCAAGATTGGATACGTTGTTTTTGGCCATGCCAATCGCATGGAAAGGCACATTGGCCCAATATGCCGGTCGTATTCATCGTGAATCGGAAGGAAAAACACAAGTGACCATTCACGACTATGTAGACTGCGCCCTCCCTATGCTGCAACGCATGTTTAAAAAACGCGAGAAAAGCTACAAGGCAATGGGGTATGCCCTTGAGTACATTGATGACAACAGTAACAAGCAACCTTCATTGAAGTTAGAAAACATCCCTTCACCAAATACCAAGCCAAAATAAACAGCAGCACTTCATTAAACACTTCCCCATGCCTTTATACCCATACGCCAAAACCACTATCCGTTTGGCTTTTGGATCGAAACGCCAAACAGGGAAATTTGCCCATTTACTGTTTGGCTTCTCGATTGAAATCCAACGCTGGCAGGCCTTGCCAGTACTGGCTCAAAGCAAGGTTTGGCATTTTTAACACCCTAAACCAACCTCGAACCCAAAGTGCAAACCGTTTGATTTTTTAAACCCAGAATGCAAACGATCGTTTGGCGTCTCGATTTTTTTGCACTAGTTGAATGACGCCAAACAGCGCCGTATTGGACTATGTATATCAAACATTTAGCTGCGCACAGGTCATCAGAAAAAACTGATTTGACTGGTTAGTTTGATGGCCATTTCTTTCATCTAATTCACCACCGAGTCTGCACCCGACCACTGAAAATAGACGGCATGAAAAACCAATAAGGTGATAAGTGACGTGTTATGGGCAAGTGGTAACGATTGGGATGGAGAATGGATAAAGCAGGTGGTCGATTTACTCGTTGGGCATGGCGCGTTTACCCTCTACCCAGCATTGAGCCAATGTGATAATGCCGCCGAACGTTTAACCCGATGGCTGGCCTATCAGTTACCGCGGGTTAAACAAGCGCACCCAGGCTGCCCGATTCATCAATGGCTAAACAGCATTGGTGCACAAGTGATCGTAGAAAAGTGGCAAAGCCCCGAGCAACGGCCAAACCTGTATTGGTTGCCTTTACCTGAGATTGATGGCCACGCGCAAGGCGGGCTAGTTTTGTTGCCAGCTCATTTGTTACCGACAGACAGGAATGGCACAAGTCAAACCAACACATTGCAAGCAAACACACCTGCCAACGCCTGTATCTTTTGGTGCATAACGCCTTTATCTAAAACAGGAAAGCGCGCTACCTTGCACCCCAAACAGCAAAATCGCGCCTTTTGCCTGCCCAGTTCGCCGGAGCAAATAGGAAAATCATGCACAGGGTTATTACTGAGAGGTTTGAAAAAAGAAAGCCAAAAACGAAACGGCAACGTGATCAGCCACCAAATTAACCTAGCGTTGCTGCACCACCTTTGTAGGCCGGAGAATGATGTGTGGTTGAAAGCGAATTTTGGTGCCGTAACTCATTACGGTACCAAAAATTAGAAGCCTGAAAAAAGAGTAACCCCTCACAGGGCGCTGATCTGACGGGTAGCGGGAGGGGTGTTGTTGATGCGATTTTAATATTAACAATGCTAAATGGCCATCTACTCGTACCATCTCGTGATGATCCACGAAATGGTTAGTAATCTTTAGCAGCTTCGATCGCTTCAAATATAGCCAATTTAACGGACTCTGGATAATCGTCGTCATAAAGTACTGAGCTGATGATCTGACGTAATAGATCCTTGTCGATCACGTTATCTGCAACCCAAACGACGATGTTTTCCATTTCTTTGGCAAAGCGCTTTACCACATAGTCAAAACCGTTTAATTCAAGGAAATAAGCGCCTAACACCAACGATGATCGTTTATTGCCATCATTAAAAGCATGGTTTTTATTAATGGAGAATACCAAGTGAGTCAGCTTGTCCTCAATTTCTGGGTAATACCAGTCATTTTGTATGTGTTCTAAGGGGCTGGCTAACTGACCAACGTCTTTGGTGCCTGCTAGCCCGCCAGAATGCTCTATGATCCAATCGTGAACGCTAATCGCATGCGCCACATCGAAATAGAAGAACCGTAAGCCTGTGTCTGTAGAATCGCTCATAGCCACATTCCTTTGCTTATCGATCTTTCAAGCGTTTGAGTACAGCCAATGTTTCTGGATCACTCAATTGCTCTTCCAAAGAACGGCTCTTTTCACCTAAGAAGCGATCAAAATCAGCTTCGGGTACCGATTGAATATAAGCTTCCAGCTTTTCATGCAAGGCATCACGGAAGCACAAATCGCGGCTGGCCATTTTAGTTCTGGCATCCAAAATCAGCGGTTTGAACAGAGGGTGACTTTCAAAACTCGCAAACAACCCCTCCGCCTCTTTCTGCGAAAGCTTGCGGCCTAACTTATTGCTAGCTTGCTCTAGTTCATGAGCAATGCCTGATTCGTAACTAGCAATCAGATTTAGTACTTCTGAATATAGGGTCTCGCGGATATTGGTTTTCGTTGCTAGGTTTAAAACCTTTTTATATTCAGTCGCGTTTTCATGAAAAATGCTTTGATATATAAGGTTAGTAAAGCGTGCATACGTCCATTCATTGACCTCTACATACTTATCCAATGCATCGGTGAACTGGCGGCGGTAGTTTTCTTCTTGCAGAGCAGAGACAAGGTAATTTTCATCACGCTGATTAATAAACTTGGTATGGCCCCCAGCGCGCTCAGCCATTACATCCAAGACAATATCCAGCAGACGTGAACGCAAAAGGCGTGCGGGCTCACTTTCTGTTAGTAACATCCCTATGTTGAGCACTGCACGAAAACCGAACAAACCCAGCGCGGTGGTTTTGGTACCGTCATTGATGTCGGTACCAGACATTAGCTCCTTGAATTCCTTTAGCTTTTTACCTTTTAGCACCTGATAGCCGTTGCTTTTTAACTCATCGGCATGGCTAGATAAGTAGCGCTCAATAGTACGGTCTGTAACGTCATACAAGGCAACCACCTGTGCCTTGGTAAATACCGTTTCACCTTCAAAGGTCACACCGCCCAAGCCCAAGTGCTGCTCGGCTTGTTGCAGCGCGTAGCGGTTGTTAAGGATATTTTGGCGGTCATGTGATGAAGCGGTTAGGTCTTTAGCCATTTGCAGCCCCTATTACCCACTTTGTCAAACGCTCACGGGAGACCGACAAATCAATCCACTGCTTAAAATGGCGCAACAAACCATAAATGGCATAGCTAATATAGGTTTTGCCCATATTGTTAGGGCCGCAAATCACGGTTAAATCACCCAGCTCAACGGTGCCGTTATCAATACCGCCTAAGTGTGCAAAGTTAAATTTCATGCTGCCTCCTGATTAAGCGGTGTGGTGTAAGGTTTAACATTTAGCTCGCCTCCCCAACGATGACTTGTCCGTTCATGAGCATGGGGAGAAGCCAGTCGCGGAGTGCAACTAACTCTGCATTTTCCCTTTCGATAAAATCTTGCTGGCTAAAGATTGGCTTAACTTTCTCGGTAAATGTATCTGACATAGCTACGCTAGGTAAAACAACCTTAACAGTCTTCAATGTACCACCTGAAACCTCTTTAAACGTCGAACCAGAAGCATACTGAGTAATTGCTTTAAGAGAGTTTTTCACCGTGTAATAGATGATCTCAGTTGAATATCCTTTGTTTGGTACAAAAGACTTAAATCCCTGATTCGTTGTTACTTCATTTCTTGATATTGCCATATAGCCGATTGGCGCTCTTGAACTAAGTAAAACCGTACCTGCGGGGTACTTTTTCAACGACGCGTTTTTTATGCCCTCAACAGAGACATCTTGACCACCTCGAGAAATGAATTTGTTGCCTTGGTTATTAGATAGATCGTTAGGCGTTATCCAAGGTATGCCATCAGTCGCAAAATTTTCAGGCTTCTGTGTTGACGGAGTGCTGCCTCCAACAATTTGACCAAGATCTTCCAGCGTGCCATCATCCCACCCCTCCGGTATTTCCCGCTTGAGGGTTGGGTTGTAGACCATTTTGCCGCCGGAGGTTTTGTAGGGTTTGCCCTGGCCTTGTGGTGAGTCGTCGGGGAAATCGAACTGTACAAACCAATAGTCGTACAGAGTTTTGGCCATGGCTTCCAGCTCGGCGTTGATGCGATTATTGAGTTCGATTTTTTCCGATAGCGCTAAATACAACTTTCCAGCAGCGAGCTCAGCGTCACGGTTTTCTAAGCGTGGAATATTTAGATGCTTTAAATCACCTTTTTTGAAATGCGGGATTACCAGTCCAACGTGGTAATTCTCGATTTTCTTTTGGATGTAGTCGGAACGTAAAACAGCGAACAAATACTGATAATCGATTTTTTCTGGATCACATCTAAATCCAATCATATCTTGGGCAAAACAAAATGGCACAGGATCAGGAACAAGGCACACTCGACCAGGCGTGCCTTTATTCACAAAAATAATATCATTTGGTTCAGGATGCGCTCTAAACCAAGAGTCTTTAGTCTTTTCGTCGACATACCTAACGTTTTCAAAAGTTGGGTAAATACTGTTATGTTTTATGCAGTTAGTAGCAATCAAGGGAAAGCCTGATTCAGCAGCTGGCACCGTTTTTCCTCGATTATCTACCATAAAGGACAGTAACTCAGTTATCGGGGTTGCACTATTTTTCATACTTCAACCCCGCCAACTGTTTTTTAATCTCAGTTTCCAACTCACGCGACTGACTAAAAAGGCTATCTAAGTTGCTGGTAAAGCCCTGCATTTTTTCAGCAAACTGCTCTGGGGTTATATCCATATATTCGATTTTGACATCAAAGTACTGTCCTGCACTTAACGAGTAGTTTTTGGCTTCGATGTCGGCATAACTTACGGCAACGGAAAAATCTTCCACTGCTTCTTTGGCGTTAAACACATCAATAATTTGTTGTTCTTCTTCCGGCTTAAGTACGGTTTTTTGGTTTTTGCCGTCTTTGACCTTTTCACCCAAGTTGGAGGCATCCACCAGTACCACATCGCCATTGTTGCTGGCGTCGATGAATAGAATAGAGACGTTCGTGCCGGTGGTGGCGAAAATATTGGATGGCATGGATACCACGCCCGCCAACATTTTGTTTTTTACCAAGTGTTCGCGAATGCCCTTATCAATGCCCGATTGTGCAGTAATAAAACCTGTGGGCACCACGACTGCGGCTTTGCCGCCCGGTTTAAGTGAGGCAATGATGTGCTGCAAGAACAATTGGTAGATTTCCATCTTGTCCTTGGCTTTGGCTTTAATCTTTGGAATACCGGCAAAGAAACGCTCTTTATTTTCTTTGCTATCCAGCTCATCTCTAAAGTCGCTAAAATCGAGCTTAAACGGCGGGTTGGAGACGATGTAATCAAAGCGTTTTAGTTCTTTACCGTCTTTATGATAGGGGTGCAGCACGGTATTACCTTGGATCACATTCGGGATTGAGTGCACCAAATTATTTAAGATCAGGTTTAACCGCAGCAGGTTGGATGATTTTTGCGAAATATCCTGCGTGTAGATGCTACAGCGGTTTTCACCAATGGCGTGCGCCACGTTCATTAATAACGTGCCCGAACCTGCTGATGGGTCGTAACAGGCGACGTTGCGTACTGTGCCGCGCTGTTCTTGGGGCACTAAAATTTCCGCCATAATGCGCGCTACCGCATGGGGAGTAAAATACTCGGCGTATTTGCCGCCAGAATTACTGTTGTAGTCTTTGATCAGGTATTCAAAGATGGTGGCGTAGAAGTCGAATTTTTGCGTGAAGATACGTTCAAAACTGAACTCCACCAGTTTATTGATAATGGCGCGGCAGAAGGCATCGCGTTTAGAATCGTCGGCAATATATTGGCTGATACGGTCGAACAGCACCACTTTTGCGCCACCATCGGTTTTTACTGCAAATACATCGTTATTGCTAATGGCAATGTCGATTAAGGTATCGTCAAACAGCTTGGCAAAATCCGGCGCGTTTTGTTGGCTAAACAGATAGCTGATAAAGTGCTGTGGTTTTAGCCGTGCGGTATCGCCGCCCATTTGCAGTTGCAGCATGTCGAGGTCGTCTTCTGACATGGCTGCGAGGGCTTCTTCCCATTTTTCGGCCTTGGCGATGGTGTCATCGAGCTTTTTCGCTTCAAAGGCGAACTTGTCGTTTAAAAACTTGTACAAAAAGGTTTGGGTAATGATTTTAAATTCGTTACCGTCGTTACCTAACCCATAGTTGGCACAGATACTTTTTAAGCTATCAATTAAGGTTTTGGTTTTTTGCTGAAATTCTAATTCAACCATTTTAATGTTTACTTCCTAATTAGTGTTACCCGCATTACCACGCTTGGCTGCCGGTATTAAATTCTTTTAAATATTCTGCGACGACGAGATGGTTAATGTAACGCGAGGCGTCGGCGTTAAGTTTGATTTGCTGTTCTTTCATAAAGCGGCCAATCACCAGCGGCATCATTTGCCGTTCGAAGTAACTTTCGTTATCGAGCACTTGGCTGTTGTTGAGCACTTGCTCGTCGGCATCTTGCTTTACTCCTGCCAATGCTTCGAAAATTTTTCGTTCTGATTCGCTAATATCGCTTTGGCTTTGCTGGCGCTCTTGTAAGCGTTTATGAATACGGGTGTATTTGGCATCACCTAAGTACTTTTGCCGCAGTTGGTTGTTTTGGCGGTTCAGCTCTTTAACGCGGTCGTGAATTTTATTCAGCGCGTCGATGTTGGCAACCATTTCATCTTGAGTCACTTCGCTTAAGTTTTTCTTCTTAAACAGGCGCTCTAGCTCTTCTTTTAAGCTGATAAATTGCGGGTCTTGCTGGTCAAAGTTGCTAGCCAGTGCTTCTCGAGTTTGGCGCAGGGTGTTTTTCAGCTTATCGGCCAGAACCAACTCTTCTTCGCCGATTTTTACAAACTTGAAGATCACGTCTTCCAAAGCGCGGTTGAGCAAGTTACTGGTGTCTTCGCCGCTTTCTAAGTCGTTTTTAAGGTTGAGCAAATCCAGATGATTGCTGGTTTCACGATACAGCACATTAAGCTTGGCAAAATCGAGTTCATCGAGGAAGTCATACTCACCTTGCAAGCGGATTAAGTTATACAAGCTGCGGGCATCGGCTAAGGCTTTTTTTAGCGCCAGTACGGTGTCGCGGTCTTGTATTTGGCTGATCTGGTTGCAGAACTCTTCCATGTTGTCGGTATCAAAACGGAACAGTACGTCTTTGATATGCTCGATTTCTTGTTTGATCTCTTCCTGCGATTTAAACAGGTGTGAGTAGTGCTCCATCTCATCGCCCAGTTCTGACTGTAATTCGTCGAAATAGGCTTTGTTGGTGGCATCGAACTCTTTACGAATATCAGCAAAATCGACCACATAGCCGTAGCGGAAATCTTTGTAAGTGCGGTTCACTCGGGTGAGCGCTTGCAGCAAGTTGTGCTTGCGGATCACCCGACCAAGGTAGAGCTTTTTCAGGCGTTTGGCGTCAAAACCAGTGAGCAGCATGTTATACACAAACAAAAAATCGATTTTTCCTGCCTTAAAGTCTTCAACCCAGTTTTTACGCTCTTCTTTGGTGCCAATGTCGTGCAGAATCAAGGCGGCATTTTTTACCTTTTGGGCTTGTTTGGCAGTCTCTGCATAACTGGTTGGCGCAGGCTCAGCGACTCCAAGCACTTCGGTTTTTGAGTTGGATGTTTGCGGCAGAATAGGCGTTTCGGCATAAACGCCATTGAAGATTTCAAACATCTGCTTGGCTTGATCTGAGCTGTCGCAAATGACCATGCCACCAATGGTTGTATCGTTTAATGCACCACGGCTTTTTTCAAAGTCGTTTACGATGTAAGTCAGCATGGGCTCAACAAAGCTTGGGTGGGCGTAAATCAGCTTACGATCCACATCGCCCATTTTCACTTCGGCTTCTTCTAAGGCTTTTTGCAATTCAATTTTGTATTGGGTGCTGATCTCTTCACGGATTAGGCGCAGTGTATAACCGTCGGCAATGGACGCGTTGTAGTAGTACTTGTGAATGTAGTCGCCAAACAAGGCACGTGAGTTGTAATCGTCACCTAATAGCGGCGTACCAGTTAAACCGATTTTAATGGCGTTGCTGTCTGACTGGCTTAAGTTGGCTAAGAAACTGCCTTTGGGGTTATAGCTGCGGTGAACTTCGTCTAAAAAATACACTCGCTGGATCGCGACGTTGTAGTCTTTGGTGCTGACTACATCTGGGTCATCTTTAAACTTTTGAATATTCACCACGGTGATTTCTGGCTTGCCAGAATGGTTATGGATCACCTGTGTAGCTTTAATGTCACGGGTAAAGTCATCGCGTGAGTTGATGGTGTGTACGGTTAAACCACGGGCGGTAAATTCGCGCTGTGCTTGTTGCAGTAGGTCTAGGCGGTCAACAATAAAGTAAAACTTTGGAATGACCTGCTGCTTTTGGAAGTAGTCGGTCAAAAAGCGCACGTTATAAAACGTTAGGGCGGTTTTACCACTGCCTTGGGTGTGCCAGATAATGCCTTTTTTAACGCCTTCGCTGAGCTTACGCTCAATGGCCTTGGTGGCAAACAACTGCGGGTAACGCATGATGTGTTTTTGTAACCCGTCCGACTCGGACACATATGTCAAGGCGTAACGCAAAATAAAGGCTAAGCGATCACGACTGAGTAAAGAGGTGCAAATGCGGTTGGTTGGGCGCTCGGGTTGCTTGTTGGTCTGGAACTCTGGGTTACTGCGGATCACTTCCAGATTATTGTCTTTTAAGACTTTAAGCTCGTCATCATCCGATACCGGCTTCAACAAGGCGGTTAAATTGAAGATTTCTTCTTCGCGGAAATAGTTGAACACCGGCTTATGGTAAGAACTACTGGCATAGAACGCACCTTGCACGGGTTCAGGATCGCCGTCGTCGTACTCCATGTTATTGGAGAAAATCATAAACTGAGTGATGTTGGCAAAACGCTTGAACTTAGGGTTTTGAAAGCGTTTATTGATGCGGTCGCGCTCGGCCAAAATACCTTCGCGATTATTGGGCTTCTTCACTTCGATAAACACCAACGGCATACCATTGATAAGCAGCGTGATATCGGGGCGGAATTCTTCATCGCCGTTTTGACAGGTTAGCTCGGTAACAACATGGAAGGTATTGTTATTAAAGTTTTCAAAATCAATTAGTTTGATATTTGAGCGTTCTGATAGGCGCTCAAAGAAAGCTCTTCCCAAGTCTTCGTTATCAAGCAGTAGTTTTACATCATCTAATAATCGACCGGCTTCAGCATCTTCAATACCAGGGTTAATTTTGCCGATAGCGGTTTTGAATACGTCAGGGAAGATATTGGTGTCGAGATCCCAGCTTTGCCCTTTAAGTGACAGGTACTTATAACCTAGACGCATTAAATGAAGAATTGCAGGGATTTTTACTCGGCTATCTTCATTGAATTTTTTGGTATTGAAGGCCATAACATTCCTTGTAATCGTTTTAATTTGGAACCTGCTCAAGCAAATCGCTCAACGGGCAGTTAAATAACTCACACAGCTTATCAAGCGCTTCTAAGTCCACCTTAAGCGCGGTTTCTTTGTACAGTAGCGTGACGGTGGTACGGCTGAGGCCGGTTTCTCGCATCACGTCGCTAATGCGCATTTTTCTCTCACCCATTAATCGGGCTAGGTGGCAGCGGATCATGCTCTCTCCACGGTGTTTTCTTAACCATAAACTTGGGGATTTTTCACTGTTGCTTACCCTACCACGATTATGATTATTCTCAACTTATTTGAGTTAAAACCAAATAATTGAGACCATTTGTTATTCGTTCGGTGCTGGTTGTTGGTGTGCTAGCAGTTCACGGGAATGCCTCTGGCGGTCTTGTCCGCCTTAGCCTTGAATCCTCGCCCAGCCCTTAGGTTGACTGGCGGTACACTGCAAGGCGACAAGCCTACACAGGATTCATCGCCTTTTTAGTCATCCAAGATGCTGCCTTTAACACAGTACATGCGTGGGCGGGTGTTGTCGGGCAGACTGACTTTGCGCTGTGGCCGATTACCATCAGGGATTAGGTAGCCTGCGGCCATCAGTGCTTTGGCGGCGCGATCTGGGCTGAGTCCTTCGGTGGCTTCACGCCAACCGGTTGGGTAAAACAGGTAGAGGGTTTGTGGGCCGCTGTTGTCTATCCAACCTGCTCGTTGGCGTACTTGGCTGCTGTAACCGGATTGTTTAAGCGTAAAGCGGCTTTCGCCATGTTGCTCAATAAAGCTGCGTACTTGGCGGATGGCTTGTTGGTCTTCATTGGCGGCCACACCACCGCGGGCAAGTATCCATTGGTTTAGCTGGCTTAAACAGGCGGCTTCGACACTTTGAGCTGGCCAATCAAGTACTTTGGCTTGAATGGCTAAAAGGCCAGCGCTGGCCAGTAAGGCAAACTTTTCGGCGACCCGGCGCACTTGGCCGTCTGCATCAGGTGGCAAGCTGGTTAAAAAGCGTTGGCGTACGTTTTGGAAAACGGGTCGCACCTGAGCGCTGTGCTGCGTTAAATACCGCAACCAATCCAAGGCCAAGCTGCCGTAATGTCGGCGACTTTGTTGTTTTAGGTGGTCGGCTAAATCGGCGGCGTTCATACCATGGCAATGGTTAAACACGCCCATTTGCGCACCGGCATCTGCACTGAGATCAATCACGCGCACCTGCTGGCCGGCTTTTACGCGCTTGCCGATACTGGCCAGATGGCTTTCGAGCGTCACTTCGCCAGTAGATAAAAACACCAAACGCCAACGGGCGGGTAAGCGCATTTCACCGTATTTGCCTGCGCGGGTTTTACCTTGGCCATTGGCAAGCATATAAGCGACATCACCCGCTTCTTTTGGGTCAACTTCGCCCATTTCATCGAGCGCAAGTAAGGCATCGTTATGCGCCAATGCTGTGCCTTCTAAACCATTGGCCGTGGCACGCCAACTATGGCGCAGCTGATTAGGCTCGCCCCACACTGATAACGGCGGATACAGCGCTGCGGTTTTACCGGTACTGCTGGCACCGTAGAGGTGTAAACCAAAACCATCCACCCCGCACAAGTGTAACAAAGGGGCAGCCAGTGCAGCACAGACACCAACGATTAATAGCGGATTATCCAGACAATAACGGCCAACGTGCTGCCGCCAACTATCGCTACTGCCTTGTTGAATAAAGCCTTCTATTGGGTGCATAGTTTGCAGCACCATGCGCGGGTTATTGCTGTATTCGCTTGGGTAAATGGTGAGGCGCGGATGCACATAAGCGTGGTGATGCCAGCCAATGCAGTTCACGCTGATAGCCTTTTGCGTGGCCAGTTCGCCCATTTGTTGAATAAACAGCGAGAGCAACTGCCGCGCTTTAACACTGTTGCTTAGCCGCATGCCTCGGCTGAGTAGAATTCGGCGGTACTCGCTGCCGTCTCCGGCCAATAGTTCTGCGGGCATGGCCCAATAGCGATGGCGATTGTCATCGTCTAACCAGTGCAATAAATAGCCGTAGTTGTCCCCTTGCGGATCGCGAGTACGAGCAGCTACTTGCAGCCAAGAACAGATTTTGACTGGGCTATCTTGCCCTGTCGGTTGCATCACCAGCCAGTTTTGCGCGTTATAGGCAAAACCAGCCGGTAATGTTGGCGCGTTATTATTCATCTCACTGGCTGGTAACGGGGTTGGTGTTGATGGTTTATCCACGGCCATAAGCAGCACCGATACGGCGAGTTTCAATCCACTGGTCGATATCGCTTTCTAACCAGCCCACGGCACGCGCGCCAATGCGAATAGATCGCGGAAATTCTCCGTTGGCCATCAAGGCATAAATGGTGCTGCGGCCAAAGCCGGTTTTGGCCTTTACCTCGGGCAAGCGCAAAATCCGCTGCTGACGCGCTGGGTGTACTGAGTTTGAGGGGGATTGTGTCGTTGGGTTCATCGTTTGCTTCCTCACTGATCTGTTAAGTTCAGTTTGGAGTTTGCCAGTACTAAACGGACGCAGTAGGTAGATAAATGCCCAGATCGTGCAGCTTTCTGAGGGTGCAGGTAGCTACCTGCCCCAGTTTGTAGCTAGTGCCCAAAACAATAAATGCTCTGTGGGCAGGGTTAGTGTGAGGCTAAGCTGCGTGAATTAACGCGTTGCCCATACTGCCCCAAAAGCCCAGTGGATGGCGTACTGCTTTGAAGTTTCCGACTCAAAACTCGGTTTTGGTGAGTCGTATGGATTGAGTGTTGATATGTCGAGTGTATCGACACACAAGAAAGTCATGTCGAAAAAACAGTAAAAAATCGACATGACCTATTCAGATCTTGGCTCACTTTACTTCGAGAGATGGCAATTTATTGCTTTACAACTTGAAGATAAAAGTGAAACTATAATTTCACTAAATTAAAATTTAAGAAAATATAGTTTCATTATGGATACTGTCGAGCCAAAATCAAAACGCACTGCGGTCATATTCCCTAGACAAAGGAAGATGTTAAACATCTTGGGCGAAAACTTAACATTGGCGATGAAGAGACGCGGCATTACTCAAGAAATGATGCATAGTAGGACAGGGATTTCTAAGCCAACACTGCGTAAAATATCAAAAGGTGATCCTTCTGTTTCACTTGGTCACTACGTTAAGGTTTTGGCAGTCCTCGGATTGTTAGACGACCTAACCAAGGTCGCCCGTGATGACGAGCTGGGAAGAAAGCTGCAAGACATCCAATTGCTAAATAAAAAATAAGGGCGTCATATTCTTATAGCATTTGCTCATGTCCACATCGCTAAAACTTGGCAAACAATGCCAGCCAGCTTCAAAGAAGAAAGATAGCTATTAAGGGGCTGATTTATACTCAACCAGAACCCGTTCACACTTTTATGCGCATAAAAATGTGAAATTCCGCACTTTTCTGCGCGTAAAAGTGTAAACTGAGTTATACTACAGGCAGTTAACAGTCTTAATTGGCGGGAAATGACAATGCAACGCAACTTACTAAACGCCCTTATAGCATGGAAAAATAAACCGGTGCGCAAGCCATTATTGATCGATGGTGCAAGACAAACAGGTAAAACCTATCTGCTACAAGAGTTATTTGGGAACACCTTTGCCAACATCCTTCGTATCGACTTCCTTGAAAACCCAGCTTACAAAGAAGCGTTCGATGGCTCGTTGTCACCTGACGAGCTAGTAATGAACATTGAGTTGTTAACCAACCAAGCGTTCAACCCAGAAACCGACTTGCTGATATTTGATGAAATTGGCGAGTGCGAACGTGCCGTTACTTCACTTAAGTATTTTGCCGAAAAAGCACCGTCTTATTTTGTCGCAGCCAGCGGCTCAAATATTGGTTTGCTCAACACCTTCCCTGTGGGCAAGGTAGAACAATACAATTTACGACCACTGACCTTCCAAGAATTTATTTACGCATCCAACGAGCAAGCACTGATCAAAGCATTTGATAGTCAAGCAAGTACACCGGCGGTGCATACTAAATTGATGGATAAACTAACCGACTATTTTTTTACAGGTGGTATGCCGGAAGCCGTTTCTGCTTGGTATCAGTTTAAAGATTCAAGCATTCTAGAGCGTGTTGAAAAAGTCACAAAAATTCATGCCGATTTAGTTGAAGGTTATCGCCGCGATTTTGGTAAGTACGCGGGCAAGGTCGACGCCACACTGATTGAATCGGTATTTAATAGCATTCCAGCCCAGCTATCACTTGTCAGCGATGAGTCGGTTAAACGCTTTAAATTTAAGCATGTGCATGAGCGTAAATCTCGTTATAGCGATTTTGAAACCGCGATCCATAGGCTTAACTGCTGCCGCTTAGCTTTGCCAAACTACCCTATTGAAGGATTGCCGAAATCTCCGTTAGCGGCCTATAAAAAAGAAAATATGGTGAAACTGTTTCTGTTTGATGTGGGCCTGCTTAATCATATGCTCGGCAGCAGTTATAAAGAAATTAAGCAACAAAACTATGAATACAAAGGTTATGTGGCTGAAAACTTTGTGCAACAAGAGCTCACTGCCATTGGCGTTGACCCAAGCTATTCATGGAATGACGCCCGCGCCGAAATCGAATTTATTTTGGCGACCGATGAAGGCGATATCGTCCCTGTGGAGGTCAAAAGTGGTAAACGTACAAGAGCAAAATCGTTGACATCCTACGTTGAAAAATGTACTCCAAGTAAAACCTTTAAGTTAACGGGTACACAAGGCTCATCCGCATTAGAGCAAACCAATATCGTGATGCCTTTGTATTTCACGCAGTATTTACCACAGAGATGGTAAAAGCGCGTTGCTTAGACCCCGAGGTCTACACAAAGTGACTTCATAGGTAACAATTTGTAGACCTTTGGTGGGCTTACAACCTTTCAACCAACCCTCAATCGGTTTTTTGCTAACGTCATTTGGCCAGCCTATCGCCTCATCGTTTAAAGCAAATCACTCAAGCGATTTAACAGTGCTTTACGGCTATTATTCGCCACAACAAAGCGCTTAAAGCGTTGTTCAAACGCCGCTTCATCAGCTTTGAACTGATAGGCCTCAAACAGCTGATGCAGATAGCGTGATGCCGCATCGTAACCACTGGCGCAAGTTCGATCCGCTTGCTCTTGTGATTGCTGCCAGTAGTGCTCACGTTGATTGTAGATATCCGTCAACGCTTTTTCTTTTTCCGCTTTTTCGATGGCTAATTTTTTTGCGAGTGCTGCGGCTTGCTCTTGCTGTAACAGACTTTGCGCTTGCTCAATGAAAGGGGATATCAGATCGGGTGTTAACCAATATTGATAGATCTCGTCTGTGTTGCCTGGTTCTTTTCGCGTCAGCGCTAAGGCTTGGTGACGGGTTAGCTGGCCTTGCTCAAACAACGTGCGTAATAGCGTGTCTTTCTCTGCTTGCGAGAGATTATGGAGCCATTCATCAAATTGAAATTGGGTTTGTTTGGCTTGATGACTGGGTTGTTCGGTCAGCACCATGGCGAGCGCCTTAACTAAGGCTAAGGGAATCTCATACAGCGCTGCAAAGGCCTGCAACTCTTCACTGAGGTGTTCAAAGTCGAATTGAATCAACGGCATTCGCTCAACGTCATCATTAAAATCAAACGCTTTGAGCCACATAAAGTTCACAAGGCGCCAATCCCCTTGCATTAACCCGCTGCGTAAAGCAGCTAAATGCTGGAAAAAGTCGTCAGCATCTTCATCGTCAAAATACTCGTCATACTCTTCAAGGGAAAAAATCAGCAACTGCCACTCATCGTTTTCGTGAACATGAAGCCCATCACTTGAAAAGCCAAGTAACGCTTCAGGGAGCGTTCCAGCTGGTAGCTTGATGTAGGCATCGATTGAGCCCCAATCGGCATAGTAAAAACCAATATCAAAGTATTTTAATATCAGCTCAGAAGACTCCGCCTTTAGGTCACTGTATGTGTAATACACCTGAAAGGACGTAGCGCTGATCTCGGCACGGCTTGAAATTGATCGGAGTGCTTGACGTGCTTTAGCATCTAAATACCCATCCAGACGCTCAAATTTATAGTATTGATATTCGCTCACGATGACCTTGTTATGTATTTATTGTGAATTGAAAAGTTTGTTTTACTTTCATTGAAAAAGCGCTGCATTTTCCTGTTTGCGCTGAGCCAATGTCTTAGCAATCGCAGACACTGTTGTTTTACTGATCCCTTGTTGCTTGGCAAGATAAGTAAATTGGCTGATGGCTTCTGCGACTTCTTCAATGACTTGCCTTGCATCATTCCAATTCGCAAAGCCAGCACTAGTAGCAAGTTTTTGCATCACCTTAAGCGATGGCGCTTTGCCATAACCGCCGAAAGCAGTGGCGTGTTCGTTGAATGGATGCGGGCTGTAGGTAACATCGTAAAAAGGGGCAGGATCCCATTGACCGTCATCCGCTTGCAAAAACGCCCAGTTTTTACTGTGGTCGTCTTGATTAGACGACAGCAGGTTAAAAACGGCACGGCGAAATTGCAGCTGCCCAGCAGCGGGGGATTTACACAACTGACGGCTGGCTTTGATCAAGTCAATATAATCTAAACTTGGCGTTCGAAAGTCTGCATCCAGCAGCCCGCAAGCGCTATGCATATGTAGGCGACCTGAACTGCGATTACCGCTTAAACGGGCCTGCTCCGTGACATAATCAAAACGCTTAAGCGCCAACCAGGCAGACGCACCGCTTGTAGTTGGTGCTTCAATGAGTTGCCAGACTGGTGGTTGGCACTTGGCAAGCACGGCCATTTGCAAATAAACCGCTTCACACAGCCCTTCTTCATGCCCGAGCGCGAGATTTTTCGAGGTAAATTTAATCAGCCAAGCCTCATCTCCAGGCTGAGCAAAGGTTCGACAATGCTGAGTTTCCCCTGCAGGCATATAAATCTGCGCCTTGGGCCTTGCTCCACCCGAACTACCACCGGCGACTAATGCGGCCAACACCTGTTGCGTATGCCCATCTAACTCATCGTGATTATCATCCATATAATCTGACATTGAAGCATCGAACAGCGTTTGTGCTTCTAAGCCCAAGGTTGCTAAATCAATGTCCGCGTATGTCGTGGCTGAAAACTCAGACACCGGAGCAAAAGACAGCGCTCCCATGCCTTTATCACCGACAAAGGCCAATCTATCCATCGCCGTTAATTGATTAGGTAGGATGCCCTTTTGCCGGAAAATACGATCTTGTAACAACATGCCCCAGCCATCGGGCAAACAATCTCCAAATACGCCATGTACTCCTTGGTGCGGCGCTTTAGGTGCGGCTTGAACTTGCCTATTCGCTTGCAAGGTAAACGGTGATAAATTGCCAAACTGCTGCAAATAGTCGTCAGCATACTGAAAAAAAACGCCTTGCCGATTCTGCGCCAAGACTCCAACAGAGATCTGCTCACCTGAGCTTAGCGTACGAGTAACATTAAGCTTCTGAATCGGTTTAAAACTCATCTTTTAGCACCTCATCAATACTCGTGGGTATAGCAGCGCGTTCTTTGCTAAGTTGCGTGAGCTGATAAAGCCTATCTAGCGAATCAAGTGTCTGCCATAGCAACAGCAATTGACGAAATGAAATTTGCCCGGTCAGCTCAAATTTCTTAATGGTGGCCGCAGGTACGCAGCTTCGCTCAGCCAATGCAGCGCGCGACAGCTTTGCCTGCTTGCGTAACTCACGTAAATAGGCCGCATAAGCTTGGCTTACATCGGTATCATCAAGTAAGGTAAAATTCATCCGCAAAGACCAAATGGATACAGTTATATCCATTATAGCGAAATAAAACAGAACTTGGACACTATAATATCCATCAGTGCGTAGAGTGTTGAAAAAATTACTCGATAAAGCCCTTCAAAACTGCTATTTTTAGACCCTAACAGCAGCATAAAAACGGCACTGTTTTTCCATTGCTAACCACTAAGATTTAGTAAAAGCCATAGGCAAGTGGTGGGCAGTTTGGTGGGCAAACAGGCATTTCTGAACGGTTTCTTCTCGGTAAATCATTGAGTTTGTTAGGTTCTATACCGCTACTCAATGAGCAGATCCAGAATGTGGAATAAACTCCTCACCCTTAGCAAAAAGCCTCAATTCTGAGGCTTTTTTCGTTTCTACATCAGCAATCTAAACGCTTAGTGACCATATAGAACGGAACAGTTCCCTGAAATTAAATGCGTAAAGTGAATAAATCTCCTAATGAACTCACGCAAATGCCTTTAGGCAGCAAGGCTTCCAAGGCAACTCCGGGCATGATAGAAAGTATCTCTCGGGCGAATGACTATATTCAGCCAGCATTCATTCCAATCAATGTATAACTAAGTCTCATGCCGACCATAGGCTAAACAGCGAAAATGGAGAACTCATGCCACAACGGAGTAAATGGCCACAACTACTAGTGATTATTATCGCGCTGGCCCTACTTATCCCCGGGCTCAGCCTGCCGATGCTTAGCCTTGATGGCCAGGCCGACAAATCCAAGTTTGCCAAGACCAGCATAGAGCTGATGACAGAAGACAGCGAAGTGCGTGGCCTACTTGGCTCAGTATCAGCCTTCCTCGGTTTTAATGAGCTTGAGGGTCAGGTGGAAATTTATCGCAAGCAGCGCAGTATTTTGGGGACGGTAGAAGATCTGATGCAGAGCGGTAACCTGCTGGTCGGCATCTTGATAGCCACCTTTTCGGTGATCATTCCTACCCTGAAACTGCTGGCGCAGGCCATTCTTGTTTTTGCTGAGGGTAACGCTGCCGCAAGGCTCACACGCCTTATCGATACCATAGGAAAATGGAGCATGGCCGATGTATTTGTGGTCGCCATCATTGTCAGCTACCTTGCCGGCAACGCCAAGGATCAAATGGGCGAATTGTTCATTATGCATGCCCAATTAGAGATCGGCTTCTGGTTCTTCACCGGCTATTGCCTGTTTGCCATCGCGTCCAACATGATGATGAGTAAACCAAAACAGCCGTCGACCTGAGGCTTAGCGTGCACAATATAAGCAAAGCCCCTAGTTGGTGTATCAACTCGGGGCTTTTTCGTTATAGGAAACTAGGCTAAACGCTTAATCCCCACATATCGAAGGTCTCCTGGCAAAGCTGCTCCCTGAAATCGGGATGGGCAATGTCGATCAGCGCTCTGGCTCGTTCACGCAGGGATTTTCCCCGCAAATTAGCCGCGCCATATTCGGTGACTATGTAATGCACATGGGCGCGAGTGGTGACCACGCCAGCCCCAGGAGAAAGTACAGTGGTGATCCGCGACACCTTGCCCCCCGCCGCAGTGCTGGGCAGTGCGATCACCGAGCGGCCACCTTCGGAAAGGCCTGCGCCGCGAATAAAGTCCATCTGACCACCAACCCCGGAATAGATACGGGTACCTAGGGAGTCGGCGCAGATCTGCCCCGAGATATCCACCTGT
Source organism: Shewanella sp. ECSMB14101 (assembly GCF_000773485.1). Taxonomy (NCBI): domain Bacteria; kingdom Pseudomonadati; phylum Pseudomonadota; class Gammaproteobacteria; order Alteromonadales; family Shewanellaceae; genus Shewanella; species Shewanella sp. ECSMB14101. Next base: position 73,358 of record NZ_JSFF01000012.1, on the reverse strand, counting down.
AGCGCCGAGTTAATGGCCATCACATTAGGGTTCTTACGAATGATCGAGGTATCGTTGACCTGCTCGATATCCATGAAGATCACCGAAGGATTATCGTCCACATAGTCATACAGGCGCTGACTGCCCAGAGCAAAGCCAGTGACCAGCTTACCCGGATGCACCTTCTTGCGGCTGTTATTAATCACGCCCAGCTCAACCAGATTCAATACGCCATCGGAAAACAGCTCGGTATGCACCCCAAGATCTTTATGATCCGTTAAACAAGACAATACGGCATCGGGAATGGCCCCTATGCCCATCTGCAGACAGTCACCGTCACGCACTAAACTGGCGACATGCATGCCAATGGCGAGGCTGGTCTCATCGCTGGCGGCAAGCGGATGTTGTGGTAGCGGCATGATCTGCTCAAATACGGCGGCAAATTTATCGTAATGAATGAAACCATCCCCATGGGTGCGCGGCATACAGGGGTTGATATGGGCGATGATCTTACCCGCTACCTGACAGGCGGCGAGCGTGGCCTCCACCGAGATCCCTAAGGAACAGATACCATGCTTATCGGGCGGCGATACCTGAACGATCGCCGTATCTATGGGCTGCTCACCCGAACGAAAGAGTTTTGGCACCTCGGAGAGAAAGATGGGCACATAATCGGCATCGCCCTGCTGCAACAACAAACGGGTCGGCAAGCCGCCAAAGAAACAGCGATGACGCAGGTGGCCTTTTAAGCGCGGGTCACTGAGAGATTCGGCGCACTCGGTATGCAGCTGCAACAAGGTAAGGTCTTGCCTAGTGAGGGCGTGCTCGGCCAAAGCATCGAGTAACAACTTGGGGGTGGCGCCCATGGAGTGAGTCCAGAGGGTCTCGCCGCTCTGGATCAGGGCGACGGCTTCTAATGCAGTATTACAGATAATGGGTGGCATCTATCTCACCTATAGTCGGAAAACTGTGTGCAGTGTACGAGCTAACTTAACGCTTTGATAGCAAAGTTATCAATGAGATCACCTTAAGTTGATCTTAAGCAAAAGTTACCAACAAGCGGCCACAAAAAAGGGGCCAAAAGCCCCTTTTTATCGACTCTAGGCTAGATAAGCCCTGAGCGTCGCTTGTTGCGCCAATAAGCTTTGATACAAGGTAAACTGATTAGCTGCCCGCTCAAGATTATGATTATCATGATGAATATGAAAATAAACATCGCCATTGAGGTGATCGGTTAAGAAGCGCACCCCAATCATCAGACAGATCACTCTGGCCCCTAACCACAGGCTTTGGCGCTCCTTGTCACTCAGCACCTCACCCAGCTCACTTAAATAACCCCGGCAGATGGCGGCAAAGATAGGCTCGCGCACTTCGACCTTGGGCAAGTTGGTGGAATCTTCTGCCTCTGGCGACGTAAAGGTACGTACCATGTCGCCAAAGTCGTACATCAGATGACCCTGCATACAGGTGTCGAGATCGATAATTGCCATACTGCTCATGTCGCGCTTATCAAACAGCATGTTATTGATCTTAGTGTCGTTATGGCAGACTCGCGGCGGCAGCTGCGCCTCGAGTTCGCTTAGCTCGTTCAGCAGCTCATCCTGTGACAGAGCAAAGTCGACCCACGCCTGACACTCGTTAAGGCGCCCTAGACTGTCTTTAGCCACCGCCTGTTGCAGCTGGGCGATACGCCCCGGCAGATGATGAAATTGAGGGATCACATCCTCAAGCTGGCTGGCATCGAGATCGCTTAAGGCGCGAGAGAAGTGACCAAATGCCTTGGCGGCAGATTCTGCCTGCGAGGCATCTTCAACCACCTCAAGGCTATGACTATAAGGTAGATATGAGATGGCGCGCCAAAAGCCCTGCTCACCTAAATCCAGCGCCAACTCATCTTGTAAGTTACCCACAGGAGCCACCACATTGAGGCGATACTCGCCATTGTCATGTTTCGATTGCAGATGCTGCGCGACTCTTTGTGCATTACGCACAAGCGCTAAGGGTTGAGTAAAAACGTCCGTATTGATGCGCTGCAGAACAAACTCCCCCTCGGGCCAGCGCACTAAAAAAGTATCATTGATATGACCATTGCCAAGCGGGCTCACTTTAGCCGAATCGGTTACGCCAAAGTGCGGCAGCACCTGCTGCCTAATAAAATCAATCACCCAGTAACTCCATTAATTTTTGTTTTACCCAATCAATATCTTGCGGATAGGTCACCCCTAACCAGGTATCCGAGGTTTGGCTCACGAATACCTGTTTAGCATTCGTCTTAGCACTCAAAGCAGCTTGCACCACGGCAGGGAGATAACACTCACTACCTGGCCTCTGCCCCTGCTGCACTATAAAAGCACTCAAGGCCTGGGCTAGGATCTCAAAGATCTCAGGGGTAAAACCCCAACAGGTCATAGAGGCCAAGGCATCGGGAGCCAAATTGGCTTGCAGTCCCTGATGCGAGCCCACCAGATTATCACCTTGCCAGGCAATATTCAGCCACTCTTCGACAGAAATCAGCAGATTATCCCGGGTAACGCAGATGCCGCGATTCACGCCGCCATGGTCAGATAATGTCTCTTTAAGGGGATAGGCCACCATCTGCCACTGACTTGGTCTTTGCTTAAATCCTTGCGCCAACAGGCTAAAGGCTCGGTCGCCATAGTAATCGTCGGCATTAATCACCGCCATGGGACCTGAGACAAGCTTGCGAGCGCTCCAGAGCGCATGAGCCGTGCCCCAAGGCTTAGTGCGATGCTTGCACTCTGCCACTATCTCGCGACAAACCGAAGGCAGATCGGTGAGCTGCTGCACACAATACCGCACCGTAAAATAACTGGGCAGATCCGCCAGCAGCGCCTGCAAGGGAGCAATCAGTGATGCTCTGGTAACGATCACCGCAGACGAAAACCCCGCCTTGATAGCACTGGCTATCGACAGCTGCAACATGGTTTCACCTTGGGGACCAAGCGCCGCCAACTGCTTATCGCCGCCAAAACGGCTCCCCAGCCCCGCCGCCATGATCACTAGGGTCAGAGATGGATAGTTATCATCCCCGCTGGACACAACATCTGTTAACTTCATCGACATCAAACCACACGAGACGAATAGCTCGCCTTAAGAAGAGATAACACAGGCGGCGCTATAACCGCCCGTGTCATGGTATTAGATCACAGGTAAGGCCTAAATGCCGCCTCTTTAGCCAGCGCCGCCTGACTGCCCTTGAGGCTAAACTCATAACCACATAGGGTCAGACTACCGCGCATGGCGATATCGTTAATGATGGCGGGAACATCTAAAGGTGAAAAACGGGCCTGGGTCGAGGAGTCAGCTAGCAAATGAACCTCCATCGGCCGATAACTCGCGCCATTGTTGAAGGTCAAATTTTGGCAACTACTATCGCCCTCGGCGCTGGCGAGCGACCAAATAATACCCGGCTCACCTCGCTCACCCAACCAGCTGAGCATCAGCACCTTGCCTTCGAGCTGCACCTTAAAGCCGTCTGGCATCGAAACCTGCTTAATGGCCGTCCTTGGTGCCTGGTCAACTGTGGCCTCAGGTTCAGCCTCGCTGATGACTTGCTCAGTGGTGTTATCACCGCTCAACCAGAAAAGACTGCCGAGCAGCAGTGACAGGCAACCAAACCCCAACAAGGCTGCTCGCGGGTGACGTTTTAATTTGGCAAGCAGATCATTCAAGATTGGCCTAACGCTATCGAGACCACGTGACAGCTTATCGTCACTCTGATAATGGTCATCGCTGGGGGATATCTCGTCCACCGCATCAAACGCAATACTCTCAAGTGGCGCCGAGCCCGCCAGCGTGGGCTCGACCCGGGGTCGACGCGTCTGACTATGCTGCTTAGGACCGCTGTAACCTAGGCTATCAAAAGCAGATAGTGCCTTAGGTTGAGGCCGAGAAACGATATAGCCGGCCGCCAACAAACTCAAAATGAGCGCCACCCAAGTTAGCCAAGTCTGCTCAGCCAATACTAGACTCACGCTAAACAGCAGTGGCCCAGGGAGCATAATCAATGCCTGCAAACTCAGCGCCTTAGGCAGGCGACGGGCGGCACTAAGGATATTCAAGGCCACCAGAGGGAGCGCAAACAACACCAAAATGCCATGGCCGGCAAACAGCAGTGAGAAAAGATAAATAAGACAGAGCGAGCCACAGGTGATGACAAGAAAACGTAAGCTGGTATCTACGCCCTGACGACAAAAAAAGGTGTTTAACAACATAAAAAATTCCACTTCACGGCTATCTCAGCAGAGAGTCTAAAGGATCTTGCCTTGGATGACGCTTAATTTTGGTTAATTTTCCCCGCCAGCCTAATGTCTGTCAAAGGAATCCCCGTTCAAACGGATCCCCATCAAGGCAGAAAAAAATAAGAAAGGTCAACAGACCCTAGCCTAAATTTACCTCTAGGCTGTATAATATCCGGCTACCTAAAACGATACAGCCTTTGGATAGCAAATACATGACCGCTCGCGGAAACCTCTTTATCATTTCAGCGCCCAGTGGCGCCGGCAAATCTTCACTTCTTAGCGCGATTTTGCGCGATAACCCAGCCGATATGAAGGTCTCTGTGTCACACACGACACGCCAACCCAGAGTGGGCGAAGTCGACGGCGAGCATTACCATTTTGTCACAGTCGACGAGTTCAAGGCGCTTATCGATAAACAGGCCTTCTTTGAGTGGGCCGAGGTATTTGGCAATTATTACGGCACTTCTCGCGAAGCCATTGAAGTCATGCTAGCGAAAGGTATCGATGTGTTTCTCGATATCGACTGGCAGGGCGCGCAGCAGGTCAAAAAGATGATGCCAGAAGCTGTCGGCGTATTTATCCTGCCGCCATCAAAAACGGAGCTTGAGCGTCGCCTTACCGGTCGCGGTCAGGACAGCGCAGAGGTGATCGCCGGACGTATGGCCCAGGCGACGTCGGAGATCTCTCACTACAACGAATACGACTTCATCATAGTCAACGATGATTTCGAGCAGGCACAAGTGGACTTAAAGGCAATTATTCGCAGCCAACGTCTCACTCGTGCTAGTCAAATTCATGCTCTAAATGATATGCTTAATGATCTGTTGGCAGACTAGCTGCCATAGTGTACAATTTTGCGTCATTTTTTCACCCATAAACACTGGAGTTTCAATACATGGCTCGCGTAACTGTAGAAGACGCCGTAAACCAAATCGGCAACCGTTTTGATATGATCCTGGTTGCAGCGCGTCGTGCTCGCCAAATCGCTGTGCAGGGCAAAGACCCTATGGTTGAAGAAGAGAACGACAAGCCAACGGTTATCGCCCTGCGCGAAATCGAACTTGGCCTGGTCACCGCCGACACATTGGATGCCGATGAGCGTCAAACTGTCCGCGAACGTGAAGCAGCCGAAATTGCTGCCGTTGCTGCCATCGCTGAAGGCCGTAACGCTATCTAAGGAGTGATGCCACTTGTATCTGTTTGAAGGTCTCAGGGAGTCTGCGTCCAGCTACTTAGAAGCGACGCAGGTTGAATTACTCAAGCAGGCCTATCAGGTAGCGCGAGATGCTCATGAAGGGCAGATGCGCACGAGTGGCGAACCTTACATTACCCATCCGGTTGCGGTTGCCCGCATCCTGGCCGATATGCGTCTCGACCATGAGACGCTGATGGCTGCCCTGCTGCATGACACCATAGAAGATACCCCTGTCACCAAAGAGGAGCTTTCCGAGCTGTTTGGTGAATCAGTGGGCGAGCTGGTCGAAGGCGTTTCTAAGCTGGACAAGCTGAAGTTCAGAGACAAGAAAGAAGCCCAGGCGGAAAACTTCCGCAAGATGATGATGGCCATGACCCAGGATATTCGGGTTATTCTCATCAAACTGGCCGACCGCACCCATAACATGCGCACCCTTGGCGCCCTGCGCCCCGACAAGCGTCGCCGCATCGCCCGGGAAACCCTGGAAATTTACGCCCCTATCGCCAATCGTCTGGGTATTCATAATATCAAGACAGAGCTGGAAGACTTAGGCTTCCAGGCGTACTACCCCATGCGCTATCGCGTACTTAAAGAGGTGGTCAAATCAGCCCGGGGCAACCGTAAAGAACTGATCCAGAATATCGAAGGCGCCATCAAGACACGTCTTGACGACACTGGCCTTCAGGGCACAGTCAAGGGCCGCGAGAAGAACCTCTATTCCATCTACAACAAGATGCGTAATAAGGAGCTGCAGTTCCAAGAGGTGATGGATATCTATGCGTTTAGGGTGATCGTCGACTCTATCGACACCTGCTATCGCGTCATGGGCGCCATGCATGGGCTCTATAAACCACGCCCAGGCCGCTTTAAAGATTATATCGCCATCCCTAAAGCCAACGGCTATCAGTCATTGCATACCTCACTGTTTGGTCCCCACGGCGTGCCCGTAGAGATTCAGATACGTACCGAGGATATGGATCAGATGGCCGACAAAGGGGTGGCGGCACACTGGCTCTACAAGGGCGCCGGTTCGGCCCAGCAAGGCACCACGACTCAGGTCCGCGCCCGTAAATGGATGCAGAGCCTGCTGGAGCTTCAACAAAGCGCCAGCACCTCCTTCGAATTTGTCGAAAACTTCAAGACAGAACTTTTCCCCGAAGAGATCTATGTCTTCACCCCAGAGGGACGCATCCTCGAGCTACCTGTGGGCGCCACCGCGGTGGATTTTGCCTATGAAGTTCATACCGATGTGGGTAACACCTGTGTCGGCGCGCGGGTTAACCGCCAGGCCTACCCTCTGAGTCAGCCACTTATTTCCGGCCAGACTATAGAGATCATCACCGCCAAGGGCGCACGACCTAATGCCGCCTGGCTTAACTTTGTGGTGACGGGTAAGGCACGTTCGAAAATCAGACAGCTGCTTAAGAGCCTCAAAGAAGATGATGCCGTACTGCTCGGCAAGCGTCTGCTCAACCATGCCTTAGGCGACATCAAGCTCAAGGATATTCCCCAGGAGCAGATCGATAAGGTGGTCAGCGAGACCAAGCACGCCACCCTCGATGCCCTGCTGGCCGATATCGGTCTGGGTAACGCCATGAGCATAGTGATCGCCCAGCGTCTTAAAGGCGATCGCGTCGAGCAACACGAGCATAAAGAATCCAACATGATGCCGATCCGCGGCGCCGAAGGCATGCTGGTCTCCTTCGCCAACTGTTGTCGCCCCATTCCCGGCGATGCGGTGATTGCCCACGTAAGCCCAGGTAAAGGGCTGGTAGTGCATATGGAGAGCTGCGCCAACATCCGTGGTTATCAGGGCGAGCCGGACAAGTATATCCCGGTACACTGGGATAACGCCGAGGGCGTTGAGTTCCAGGCCAACCTGCGGATCGAGATCGTCAACCACCAGGGCGCACTGGCGAAGATCACCTCTATCGTGGCCGCCGAAGGTTCAAATATCCACAACCTGAGCACCGAAGAGCGCGACGGCCGGGTATTCTTGATTAACTTACGGATATCGGTCACCGACCGGGTCCACTTAGCCAACGTGATGCGCCGTATCAGGGTACTACCGGAAGTACTGCGCACATCACGTAATCGTTAGTTCCACCATTATTAACCTAAGTAGAGAGAGCGTTATGGCAGAGAAGATCATCATTGCAACCGACAAGGCCCCACAGGCGATCGGCACCTATTCTCAAGCTGTTAAGGTTGGCAACACAGTCTATCTGTCTGGCCAGATCCCGCTAAATCCTGAAACCATGCAGATGGTCAGCGACGAGTTTGAAGCCCAGGTCGTACAGGTATTCGACAACCTGACTGCTGTGTGTGAAGCCGCCGGTGGTAGCCTGAAAGATATCGTTAAGCTGAACATCTTCATGACAGACTTGGCTAACTTCGCCACAGTGAACGAGATCATGGGTCGCTACTTCGAGCAGCCTTATCCTGCCCGCGCCGCCATTGGCGTCAAGCAGCTGCCAAAAGACTCGCTGGTTGAGATGGATGGCGTGATGGAGCTGTAAGCTCTAAGTTGACACCAGAGGGCGCTGCGGCGCCCTTTGTTCTTGATAAACATTACAAACGAAACATCATGAGTCCAGAACGCTTCGCCCGCATCAACCAGATGCTAGACAACCGCCAGACCGACCTCACCCTGTGTTTGGACAAGGTACACAAGACTAACAATATCGCCGCGGTGATCCGCACCGCCGACGCCGTGGGCATACATCAAATTCACGCCGTTTGGCCCGATATCGAGATGCGCGTTTCAGGCAACACCGCCTCGGGCAGCCAGCAGTGGGTCAAGACCATCAAGCATTATCATATGGATGAGGCTGCGGCACAGTTCAAGGCGGCAGGCATGCAGATCCTGGCCACCAACTTCTCAGAAACCGCTGTAGATTTTCGCGAAATAGACTATACCAAGCCGACTGTTGTGATCATGGGCAATGAGCGCGACGGCGTCAGCGACGAAGGCTTGGCCATTGCCGACCAGCAGATCATCATCCCGATGATCGGCATGGTGCAATCGCTCAATGTGTCGGTGGCCTCAGCCTTGATCATGTATGAAGCCCAGCGCCAGCGCGCCCAGGCAGGCATGTATGGCAAGCGCACCTTAGATGACGCCTACTGCCAGACCATGCTGTTCGAACAGGGACATCCCATCTACGCCAAGGCCTGTCGACGCAAGAAGATCCCCTATCCCGCCATCGACGAAAAGGGGCAGATCGTCGCCGACGAAACCTGGTGGCAGCGAATGCGCGCACCGGATCCCGAGGCCGAGCTAGAAGGCTAACACCAGCACGCCTATCACCCCATACTCTCTAAGACTATGACAATTGGCCTTTTATTCCGGCAAAACAATTGTCATAGATCACATTCTTCGCCATACTCAAAGACGCGCATAAAAAGTGGCCAGGCGCTCTCATTGCAGACATCAGTGCCCGCTCAATAATGGGGGTTGTTGAGTATCGCAGTGGCAAAAGCCAAGCGAACCAAGTTGCGTCTCCTTTAACACTAAGAATAAATATGGAATGGCAAGATGGACTCACTATTCAAATCACCGGTCGACATGTTGCACCACTGGGTTGAGCAATATGGCGATAACACCTACCTGAAACAACCCATAAACGGCCAATATGTCAATTTCAGCTGGCGTGAAGTACAGCAGAAGATGCAGCAGATCGCCGGCGCACTGCGCCACCTCGGCTTAGTGCCAGGCGACAAGGTCGCGGTTTTATCGAAAAACTGCGCCGAATGGTTTATTACCGATCTCGCCTTAATGCTTGGTGGCTACATCAGCGTGCCCATCTATCCCACCGCCAATGCCGATACCATACGTTACGTGCTGGAGCACAGCGAATCTAAGGCGATCTTTATCGGTAAGCTGGATTACTGGGCCGATCAGGAAGCCGGTGTCGGCGGCGACATACTGCGTCTCGCCATGCCATACGATACTATGCCAGCTCAATACCAATGGGACACTCTGCTGAAGATGGGCCAGCCCTTGACTGATGTCGAGGCACCAACGCCCGAGCAGATCATGACCATCATCTACACCTCGGGCTCGACCGGTAAACCTAAAGGGGCGATTCAGACCTTCGCCAGTTATGATTGGACCTGCCGCGCCGTGGTGCGTGACCTCAAAACTGATGGCAACGATAGACTGCTCTCCTATCTGCCGCTGGCCCACATTACCGAACGCGTTGCCATCGAAGGCTCTTCCTTCTATTCAGGCAGCAGCGTTGCTTTTGTCGAGAGTCTCGACAGCTTTGTCGCTGACGTGCAACGAGCCAAGCCAACCGTCTTCTTCTCTGTGCCGCGTCTGTGGAGCCTGTTCCAGAAAAATATTATCGACAAGATTGGCTACACCAAACTCAATCTACTACTCAAGATCCCCTTTATCAGCTCGCTGGTGAAAAAGAAGATCCGTCAAGGGCTAGGGCTGGAACATTGCCACCTGTTAGGCTCAGGTTCGGCACCAATCCCTCCTTCGCTGATCGCCTGGTACCACAAGATTGGCCTAAATATCTGTGAAGCCTGGGGCATGACAGAAAACAGCGCCTACTCCATCATCAACCACCCCTTCGACGCCAGCAAGATTGGCACAGTCGGACGTGCGGTAGAGGGTTGTAGTGTCAAGCAAAGCGAAAGTGGAGAGTTACTGGTTAAGAGTCCAGGCTTGATGACTGGTTACTACAAACAACCGGAGGTCACTCAGGCCAGCTTCGACCAAGAGGGTTATTTCCATACTGGCGATCTGTGCTCAATCGACGCCGACGGCTGTGTCACTATCACGGGCCGCGTCAAAGACAACTTCAAGACAGCCAAAGGCAAGTATGTTGCGCCTGTGCCTATCGAGCGTAAGCTGGCGCAAGACCCCCATGTGGAGCTGATCTGCATCATAGGCTCTGGCCTGCCTCATCCGGTAGCGCTAGTTCAGCTCTCAGAAGGAGCCTCACTGCAGCCGAAAGAGGAGGTGCGAGCCTCACTCAAGGCGACCTTAGATAGTGTTAACCCTCATCTGGAGTCCCACGAAACCGTCGATGCTATCATAGTGGTCACCGAGGCTTGGGATGTAGACAACGATGTGCTAACACCTACCTTGAAGATCAAACGCCATGTGCTGGAGCAGAGATACAGCGCCAAGGTCGATGGACAGCGCGGCGCTATTGTGCGCTGGGAAGATGAGCTGTAATCGCAAACTTACACTCGTCTGACATAAAAACACGCCATCAGGCGTGTTTTTTATTGCCCGGTATAGGATGAGATAAACAAAATTTAATAGCGTCCCCCTAAATTCTTGTTGCCTAAATTTCAACAATCACTATGCTTGCCTCCCCCCATATTTGAGAGTTAATCATGTTTACCCCGCTAGCCCTTATTGCTGGTCTGCTCATCCTCATTCTCGGCGCCGAATCTTTAGTTCGTGGTGCCAGTGCCCTCGCCCTCAGACTCGGTGTCACGCCGCTAGTCATAGGCCTGACCATAGTCGCCTTTGGTACCAGTACCCCAGAGTTGGCCGTCAGCCTTAAATCGGCCATCGCTGGCAATGCAGATATCGCCCTGGGCAATGTGGTGGGATCGAATATCGCCAATATAGGTCTCATCCTCGGACTCACGGCATTGGTGCGTCCGGTAGGGGTACAGTCGCAGATGGTGAAGCGGGATATTCCCCTAATGCTGTTTTCGACTCTGCTATTTTGTGGACTGCTAAGCGATGGTGGACTGAGTCGTCTCGATGGTGCCCTCCTGGCTTCTATGCTTGTCGCCTTTCTGGCCATGAGTTATCTGTTTGATAAACAGCAGGCAACCAAGGTCGAAGAAACAAGCCGTCCCCTTCCGCCCTTACTGTCAATGCTCTTAGTCGCCCTGGGGATCGGCATGCTGGTCGGTGGCGGCGCCCTATTTGTCGACGGCGCCGTTGCGCTGGCTACACAGCTGGGAATGAGTGAACTGCTTATCGGTCTCACCATTGTGGCCATAGGCACCAGCATGCCAGAACTTATCACCTCAGTTGTGGCAGCCAGACGTGGTGAGAGTGATATCGCCATCGGCAACCTGGTCGGCTCAAATCTGTTTAACCTGCTTGGCATCTTAGGCATCACTGCACTCATCCAGCCCATAAACGCTAGCGTACCTGCGATGGATCTGCTGGTGATGGTAACACTGGCACTGCTGCTTCTGCCCCTGGCCTGGAGCGGCCTGCGCATCGGTCGGCGCGAAGGGGCATTGCTGCTGCTCTGCTATCTTATCTACTTGAGCTACCTGATCCTCTCCGCCCAATCTGTATAAGACGGCATTGCGACTCACCGATAAGAGATGACATTTGTCACCCCTTATCGGTGACATCTGTGCCTGCAAAAAGGCTGGCTGTAAGGCCACTTGCATTTAGGCCAGCATGCTTTTCCCCCCGCAAGCTTGGCGCAAGATTGCGTTCATACAGAACTCTGATAGTATATGTATATATTTACAGTGATCGACTCAGATACTGTTTAAATAGAACGTTAAATCAAATGGGTATAAAGCGTGGATAGACTCGATCTCATGGCGGTGACAGAGTTAACAGGCGTTGCTGCTAAGATGGCGCAGCGGCTGGAGAAGCTCGGCATCAAAACGGTTCAGGATCTGCTGTTTCACCTACCGCTACGTTATGAAGACCGTACCCAGATCTATCCTATCGCCGCCCTCTATCCCGGTAGCTACGGCACCATAGAAGCCGTGATCCAATCGACCCAGATAGTCCAAGGCCGCAAGCGTATGCTCACCTGCACGGTGCGGGATGACTCGGGTACCCTAACGCTACGCTTCTTTAATTTTTCGGCCGCCATGCGCAACGGCCTCGAAGAGGGTGCGCGCATTCGCGCCTATGGTGAAGTGCGCCGAGGCAAACTTCATCGAGAGATCATTCATCCGGAATACAAGCTACTCCATGACGGCAGCGAACCGAGTCTGAGTGAAACCTTAACCCCTATCTATCCGACCACCGAAGGACTTAAACAAGCCAGCTGGATCAAATTAACCGACCAGGCGCTTGCCCTGTTGGCCCATGGCGCGCTAAAGGAGTTGCTGCCACCCCAGTTACAACCCAATCAGCTTTCGTTAGTCGATGCGCTGCAGCTACTGCACAGACCCCCGAGCGATGTCAGTCCCTTTGCGTTAGAGCAAGGTACCCATCCGGCGCAGCAGCGCCTTATTCAAGAGGAGCTGCTGGCCCACAACCTCAGCATGTTGCAGCTCAGGCAACGTAGCAATCAAGATTCGGCCCAGGCGATGCATCCTACCGGGCAACTGCTCAATCCTTTTTTGGCCTCGCTGCCCTTCAAACCCACGGGTGCTCAGCAGCGAGTCGTCACAGAGATCACAGCCGATCTAGCCCAACACCATCCCATGATGCGCTTAGTGCAAGGCGATGTGGGCTCGGGCAAGACACTGGTGGCGGCTCTTGCAGCGCTGCAAGCCATTGAGAGTGGCTATCAGGTGGCCATGATGGCGCCAACCGAACTGCTCGCCGAGCAGCATGCCAATAACTTTGCTGCCTGGTTTGGGCCTCTAGGGTTAACGGTTGGTTGGCTGGCTGGCAAACTCAAGGGCAAGGCGCGTACCCAATCGCTGGAACAGATCAAGAGCGGCGAGGCCCATATCGTCATCGGTACCCATGCCATCTTTCAGCAACAGGTCGAGTTCAACCGCCTGGCACTGATCATCATCGACGAACAGCACAGATTCGGGGTACATCAACGTCTAGGGCTGAGAGAGAAAGGAATTAGCCAGGGCTTTCATCCCCATCAGCTGATCATGACCGCCACCCCTATACCGCGCACTCTGGCGATGACGGCCTATGCGGATCTGGACACCTCTATCATCGACGAGCTACCACCAGGGCGGACACCAGTCACCACGGTCGCCATCTCAGACAACCGCCGCAGTGAGGTGATCGATCGCGTGCGCCAGGCCGCACTAGAGGGCGGGCGTCAGGCCTATTGGGTCTGCACCCTGATCGAAGAATCCGAGGTACTCGAATGTCAGGCGGCAGAAGATACCGCCGAAGAACTAAAGCAAATATTGCCAGAACTTGCCATTGGTCTAGTGCATGGCCGCATGAAACCCGCTGAGAAACAGGCTGTCATGGACGCCTTTAAGACGGGCACCATTCAGCTTCTGGTCGCCACAACTGTGATTGAAGTTGGGGTCGATGTGCCCAATGCCAGCCTGATGATCATCGAAAATCCTGAACGTCTGGGACTGGCGCAGCTGCATCAGCTGCGAGGACGTGTCGGACGTGGCGCCGTGGCCAGCCACTGCGTGTTGCTCTATAAGGCGCCCTTGTCGCATACCGCCACCCAACGCCTTGGCGTACTCAGAGACAGCAACGATGGCTTTGTGATCGCCCAGAAAGATCTGGAAATTCGTGGCCCGGGTGAAGTCCTGGGCACCAAGCAGACGGGAATTGCCGAAATGAAGATCGCCGATCTGGTCAGGGATCAGGCCCTCATCCCCCACATTCAGAAATTAGCCCAACATGTGATGCAGCAGGTACCGGAAAATGTTGACGCCATAGTGCTGCGCTGGTTAGGGGAGCGCCAGCAATACGTGCAGGCTTGACTAGGGCCTGCCAGCAATTAAATATTTTTTATTTCACTGGCCACCCCTAGACAAGCCCGGTGAATTTTGCAGAATGGAGTAAGGCCTCTGTGGTCACAGGGCCAATCCAGCCACAATTCAAGGAAATCTCATGCAAGTCAGTCAAGAAGATAGAATTGCCCCACAGACATCGCGCAATGGAATTAATGCGCTCAGTATTGCAGTGGTGATCATTGTGCTCATGCTCGCCGGCGGCGCCTATTACTTCCTCGGCAGTGACGAACCTCAGCCTGAGCCAGAGATACCTGCGCCCATAACCCTGCCCGAGCCAGAACCGGAGCAGCCCCTAGTGACAGACGCCGCCTTGCCTGAGCCTGACATTATCGAACCAGAAGTGGAAGACCCCATCCCTGAGTCCCCAAGCGACACAGAAGAGCCGTTGCCAACATTGGCACAGAGCGATGAGTATATTGTTGATAAGACGGTCGAAGTCGCCAATGGCATGAAGATTGAGCCCATCTTGGTTGAAAAAGATATCGTCAGACACTTTGTGGTATTTGTTGATAATCTGGCCCAAGGCGAATTGGCGCGTAAGGTCAGCCCGCTCAAGGCGCCCAACAGCAAGTTTACCGTCTCCGAGGTCACCAATAAGACCTATCTCAATCCTGATAGCTATCATAGATACGATCTCTACGCGAACTTCGTGGACAATCTGGATGAACAGCAGCTCTTCGCCACCTACAACAAGGTAAAACCGCTACTGGGCGAGGCATTTGAAGAGTTAGGTTATCCAGACATGAATTTCGATGACCGCATGATAGAGGCGATCGACGTCATGCTCTCAGCCCCCGTTATCGAGGCGCCCATAGAGCTAGACAGCGTCAGCGTTAACTACAAGTTTGTCGACCCTGCACTTGAAGGCTTGCCCAATGCACAGAAGTTGATGATTCGCATGGGCCCAGAGAACAGCAAGAAGGTCAAAGCCGCCCTGCGTAAGCTCAAGAAGCAGCTAAAACAGTCATAACAGACCTGTCGCCCGATCCTGATCGGGCGACATTTTCCCGGCAACCACGCCGCGATCCCACGCCATTATCTCTCAACAATCACATATTTATGTAAACCTTGAATAGGTGTACAATAGCCGCCCCACAAATTTACCTTGTGGCTTAGTTTCTGGTTATGGAAAACATCAGCAAGATGCTGTATTTAGAGGCAAAGTAGTGCGGTTACACTTTCATATACACTCAGCGGGTGCCTGGTCTCCCCATTACCAGCAACTGGACGACTGGCAGCGGTGGCCCTCTATTGCCAACGAGACAGAAACGTCAGCGCAGACTATACCGGCTCTCAAGCAAGTACCCGCCATGCAAAGGCGTCGCTTTAGCAAGCTCACTAAGATGCTGTTAGAGGTTGCCTTTCAGTGCGAGGCGCCGTCTCAGTGCCGCACCATATTTGCCTCGCGCCATGGTGAACTTAATCGCACTGTGAATCTGCTGCAGGACATAGTGCGTCAGCAACCTATCTCACCCATAGGATTTAGTCAGTCGGTGCACAATACCGCCAGCGGTATCTTCAGCATTCTGACCGATAACCGCTCACCATCGACATCGATCGCCGCCAGTGAAAATACCTTGTCCCAGGCGATAATTGAGGCATACGGCCAACTGGCCGAAGATAACAGTCCACTTTTATTGGTCTTTGGCGATGAGCCGGTATCAGACATCTATAAAGAGTTTACCCAAGAGCCTGAGCTCCCCATCGCCCTCGCCTTACAACTCTCTCTGGCCGCGCCAGAGCAAAAAGGTCTGACGCTGACGCTGGATACGGCCCCCTCAGCGACCGACTTGGCTGCGGTTCCGGAGATCGGTTTTGGCCAACTACTACATGCCATTGCCAGCTTACAGCCACTCCAAGGCCATCTTAACCAATACCTTTACCGGATAAACCATGACTAGCCAGGTCGTTGCCAAACGCCTGACCGGCATCGCCTATATCCCCCGTTGGCTAGGCGGTGTAAGCTGCTATATCGCCTTTGGCCTAGGCGGCTTACTCAGTTCGCTCACTATACTGCCGGTACTGAGATTATGGCCCGGCACACAAGCGGCACGCGTCGCCAGAGTGCAACGGGCTGTACACCTGATGTTTCGTGGCTTCGTACATATGCTCACCTGGGCGGGCGTGATTCGGGTAACCACCCAAGATCTTCATCGATTGCAACAGGCCAAGGGCAAGGTGATCATTGCCAATCATCCCACCCTAGTGGATGTGGTGGTGCTAATAAGCTTAATGCCCAATGTTGGCTGTATCGTCAAACAGGGGCTGTGGCGCAATCCGTTTATGCGGGGCGTGGTTTCTTGTGCCGGGTATATCCCCAACCGCGGCGCCGATCTGCTGCTCAATGACTGTAGTCAGGTACTGGCCCAAGGCACTAATATGATTATCTTTCCCGAAGGCACCCGCACCCGCAAAGGAGAGATAATTAACGATTTTGCCCGTGGTGCCGCCAATATTGCACTACGCACTAACACAGACCTGATCCCTGTTGTATTAAGGACCAATGCCGTTGGACTGACTAAGCAGGAATCCTGGTATCAGATACCTCGCCAAACCATAGGCATGAATGTCGAAGTAGGCGAAACTATTGAACATATCAGGTATCATGCTCAAGCTGGCGGTGATGCCAAAATGGCGCGGCAATTGACGCGGGATCTCGAAGAATATTATAAACAACAACTTGATATTAATTATGAGCTTACAAAACGAAATTAAACAACTCATCATAGATTGCCTCGATCTAGAAGATGTCAGCATCGACGATATTGAAACCGATGCCCCCCTCTTTGGCGACGGTTTAGGGCTAGATTCTATCGATGCGCTTGAGCTGGGCTTGGCAATTAAGAAACAGTTCGATGTCAAAATCGAAGCCAACTCAGAAGCCACCAAGGCTCACTTCTATAGCGTTGCCAGTCTGGCAAGCTTTATCGAATCTCAACGCGGTTAGGAGGCAGCATGCAAAATCGTGAACAAATTCTACAGATGCTGACTCAGATCCTGGTCGATGAGTTTGAAATCGATGCCGACGATATCGCGCCAGAGGCCTCACTGTACCAAGATCTTGATCTGGACAGCATAGACGCGGTCGATCTGGTCATTAAACTGCAACAACTCACGGGTAAGAAGATTCAACCCGACGAGTTTAAAGCCGTTCGCACCGTCAACGATGTCGTGACGGCTATCGAAGGGCTAGTGAAGCAGTAATGCGTCTGTTTCTGCAATTAGTCACTGGCCTGGTGCTGCTGGGGTACCCCCTCGCCGTCTACTTTGGCCTAAACTATTTGCCGCCGGGCGTGATTGCGCTCGCCCTCTGTAGCCTGCTGTTATTGCGACTGGCACTGCAGAGACAGCAGGTGAGAGCCATGATGTTGCCCATCATAGTGGGCATTTTTCTGACCGCCGGAAGTTACCTGGCAAAACAGAACGCTTGGCTACTCTACTATCCTGTAGTGATCAACCTGAGCATGCTGGCGCTGTTTGCCTACTCGCTCAACCACGGCCCTACCATGATAGAGCGCCTTGCCAGACTCAAGGAGCCAGACCTGCCCGAGGAAGCGATTCCTTATCTGCGTAAGGTCACCATGCTGTGGTGCGGCCTGTTTATCTTTAACGGTGCCATGGCGCTGTACACGGCTAGCGCCACCAGCCTAGCCACTTGGACACTCTATAATGGATTTATTGCCTACCTGCTGATTGGTTTGCTACTCGGCGGAGAATGGCTATATCGAACATTCTGGTTAAAAAAGTCATGACAGCCCTACTCAAACATTGGCTCAAACACGGCCCTGCGAGTCAGCAGCTAATAAGCTTCAATCACCACGATATAGTGAACGGTGCCGCTTTTACCGCTCAGGTCGCAGCAGTCTTTGAGAGCCTTAGCCAACATCAAACCAAACGCTGGTTGCTGGCCTGTGACAGCAGCGACCTCTTCGCGGTGGGCCTCTGCGCCGGGCTCTTAGCAGGTAAACAGCTCATCTTACCGGCCAATACCCAGAGTGGCACCCTGAGCGAACTCGCTCTGGAATTTGACGGCGTGCTGTCAGACCATCCTCTGTACGAGGTCAAAGACCATATCGCCCTGAGTAAGGATCTGAAGCATGCTGGCCCCTGGCCAGTCAGTCAGGGTTTTGGCGAATTGATCTTGTTTACCTCGGGCTCTAGCGGTCAACCCAAGGCGATCACTAAGACACTTGATCAGCTCGATGCCGAAGTCACTGTGCTAGAACAGACTTTTGCCAATCACCTGCCCCAGTGCAGTGTGATCTCAACAGTCTCTCATCAGCATATCTATGGTCTGCTGTTTAAGGTGCTTTGGCCACTAGCCGCCAGCCGCCCTTTTCTAAGCGATCTGGTGGAATACCCCGAAACCTTAACTTATTACGCCAACCTGTTTCCTAATCTCTGCCTGATCAGCAGCCCGGCGCAGTTGTCACGCCTGCCCGATGCCCTAGACCATCAGCCACAGATGCGCGCGCCTAGCCTTATCTTCAGCTCTGGTGGCCCCTTGAGCCTGGAAGCTGCTAATGCCATTGCCCACTGTTACGGAAAACCGCCCATCGAGGTCTTTGGCAGCACAGAAACCGGTGGTATCGCCTATCGGCGCCAGCACGCTCACCAGCAAAACTGGAGAGCCTTTGCCAGTCACGAGATAAAACAAGATCCCCAAGATGGTGCACTCTGGTTAAAATCCCCCTATCTACCAGACAACGATTGGCTCAAATGTGACGACAAGATAGAGCTACTCAGCTCCAATGAATTTGCGCTGCAGGGTCGTCTGGATCGCATCGTCAAGATAGAGGAGAAACGTCTGTCACTCGTGCAGATGGAAGCCCTGCTGGAGAGTCATCCACTGGTCGAGCAAGCCGCCTTAGCCGTATTGGAACAACCCAGGGTAATACTTGGCGCAGCCATAATGCTGTCAAGCGAGGGCAAACAACTGCTGGAAGCTCAAGGCAAGTTGGCGGTCAATAATGCCCTCAAGCAACATCTTCTCAGTCAGTTTGAACGTGTCACCCTGCCAAGGCGCTGGCGCTATCCTGATGCCTTGCCAATAAACACTCAGGGTAAGCGTATTCACGCCGAACTGTTAGAATTGTTTAATCATGATTAAGTCAAGTTTACCCCCCATTATCAGCAAACAGGTGCTGGAAGATGGCGTCGAGTGGCAACTGCGCATCGACGCCGAACTGCCCTACTTTAACGGCCATTTTCCCGAGCAAGCCGTGCTACCCGGGGTGACGCAACTGGATTGGGCAGTGCAGCTGGGCGCGGCCGAATTTGGCTATCGTCCCGAGGTGCAGACCCTTGAGGTGCTCAAGTTTCAACAGTTGATCTTGCCGGGCAGCCAAGTCCGTCTCAAGATCAGCCTCAACCGTGCTAAACATAAGCTGACCTTCGCCTACTTTCAGGACGATCAGCGCTACGGTTCAGGCCGTATTTGCCTTGCCCCGCTGCAAAGCAACCAGGAGGCTTGCTGATGCAACTGGCGTTAGTCATTCCAAACTACAACCATCGCCAGGCGATTAAGGCAACGCTCGCGCGCCTGGAGCCTCTGGGAATGACCTGCTACCTGGTCAACGATGGCAGCGATGACGAAACCCGCCACCTCTTGTGCCAATTGGCGGCGCAATACGACTGGGTACGATTGTTACATCACCCGTTCAATCGTGGCAAAGGCGCGGCGGTAATGACGGGGCTTAGGACGGCTTACGCCGATGGTTTTAGCCATGCGCTGCAGGTGGACGCCGACGGTCAACACGACCTCAACGATATTCCTAAGATGATCGAAACGGCACAGGCTCAACCCCAGGCGCTGATCTCCGGACTGCCTCAATATGACGAATCCGTTCCCAAGGGACGCCTCTATGGGCGCTACCTCACCCACTTCTGGGTCTGGGTTGAAACCCTGAGTCTGGAGATCCAAGACTCAATGTGCGGCTTTCGCGTTTACCCCTTAGCCGCCACCGAACAACTGTTTCTCAGTGAACAACTGGGCGAGCGGATGGATTTCGACATCGAGGTGTTGGTCAAGCTCTACTGGCAAGGCGTTGAGGTCAAACACCTGCCGACACGGGTGATCTACCCCGAAGATGGCACCAGCCACTTTCAAGGGGTCAAGGACAATGTGCGTATCTCCGTTATGCACACTAAGCTTTTCTTCGGTATGCTCAAGCGTGCCCCTAAGCTGCTACGCCATAAACGCCGCCAACCACAGAAGGTGCAACATTGGTCGCGCATCGGCGAGCGAGGCAGCTACTGGGGGATCAAGTTGCTGGCCGAGAGCTACAAACTGGGCGGCCATTGGTTATGCCGCGCCATCATGTATCCGGTGATCTGCTACTTCTTTGCCACTGGCTCTGCGGCGCGCCGTGCTAGCCAGGGGTTCTTACGTCAGGTACAAACGCTAGAACCCAAACATCCCGACCTTCAGGGCGAAATTGGCTGGCGCCATAGCCTGAAACACTTTTTCGCCTTCGGTAACGCAGCGCTGGATCGTATCGATGCCTGGTGCGATCGCATCAAGCTCAGCCAGGTCGATTTTCCCGACCGCGAACTATTGGCTAAGCCACTGGCACAGGGCCAGGGCGCCGTACTGCTGGTCTCTCACCTGGGGAATCTGGAGCTATGCCGCGCCATCTCAATTCACCAGCGCAAGGTGAAGGTCAATGTGATGGTGCTGACCCAGAACGCCGAGAACTTCAATCGGGTGCTGAAACAACTCAACCCAGATAGCGCCCTTAACCTTATCCAGGTCACCGAACTGGGCCCTAGCACCTCTATGTTGCTACAGCAAAAGATAGAGCAGGGAGAACTTGTGGTGATCGCTGGCGATCGTACTTCCACCAGCAGCGAAGGCCGGGTGCTCTATGCTCCTTTCATGGGCAAAGAGGCCCCCTTCCCCCAAGGCCCGTTTATTCTGGCCAGCCTGCTGGACTGCCCTGTCTACCTGATGTTCTGCCTCAGAGAAAATGGCCGCTACCGTGTCCATGTAGAACACTTTGCCGACACACTCAAGGGGCCGCGCGCCGGCCGCATGGAACGATTACAACAGGCGGTAAACCGTTACGCCGAGCGACTGGAACACTATGCCCGCCGTGCACCGCTGCAATGGTTTAATTTTTTTGATTTTTGGCGCAAGGATGATGAACTCCTGCGCGAGGCCAAGCCTCAAACGCTCAACAGGACAGAGAAATAGATGACACAGACAACCCATAACCCTGCATCCAGCGCCCAGGTCAAGTTTGGCCAACGTAACCTCTCCCTCGAGGAGGTCGTTGCCATTGCCAAAGGTGCTCAGGCCAAGCTCGATGACAGCGCCGACTATCAGGAGTATATCCAAAAGGGGGCTCGCTTTATCGATAGCCTGCTGGCCGAAGAGGGCGTGGTCTATGGGGTAACAACAGGCTATGGCGACTCCTGCACAGTCACAGTTGGATTAGACTTGGTCCATGAGCTACCACTGCATCTGTCACGTTTTCACGGCTGCGGCCTGGGTAATATTCTCAGTGTCACCCAAGCCAGGGCCGTGATGGCCTGTCGCCTCAGCTCTCTTGCAGTCGGTAAGTCCGGGGTCAGTTATGAGCTGCTTCAACGCATCGAAACTCTGCTAAATCTTGGCATCACCCCGGTGATCCCCGAAGAGGGCTCGGTTGGCGCCAGTGGCGATCTCACGCCGCTATCCTATCTGGCTGCGGTACTGATTGGTGAGCGCGAAGTGTTTTACCAATGTGAGCGTCGCGACACTGCTGAGGTTTACCGCGAGCTCAATATCACGCCGCTGACCCTGCGCCCCAAAGAGGGCCTCGCCTTGATGAACGGCACAGCCGTGATGACGGCGCTAGCCTGTCTAGCCTACGACAGAGCCCAATATCTCAATCGCCTGGCCAGTCGTATCACCGCCATGGCGTCATTGACCCTCAAGGGTAACTCGAACCATTTCGACGATATCCTGTTTGCGGCCAAGCCTCATCCTGGCCAGAACCAGATTGCCGCCTGGATACGTGACGATCTTAATCACCATGAGCATCCTCGTAACTCAGACAGATTACAGGACAGATACTCGATCCGCTGCGCGCCGCACATCATAGGGGTGCTGCAAGATGCCCTGCCCTTTATGCGTCAGTTTATCGAGACCGAGCTCAATAGCGCCAACGACAACCCTATCGTCGATGGTGAGGGTGAACACGTGCTCCACGGCGGTCACTTCTATGGCGGCCATATCGCCTTCGTGATGGACTCGATGAAGAACGCCATCGCCAATATCGCCGACCTTATCGACCGTCAGATGGCACTGGTGATGGACCCTAAATTTAATAACGGCCTGCCCGCCAACCTCTCGGGCGCTCAGGGTAACCGTAAAGCGATCAACCACGGCTTCAAGGCGGTGCAAATCGGCGTCTCGGCCTGGACCGCCGAGGCACTTAAAAACACTATGCCTGCCAGCGTCTTCTCTCGCTCCACCGAATGTCACAACCAGGACAAGGTGAGCATGGGCACTATCGCCGCCCGCGACTGTATGCGTGTGTTGCAGCTTACCGAACAGGTCGCCGCAGCCGCACTGTTAGCCATGACCCAAGGCATTCATCTGCGCATCGCCCAGGGCGAATTGTGTCACGCCTCGCTGGCCACCTCAGTGGCCAAGACCCTAGATCAGGTCAGCGCCGACTTTGAGCTACTCACCGAAGACAGACCACTGGAAAGCGTGCTCAGACAGACGGTGGACAAGATCCAGCAGGGACAGTGGGAAGTGTGTCACTAGGAGGTATCAGATGAAGGCACTGCTCACCACAGAGATGGAGATGGTCATCCCCTTTCACGATGTCGATTCGATGGGGATCACCTGGCACGGCAACTACCTAAGGTATTTCGAGATCGTTCGCTGCCAGTTGCTGGACGAGATCGATTACGGCTACCGCAAGATGCAGGCCTCCGGCTATGCCTGGCCCATTATCGATCTACAGATCAAGTATGTGCAGGCCAGCACCTTTGAGCAGAAGGTCAAGGTGATCGCCTCATTAGTGGAGTGGGAAAACCGTCTCAAGATCACCTATCAGGTGCGTGATGCCCAGACCAATCAACGCCTGACCAAGGGGTATACTGTGCAGGCCGCGGTCGAGATCGACAGCAAGGAGCTTTGCCTGGTCACGCCCACTTGCTTTCGCGACAAGATAGCCCACCTGCTGAGCGCAGAGGAGCGTGAATCCCTATGATGGCCAGACTCGTCACCAGTCACCTCAAGCTAGGGCTAAGCGCACTGCTGCTTTGCCTGAGTTTCATTAGCTTGATCACTCATGCAGATCAATCAACCGATTATGAGGCACTTTTTAAAGCGCCAGCGGATAAAGCAGCCTTAAGCGCCTTAGCTGAGCGTCTCGGTGGGGGTGACGCCGCAAAGGGTGAGTTTAGCCAATCCCGCTATCTCAAGGTACTCAAGAAACCGCTACTGAGTCAGGGAGAATTTCTGTTTCAGGACAAACTGGGGATCGCCTGGCTGCAAACTGCGCCCTTCTACAGTGGCCTGATTCTGACCCAAAACACCTTGGTGCAGATAGACGCCGACGGTAACCAGCAGGTAAGCCACGCCGATGAAAACCCTCAGGCAGGTGCCATGGCGCAGATGATGCCTAAGCTGATGAGCGCCTTGCTCAGTGGCGATCTCGTTCCACTAGAGACCCAGTTTACGCCGCATCTTATCCAACAAGCTGGCAGCTGGCTGCTGGGACTTGAACCCAAAGATCCCCTTATCAAGCAGGCGATGCCGCGCATCGTACTGCAAGGCGCCGAATCACTAGACTCGCTAACCCTGTTAGACAGCCGCGGCGATCGCAGCGTGATCAGCTTTAAAGCGCTGCAAAAACGCCCGCTGACACCTCAGGAACAGACCTATTTCGACCTGAGTCCGCCTCAGGCTCAGCCCGCGCAAGAGACAAGATGATTCTCAAGCTCAGCGACTGGCTAAGTCGTCTCTCCGCCAACACCAGACTCGCCATCTGGCTAGTGTTGCTGGCTGTCATGGCACTGCTAGCCCTGCAGGCATTGAATCGCGGCGCCGGCGTACAGAGCGATATTCTGGCCATGTTACCCAAGATCCAGGAAGATCCCCTGACCCAAAGGGCGATAGACAGGGTTGAGCAGCAACTGGCGGATCGCATCTACCTTGGCGTCGTCAGCCAAGATGAGCGCGTAGCAGTGCAAGCTGCCCAACAGCTGATGGCCACGCTCGGTGCGACCCCGGAGGCCTTTACCCAAGTGCAGAGCGCCGATCTACGCGGCGCCCAGGCCCTCAACCGCTTCTATTTTCCCTATCGATTCCACCTGCTTACCCCTCAGCAGAAGCTCAGGTTAGAAAATGGACAATTAGCGAAGTTAGAGGCTAATACATTAGCCCAGCTGTACAATGCCTTTGGTTACGCCAATAGCCAGCTACTCAGCCAAGATCCCCTGCTGCTCTACCCCGAGGTACTTAAACAGCTATCGCCACAACAACGACTCAAGGTAGTCGATGGCGTCTTGGTTGGGCAAACCAATACCGCAGATCAGCCGGCGGCCAGTGTCGCCATCATCATGGCTAAGGGTGTCGGCAGTGCCTTCAATCCCAAGGCGCAGGAACGCCAGTTAAACACGCTAGAAAGCGCGATAACCCAGATGCAGCAAAGTATAGGGGCAGAACAAACGGTCAGTGTGCTGCGCGGCGGCGCACTATTTCATGCGGCGGCGGCGACCCAACAGGCCAAGCAAGAGGTTTCCAGCCTGGGACTGGCCTCGCTAGTTGGTGTGATTATTCTGGTGTGGCTGGCATTTCGCTCTGTCATGCCGCTCACCATAGCGGCCATAACAATTGGTACCAGCCTGTTATTTGCCATGAGCACCACGCTCTGGCTCTTTACCCAGGTACATCTGCTCACCCTGGTCTTTGGCACTAGCCTTATCGGTATCGCCATCGACTATAGTTTTCATTTCTATTGCGAGCGTTTGCAGGCCCAGGGCGTCACCCGTGATAACCAGGCCGCCAGCAAGGCGGTGACCAAGGTGTTTCCCGCCGCCAGCCTGGCGCTGCTAACGACTGTGATCGCCTATCTCGCCATCGGACTAACGCCCTTTCCCGGTATGCAGCAGGTGGCCGTTTTCTGCGCCGCCGGACTCTTGGGCGCCTATTTGACGCTGATCTTCGCCTATCCCAAGCTTGCCAACAGCGCCATGAAGCCAGCTCCAAAGGCCCTGGGCTATGCCAGCAACTACTTACAGCTCATGCAGCGTCTCGCTCGCCAACTCAGAGGAAAAGGCCTTGTAGCGCTGCTCGGTCTAGCAATCATAACCACATGGGGATTGTCACGCCTCGGCGTCAACGATGATATTCGCGCGCTGCAGCAAAGCCCAGAGCGAGTCACCCAGAGCGAGCAGCAGTTACGTCAGGTGATGAGTGGCGGTACCGACAATCAATTTATTCTGGTGCGCGCCGACACCCCCGAAGCCCTGCTAACACGGCTTGAGGGGATAACGCCCATATTGGCAGCACTGCAAACGCAGCAGGCTCTGGGCAACTTTGTCAATCTGGCTAATTACCTACCGAGCCAAGCAAGTCAGCAAACCGCATATCGACTTCAGGGACAGATCTATCAAGACTTACCCGCTCTGCTCGATCGCCTGGGCCTGGATGACAGCCTGGCGCCGCCGTTAATCCAGGCTTATGAGGCGAGCGCAGCCAAGGCCATTATTCCAGATAGCTTTCTTGCCTCTGACGCAGGTGCTTTATTTGCGCCGCTCTGGCTAGCCCCTAAGGATGAGGGTGAGCAATACGCTGCTATCCTCTTACTCGGTGGCATCAAACGCCTAGAGACTCTTAAGGCGGCAATCGCTCCACTAACAGGCGTCAGTCTGGTCGATAAGGTACAGGATATTTCCGATGTGATGGCCAAATATCGCAGCCTCACCCTCGGCCTGTTAGCGTTGGCGCTGTTGGTTGCCGGGACGATATTCTCCCTGCGCTTTGGTCTTAAGATGGCGCTATGGATAACCTCAGTGCCCGCCCTGGCGGCACTCTTGACTCTGGCCCTGCTGGGGATAACAGGCTCACCACTGACCCTGTTTCATGCTTTGGCGCTGATCTTGGTATTCGGCATCGGCGTCGACTACAGCCTATTTTTCGCCGAAAGCCAGCAGGGAGAGAGCGTGATGATGGCGGTATTCATGTCGGCCTGTTCGACCCTGATGGCCTTTGGTCTGCTGGCCTTCAGCCAGACCCCTGCCATCCACTATTTTGGCCTGACACTCCTCTTGGGGATAGCCCTGACTTTTGGGTTGTCTCCATTTATTCATACATTAACAAGGATTGATAAGTGATGATATCAGCGCAAACGCCCGAGCTTAAGGCGCATTATGATGTGATAGTGATAGGCGCCGGTCCCTCAGGGAGTGTTGCCGCCAGCCTGTTACATCAAGAGGGCAAGCGTGTGCTTGTGCTGGAGAAACAACATTTTCCCCGTTTCTCCATCGGCGAGAGCCTGTTGCCCTGCTGCATGCAGGTGATTGCCGAGGCCAATATGCTCGATGCCGTCAACCAGGCGGGTTATCAATTCAAAAATGGCGCCGCCTTCAACGCTAACGGCCGCTCCACCTACTTCGACTTTACCGACAAGTTTACCCCTGGTCCGGGCACCACGTTTCAGGTCGAGCGCGGCAACTTCGACAAGCTGCTCGCCGATACGGCCGCAAGCCAAGGGGTCGAGATCCGCTATGGTCAGTGCGTCGAGGCCGTCGATCTAACCCATCAACCCAGACTCACCATCAGCGACGAGCAGGGCCAGCGTTATGAGCTCAGCGCCGATTACCTGCTCGATGCCAGCGGTTTTGGCCGCGTCCTGCCGCGTCTTTTGGATCTAGAGCGGCCATCTGGTCTTCCCAGCCGCACCGCCATCTTTACCCATATCAGGGACAATATCGACAGCGTCGACATGGGCGATTATCACTTCGACCGCAATAAGATATTGATCAGCGTTCACCCAGACAACCGAGACATCTGGTACTGGCTGATCCCCTTTAGCGATGGCCGCTGCTCGCTTGGGGTAGTAGGGGAGCCTCACCTTCTCGGCGATGCTGATGATCTGGAACAGACCCTGATGCGTCTGGTGCGCGAAGAGCCCAGGCTCAAACAACTGCTCAGTCAGGCAGAAATTATTCGCGAACCCGCCAAATTGGCAGGTTACTCGGCCAACGTCAGCACTCTGGCCACGGATAAGTTCGCCTTGCTAGGCAATGCCGGTGAGTTTCTCGACCCTGTTTTCTCATCAGGTGTCACCATAGCGATGCAATCAGCTTCTATAGCGACTAAATGTGTTGTGAAACAGCTCAATGGTCAGGCGGTCGACTGGCAAACCGAATACGCCCAGCCGCTGATGCGCGGTGTCGATACCTTCAGAACCTATGTCCAGGCCTGGTATGATGGACGCTTCCAGGATGTGATCTTCTATCAAGACCCAAACCCAAAGATTAAGCAGATGATCTGCTCTATCCTGGCGGGTTATGCCTGGGATGAGAACAACCCATTTGTCGCCGAGTCTGAGCGTCGTCTTAATATGGTCGTGGAACTATGCCGCTAACCCGAGGCCTGATGCTTGCAGCCATTTTGCTGCTTAGTGCTTGCGCCCAAACGCTGGACAGGCAAACCTGCATGGTACTGGCGCAGGGGGTCGACTATTGTCTGGCGCCCCTGCCAGCAGAGACCAACATCAGCCAGAGCCAACTGGTGAAGCTCAAGGTAAAACAATCCAGACATCAACTGCTGAGCCAACTGGATCTCTCGCCGCAGACGCTCACCGTAGTAGGGCTTGCGCCCCTGGGGCAGCCACTGTTTACCCTCAGCTATGACGGCGACCAGCTAACCAGTGAACAGAGTCTCCTATTGGGTGAGCAATTTAAGGCCGAGTATCTTCTTGGGCTGCTGCAATTGATATACTGGCCGACCGAGGATGTAAATCGCTATTTACAAGGGGCGACACTCGCCAGTTATGAGTGTGATGCACCGCGGTGCAGAAGATTATATGCTAACGACGGCGCGACCATCATGGATATCCGCTACAGTCAGACAGCACCTTGGGCAGCACAGGTAAATCTGGATTTTCAGCAGGCGCAGCTTTCGCTTGATATCCGGCCCCTTGAGTAAATCAACCGCGACATAGCAAAAGAACGGACACAATGACACAGATAGCTATCACCCACTTAGGATTATCCACACCACTGGGCGATGATCCGCAAACAGTCCTGCGCCACCTGCTCGACGGCGATACCCAGGGCATGCAGTGGCGTGACGACCTGATCCCAGACACTCGCGTACTCGTGGGCATGGTGAACTCAGCGCTGCCGAGCATAGCACCTGAGCTACAGAGATTTGACTGTCGCAACAACCAGCTGCTTCAATGCGCCGCCGAACAGATCTCCTCAGCCGTCGAACAAGCCAAGCAGCAATACGGCGCCGATCGCATAGGTATCGTCTTAGGCACCAGCACGTCGGGCATCGCCAAAGGCGAGAAGGCGCTGGCCTACCGTGCCGAACATGGTGTCCTGCCAGCCGATTACCTCTACTCTAAACAGGAGCTAGGCAACAGCTGCGACTTTCTGCAGCACTATTTTGACCTGACTGGCCCCTGCTATACGGTATCGACCGCCTGCTCCTCCAGTGCCAAGGTGTTCGCCAGCGCCAAGCGCCTGCTACTGGCTGGCGTGTGCGACATGGTGATCGTCGGTGGTGCCGATAGCCTGTGTAAGCTCACCCTAAACGGTTTTCACTCGTTGGAGTCTGTCTCTAAGGCCCATTGCCAACCTTTTAGCCGCAACCGCGACGGCATCAATATCGGTGAAGGCGCCGCCCTGTTCACCCTCACCTTAGGCAAGGCCGAGCTGATGCTGGCCGGTGTGGGAGAATCCAGCGATGCTCACCATATCTCCTCACCCCATCCTGAAGGCACAGGCGCGGTTGCCGCTATCGAGATGGCGCTGCAAGATGCCGATATCGCCCCATCACAGGTGGGCTATGTCAACTTACATGGTACGGCAACCATGAAAAATGACGCCATGGAGAGCCGAGCTTTACTTAAGGTCTTTGGCGAGCAGATCCCCCCAGTGAGCTCTACCAAGCCCCTGACCGGACACGCCCTGGGCGCTGCCGGCGCCTTGGAAGCCGCCTTCTGCCTGCTCTTACTGTCACAATATAATGATCAGCAAGCACTGCCACCTCAGGTGGGCGATCAAGAGTGGGATGGCGACAACCCTGAGCTTCCTTTTGTTACGCCGGGTCAAACCCAGGCACTCGACTACATCATGAGTAACTCCTTTGCCTTCGGTGGCAGTAATGCCAGCGTGATCTTCTGCCGGGGAGAGAGCTAAACCATGCCGACAATAACGCCATTAACTGACATCCCATTAGAACAGGTGCTGCCTCACCGCGCGCCAATGATCCTTATCGACAGACTGCTGGAACATGCTCCCGATACCTTGCTCACCGAGGTCTGCATTGGACCGCAAAGCGCCTATTTCGACGCCGCCAGTCAATCTGTCCCCAACTATGTGGGCATAGAGTATATGGCTCAGAGCATCGCCGCCCTCGCCGGACTGGAAGCGAGCGCCAGGGGAGAGGCGATTCGGGTCGGCTTTCTGCTGGGCACGCGTAAGTTATCATTGGCGATCCCCGCCTATGAACAGGGCGAGTGTTATCAAACCCGGGTCACTCGCCTCTATCAGGAAGACAACGGCCTGGCGGTATTTGATTGTAAAATATTCCATAACAATCAACTTGTAGCAGAGGCGAATGTTAATGTATTCCAGCCCCAAGATACCCAAGCCTATATCTTGGAGAGTCAAGCAGGGAAAGAAGAAGAGAAAGTAAAATGAACAGACGTGTGTTAATTACCGGTGCCAGTCGCGGTATCGGCAAGGCTATTGCCCTTAAGCTGGCCGAAACGGGCCATGATATCGCCCTGCATTTTCACAGCAACCAGGCGGCGGCCGACGAGACCCAGGCAGAACTTGAGGCCCTAGGGGCCAAGGTGAGCCGCCTGCAGTTCGACGTGGCCGATCGCGTCGGCGTCAAAGCCGCCATTGCCGCCGACATCGACAGTCATGGCGCCTATTACGGCGTGGTACTCAATGCCGGTATTACCCGCGACACCGCCTTTCCCGCCATGACAGATGAGGAGTGGGATGGGGTGATCCATACCAACCTGGATGGCTTCTACAATGTTATTCAACCCTGCACTATGCCGATGATCCAGGCAAGACAAGGCGGACGCATTATCACCATGGCCTCGGTATCAGGCATCGCAGGCAACCGTGGTCAGGTGAACTACAGCGCCTCCAAGGCGGGCATCATAGGGGCCACCAAGGCACTGAGCCTGGAGCTGGCCAAACGTAAGATCACGGTCAACTGCATCGCTCCCGGCCTCATTGAGACAGATATGGTCAGCGACTTCCCTCAAGAGATGGTCAAGGAGATGGTGCCGATGCGCCGCATGGGCAAGGCCTCAGAGATCGCCGGCCTGGCGAATTTCCTTATGTCCGATGAGGCAGCCTATATCACCCGTCAGGTGATCTCAGTTAATGGTGGCATGATCTAATGAATAGCAAGACTCGACGCGTAGTGATCACTGGCGCCGGCGGCGTCACCGCCCTGGGGCACGATTGGCCCAGCATCGCCCAGCGCCTGCAAGCAAAGCAAAACTGCGTGCAGCGTATGGAGGAGTGGGACAGATTCGACGGTCTTAACACGCGTCTGGCCGCTCCTGTCACTGACTTTGAGAAGCCGGCGCACTATTCACGTAAGAAGATCCGCGCCATGGGCCGGGTCTCTGTTATGGCTGCCTGGGCCAGCGAAAAAGCACTGGCTGACGCAGACCTATTGGATGACCCTATAGTCACCTCAGGTGCCATGGGTATCGCCTACGGCTCCTCCACCGGCAGTACAGATCCTATCGTCGCCTTTGGCGACATGCTGAAGCACGGCGACATGTCGGGAGTCACCGCCACCAGTTATATCCGCATGATGGCCCATACCACGGCGGTTAACGTCGGCGTCTTCTTCGGTCTCAAGGGACGGGTGCACACTACCAGCAGCGCCTGTACCTCGGGCAGCCAAGGCATAGGCTATGCCTATGAGGCGATCAAGTATGGTCAGCAGGATCTTATGCTGGCCGGTGGCGCCGAAGAGCTCTGCCCCACCGAAGCCGTGGTATTCGACACCCTATTTGCCACCAGTACCAAGAACGATAACCCCAGCGAGACACCTAGCCCCTTCGATCGTGACAGAGACGGCTTAGTGATTGGCGAAGGAGCCTGTACTTTGGTTCTGGAAGAACTTGAGCACGCCAAGGCGCGCGGCGCTAAGATCTACGCCGAGCTAATTGGTTTTGGTACTAACTCGGACGGACTGCATGTGACCCAGCCCAACGCCGAGACCATGGAAGTGGCTATTCGACAGGCACTCAAAGATGCCGATCTGGCCGCCGACAAAGTCGGCTATGTCAATGCCCACGGCACAGCGACCGACAGAGGGGATATCGCCGAAACCCAAGCGACTCATGCCGTCTTTGGCGAGCGTATGCCTATCTCTTCCCTGAAGAGCTACACAGGCCACACCTTAGGCGCCTGCGGTGCCCTAGAGGCCTGGCTCACCATAGAGATGATGAACGCAGGTTGGTTTGCTCCCACCCTCAACCTGCACAATATCGATCCCGCCTGTGGCCAACTCGACTACATCAAAGATGAAATGCGCCAGCTCGACACCGACTATGTGATGAGCAACAATTTTGCCTTTGGTGGCATTAATACCTCGCTGATCTTCAAGCGTTGGCGCGGCTAAATAGGTTACTGATCGCCACTGGGTCACAAACCAGTGGCGGTCAATGCCTCACTGGCACAGGCCTTGCTGAGACCTTAGGTCCCTAAATACAAGATGGAGCTTAAGATGCAGTTTGTACTCGGTGTGGTCACCAACGCCAGTGTGGTCAAGATGCTTGAGCAGCACCTGGAAGATATGTACGCCACCTCCCCCGTAGAAAGTGTGCACGCTTTAGATTTAAGCGAGTTAAAACAAGACAATATTCGATTTTGGACCCTATGGGAAAGCGACCGACTCTGTGGCTGTGGTGCTATTAAGCGCCTCTCCTCAAACCATGGGGAGCTCAAGTCGATGCGAGTAGCCAACTACTATCGTCAGCGTGGTATGGGAGCCAAAATATTGCACCATCTTCAGGCAGATGCAGCACAAATTGGGATCACTCGTCTCAGCCTGGAGACCGGCAGTATGGGGTTCTTTCTGCCAGCGCGTCGCCTGTACCAAAAATTTGGCTTCGTAGAGTGCGCCCCTTTCGGTCAGTATCGCCCGGATCCCAATAGCGTATTTATGACGAAACAGTTGTCGTGAAATCTGGCTTGCACTGCTAAATCAGACTTGCACTCCCCAATAGATTAGAATAATCTTATTGAAGTTTTTCTAATTGTTGGGGTAGACCATGTTTCAATCACTCTTATCCAAGCTATCGGGTAGTCATCCGGCAGAGCAGTGCTGGCAACTGATCGAGCAGGGCGTGCAGGTGCTCGACGTACGCACGCCACAAGAATATGCCAGTGGTCATCTCCCCATGGCGACCAATGTGCCATTAGACCAGCTTTCCCAGTGGCTGGCTGAGCACAGCGATAAACAGACTCCCTTTGTCCTCTATTGCGGGGCGGGGATCCGCGCGCAAAAAGGCTGTGAGATCCTTAAAGCCAATGGATTTGAATGCGCCATCAATGGTGGTGCCCTCAAAGATCTGCTCTGTTACCAACCGCAAAAGGCGCTGGAAGGCTAACAACTCATATGAAACAAGTGCCCCACACCCCAGCAGAGAAGGCCAATACGCCAGCTAGTCCTGCGCGCCCAAGATATCGCTTTAGTGCCAATCGCAGTCAAGGGTGCCACAGGGTGCGATATGTGGAGACGAGTCAACAGAGTGAAGAGTGCACCCTGTGCGAGCTGACACAAAAATAATGGCGCAGTAAAAAAAAGGCGCTCAACTTGAGCGCCCTAACCTAGAGATGGGTTAAAAAGATGATGATGAAAAGTATCAAGACTCAATACAAGACAGAGCCTAAGCTAAATTAAGCAACCAGCTGCTCTATGCTCTGCTTCGCCTCACTGATCCCCTGCTCGCTTGCTTCAGGTCCCATGTTAAGGGCTTCGCCATAAACAGTTTCAACGTCAGTGATACCGATAAAGCCAAGTACTGTTTTCAGGTAAGGCACCACATGATCGCTGTCGCCATTTTTGTGCACGCCACCACGAGTGGTCACCAATACCGCACGTTTACCGTCGACCAAACCTTTAGGGCCAGTCTCTGTGTAGGTAAAGGTCACGCCAGCACGGGCTATTAAATCGATCCAATTTTTCAGCTGGGTAGGAATACTGAAGTTGTACATAGGCGCGGCAATCACAATCGTGTCGTGAGCCTTAAGTTCAGCCACTAACTCATCAGACAGTGCCAGCACCTCTTGTTGACGCGCGGTCAGTTCTTCGCCGCCACGTAGTCCCATGGCGATCTCACCGTCTAACACGGGCAGAGGCTGCGCCGCTAAATCTCTCACCGTCACCTCGGCGCCCTGGCCCTGCCAGTGCTGTTGCAGGTGGTCGATCAGCTTAGCCGACTGTGAATAATCCCCTAATATGCTCGATTTCAATACCAATACTTTTGCCATAACTTGCTCCAATTCAGAATCTCTGTAACAACCAATTGAGGCCAGTTTATCCATTATTTAATTGAAAGATAAGCGCATAAAATGCGCCAAAACATTCTAAATATACGAAAGAAAAAGTAAGACCAATGCTAACCAGCAGCTTCAGAAGCAATCAGCCTCAGACAATTCAATAAATAACCTACTGATTAATATCAAGTTATCTTTAGTGCAAAAAATAATCATTAAATGTTGAGCTGTCATTATGATCCCTTGGGCACATCTAGTCGTAACGCACTAGGAACTCAACCCTTGTTAAGGAGAAGCTGATGAAAAGGATCTATCCGGCCTAATGCTAAGTGCCATGATGGGTATTACGGCCTGTGACAGTGATGACTCAGATGAAGTAGTCAATATGGTTCCTACGCCCGTTGCTGAGGCACATGTTCGTATCATTCATGCTGGCGTCGACGCCCCAAAGGTCAACGTGACGGCTAATGATAACGAACTGCTTGCCGATGTTGACTACGGCATATCGAGTGGTTTCTTAACCGTCCCTGTTGGCATGTATGACGTAGAGGTCAATGCACAAATCGCCGACGGTTCTTTACTTAAGGTGCTTACCGCAGACCTGGATCTATCCGCCGATATGGAGTACACGGCTGTAGCGCTTGGTAAGGTGAGCGACGATACATTACAACTTAAGCTTGTGGCCAACCCCAGCGCCGAAATAGCCGCTGATTATGCCCGTGTGCAGGTATTACACGGCGCCTCTGACGTCGGCCTAGTCGATGTGTACGTCACCGCACCCGGGGCTGACATTAGCGACACAGCGCCCACGTTATCGGCTAACTTCCTCGATGCCAGCACCCAGATAGAAGTCCCCGCCAGTGACTATCAGATCCGTATCACAGCATCGGGACAGAAGACACCGGTTTTCGATTCCGGAACCGTCCCCCTGATGGCTGATACTGATTATTTCATCACTGCGATTGCCAATGCCTGGAGCGGCGACTCACCCGTTGCCTTGCTAGTCGCCCTGGCTGATCAGCAGGCGTTACTCCTTGATGAGATGAGTGGCAGCGATGTGCGGGTAATTCATGCGGTAGCAGACGCTCCGGCGGTCGATATATTTGTCGATGGAGCCACGACGCCCGCAGTCGACATGTTTAGCTTCGGGTCTGTGACCGACTATCTCAACCTCGCAGATGGCGCGCACACAGTCACAGTTGCAGCCGATGC
Source organism: Shewanella sp. ECSMB14101 (assembly GCF_000773485.1). NCBI lineage: Bacteria > Pseudomonadati > Pseudomonadota > Gammaproteobacteria > Alteromonadales > Shewanellaceae > Shewanella > Shewanella sp. ECSMB14101. The sequence continues at coordinate 38,351 of NZ_JSFF01000012.1, read as the reverse complement.
TGACAACAGCGTGGTGGTTATCGATGAAGCCGCCCTTTCCCTGGAAAAGGGTCAAAGCTACAGCGTATTGGCAACTGGGTCACTAGGCGATATGGATATTAATCCTTGGGTAGTGATGGAAGAGGGTCGACGTGTTGCCACCGAGGCTAAGATAAACATTGCTCATGCAAGTTATTCCGCTGGCAATGTGGATATCTACCTTACCCCAGATGGCGATATCTCGTCGGCAACCCCAGTATTGAGCGATATTCCCTTCTTAGCGGCGTCAGGCAGTTTGTCGGTAGCCCCAGGAAACTATGTCGTCAGCGTGACACCAACGGGCAGCAAGACAGTCGCAATCGGCCCTCTCGATATTAGTCTGGCTGCGGGCGGACTCTATGGTGTGGTGGCTGTTGATGCTACGGGCGGCGGCGCGCCACTGGGTGTGATCCTCTTGGATGATTTTGTCACCGCCATGTAGTGTAAACGCTAATACCATGTACCCAAGTTAAGCCAAGCGCCCCTTTTTGTGGGCGCTTTTTACTGCTTAGTCAAACAAGAGTGATCCCCTACCACCAACTGTCGCACCAAAGCAGACAAATTAGGGATTACTGTTCATTTTCTGGTATTCTATGGCGTTATTAAACATGACTCCTATGCATAAAGAATAATGCCCAAACAAGACTCTCTTTGGTTTAAATCCTTACGTTGGATCCAGAAGAAACTCGTGCACACCATAGTCGTGCCTCAGGATCCCTTTGCCGATCTTAACCTGGATTCAGACAGACCTCTGGTCTACGTCATGAAAACCGAATCCATCAGTGATATTGCCGCCCTGAGCGAAGTGACCGACAAACTCGGCCTACCCAGCCCCTATCAGCCGCTGAATGTAGAGGGCGAAGAAGCCCCACGCGTGGTCTGTGTCGAAGGCGCCAAACCCCTGTTTGGTCAAAGGGAAGGCAATGAGTTTTACCTCGACAGCTTCTCACGCCTGCTGAGTGCCCATAAACGTCACCCAGATCTGGATATTCAACTGGTGCCGGTCAGCCTCTACTGGGGCCGTACGCCGGGCAAAGAAGACGACACCATGAAGGCAGCCGTCCTCGAGCGCGAGAATCCCACCTGGCTGCGCAAATGCCTGATGATCCTCTTCCTGGGCCGCCACAACTTTGTGCAATTCTCTAATGCCATGTCCCTAAGGTATATGGCCGACGAACACGGCACCGACAAACGCATTGCCCAAAAGCTGGCACGAGTCGCCAGGGTTCATTTCAGTCGCCAACGTAAGGTGATGACAGGACCTGTATTGCCAAATCGTCAAAACTTATTTCACGCCCTGCTGAAATCTGAGTCGATGAAGAAGGCGATTCAGGAAGAGGCACAAAGCAAGAAGATCTCAGAGTCCAAGGCGCGCGAGACGGCCATGGAATACCTCGATGAGATCGCTGCCGACTACTCTGACAACCTGGTGCGTATCGCCGAGCGCTTCCTCACCTGGCTGTGGAACAAGCTCTACAAGGGGATCAACATCAAGGGCGCCGAGCAGATCCGTCAGCTGCATCACGACGGCCATGAAATCGTCTATGTGCCTTGTCACCGCAGCCATATGGACTACCTGCTACTCTCTTATATCCTCTACTATCAAGGCATGGTTCCGCCTCATATCGCCGCCGGGATCAATCTTAACTTCTGGCCGGCCGGTCCCATGTTCCGGCGTGGCGGCGCCTTCTTTATTCGCCGTAGCTTCCGCGGCAACAAGCTCTATACCGCGGTATTCCGTGAGTATCTAGATCAGCTATTTGCCAAGGGCTATTCGGTCGAGTACTTCACCGAAGGGGGCCGCTCTCGTACCGGCCGCCTGCTGGCACCTAAGACGGGCATGATCGCCATGACCCTCAACAGTGTGCTGCGCGGTGTCGAGCGCCCAGTCACCCTAGTGCCTGTCTACCTGGGTTATGACCATGTGATGGAAGTTGCCACCTACCACAAAGAACTAAGTGGTAAGAAGAAACAGAAAGAATCTGTTTGGCAGGTATTTGGCGCCATCCGCAAGCTGGGTAACTTCGGTCAGGGCTATGTTAACTTCGGCGAGCCGATCACCTTACATAATTACCTCAACGAGCAGGTACCTCAGTGGCGCGAAGAACTGGCGCAAGATCCTGAGCAGAAACCAAGCTGGTTAACCCCTGTGGTCAATACCCTGGCAAACCGCGTCATGACACGAATCAACGACGCCGCAGCGGTGAGCTCTATCACCCTGACCAGCCTGGTACTCTTGGCGTCAGAGCAAAATGCCCTGCAGCGCAGTCAGCTGGAGAAGCAGCTGGATCTCTATCTGTCGCTACTCAAGAGCGTACCCTACACGGATTACACCTCTGTGGTCGAAGGCGATGGCGCCAAGCTGGTCGCCCAAGGTCTCGAGCTGAAGAAGTTGAAGCTGGACAGCGATCCGCTTGGGGATATCATCTCTATAGATGAGAGCCTGGCCGTTGCCATGACCTATTACCGCAACAACATCATCCACTTAATGGTGATCCCATCTCTGATTGCCAGCAGCCTGACCCGTCAGGACAACTGCACCAGGGCGGATATCATTGCCACGGTGAAAGATTTCTATCCATTGCTACAGGCCGAGCTGTTTATGGGGATCGACGATCTCGAATCTCACGTCAATCAGCTACTGGATCAGCTGCTGGCGGAAGATCTGATCAGCGAAAAGCAGCACTTCACCGTTAAGCCACATGGCCTTAATCAACTGCTGCTGCTGGCAGGTACTATTAGCGAGACCATGCAGCGCTACGCCATTATTTTCAACATTCTGGCCAACTCACCTAAGATTGAGCGTGCAGAGCTTGAGAGCGACAGCCATCAGTTGGCTCAGCGCCTGGGGGCGCTACACGGCATCACTGCGCCTGAGTTCTACGATAAGAAGCTCTACGGCACCCTAAGTGTCAAGCTCAAGGAGCTGGGTTATCTGGCCGATGACAGCCATAGCCAAGAAGTCCTGCGTATTCGCAATCGGGCCAACAGCCTGCTGCGTACCTCGGTAAGACAGACCATAGTTGACAGCGTAGCCGCGGAGCATAAAGCCTAATGGCAAATCATATGAATGCGGCCAAGCATAAGGCCTCTAGTAAGTCGCTGCTGGGCGGCGCCATGATCATCGCCGGTACCGCTGTTGGTGCTGGTATGTTTTCCCTGCCCGTGGTGGGCGCTGGCATGTGGTTCAGTTATTCGGTACTGATGATGCTTGGCGTCTGGTTCTGCATGCTGGTTTCAGGCCTACTGCTACTGGAAACTAACCTGCACTATGAACCCGGTGCCAGCTTCGATACCCTCACCCGGGATACCCTAGGTAACTTTTGGCGTATCGTTAATGGCCTCTCTATCGCCTTCGTACTCTATATCCTGGCCTATGCCTATATCAGTGGTGGCGGCTCTATCGTCAATCACAGCCTCAATAGCCTAGGGGTCGAACTCCCCCAAAGCATCGCCGGGCTCATCTTTGCACTGGGACTGGCAATTGTCGTCTTTATCAGCACTAAGGCGGTGGATCGCATTACCACCATCATGCTGGGCGGAATGATCATTACCTTCTTTCTCGCAATCGGTAATCTACTGATCGAAATAGAGCCCAGTAAGCTGTTTGTGCCCGATGGTGAGGCCAGCTATCTGCCTTACATGCTGGCGGCGATCCCCTTTGGATTGGTGAGCTTTGGCTATCACGGTAACGTACCCAGCCTAGTGAAATACTATGGCAAAGATGCCAGCACCATAGCCAAGGCGATTACGCTCGGCACCCTGATCGCCTTTATCATCTATCTGTGCTGGTTAATCGCCACCATGGGCAACATCAGCCGTAGTGCCTTCGTCGATATTATTGCCCAGGGCGGTAACATGGGCGTGTTAGTGGCCGCACTTTCTGATGTGATGGCCAGCGACTGGCTAACCACTATGCTGACTCTGTTTGCTAACTTGGCGGTAGCCTCTTCATTCCTGGGGGTCACCCTTGGTCTGTTCGACTATCTGGCAGATCTGTTTGGTTTCGATGAGTCCTCTAGCGGACGCCTTAAGACGGCGGCAGTCACCTTCTTGCCGCCCACCCTGCTAGGGTTGCTCTTCCCTAACGGCTTCTTGATCGCCATCGGCTTTGCGGCTTTGGCAGCCACGGTATGGGCCGCCATAGTGCCCGCACTCATGGCCTATAAGGCAAGACAACTGTTTCCTGACAGCCAGGGCTTTAAGGTACCGGGCGGCACCGCAGTGATTGCCATAGTGATCTTTTTTGGTGTGCTGACGGCGGCCTGTCACCTGCTGGCCATGGCGGATCTATTGCCCTTGTATGGCTCGTAAGCTCAAGTAAGCATTAAGCTAAGCCAGTTTTCACCGCTTGGCTTACACGGCAAAGGCGCTCTAGGAGCGCCTTTTTGCTATATGGGCATTAGTGATGCAATTTCGGCTTCATAGTATCGGCGACCAGATGAAGCAAGGCTACCCATGCTTCGCGAACGTCCCGAGAATAAGCCTCGCCCAGTCCCGTCTTCAGTGTATACAAGAGTGCATTACCCACCGGAGTAAAATGCTCACGCTTAACGCCATAAGCATTGTGTCTGTGGGCGAGGTCCTGTAACTGAGGCACTAAGGCATCAAGATCATTGAGCCCCTCCACGGCCGCCTTTAACATGGCCATCAGCTTACGCCCCTGATGACGCAAATCCTGCTTAAATAGCGGCTTTAAATTTGGGTCTATCTGAAACAGGGCATCATAAAATATCGCCGCTGCCTGCTCGCTAATGGGCTCAACTTGTTTGAAAGATGTTTGTACAAGATCGATTTGGGTGGATGTCAGGCTCATCGAAACTCCCTCTTCTGAATTAGTCTCCTCTCAGCATAGACATAAATGGCAAAACAGGCTTAACTAAATTGATATCACAACAGATTTTTCATTAGGGAAGGTGCGAACAAGTCGTCGCACAGCTCTGGCTTTGATAGCAGCGACAGTTCTAGGCATTCAACTGAAGGCATGCCGAGGCCTGCTGAAGTTGAATGACACCGAAATGGTGTTGCTATCAAAGCCCCGCAGGGCGAGGCTTACAGCGGTATTTGCTGCGTTACAGTTCTTGCGAAGGACTAGGGCCATTCGCAAGAACTGTGCCTTGCATCTATCCACTTTAAGCACACGCAGAGCAAGCACGGGACTTATTCGCACCTTCCTCAGCAAAGGACTCCAAGATGAAGATTGCAAGCTATCAACATGGCGATCCCTGCTGGATTGAGCTGGCCAGTCATGAGGCCGCCTCGGGTAAGCATTTCTACAGCGAACTGTTCAATTGGCAGCTAAAGGATATGCCCATCCCTGATGGTGTCTACACCATGTTTGCCACAGAAGATGATGATATAGGCGCCATGTATCAGCTGCCGCAAAATATGATAGATGACAAGGTACCGACTCACTGGAGCATCTATTTTGCCGTCGACAACCTGGAAAACAGCCTAGAGGCAGTGATCGCGCACGGCGGCCAGGTACTCTTAGGCCCTCACAGCGTGGGAGATGCAGGTAAGATGGCACAATGCCTAGATCCAGAAGGCGCTGGCTTCTCCCTTTGGCAAGCGGGCAATCATATAGGCTCTATGCGCATGGGCGAGCCCAATACACTCTGCTGGATCGAGCTATGTTGCCGCGACACCGCCAGAGCCACAGCCTTTTACAGCCAGGTTCTGGGTTGGCAAGTACGTGAATCTCAAATGGAGGATTTCATCTACTACGAATGGATGCAGGGTGAACGCGCTATCGGCGGCATGATGGCCATGACCGCAGAATGGGGCGACATGCCTCCCCATTGGATGCCCTACATCATGGTAGACAACTGTGATGCCACCGTCGCCAAAGCCACAGAGATTGGCGGCAGAGTCTGCGTACCGCCAACGGATATTCCCGAAGTAGGACGCTTTTCGGTGATCAATGATCCTCAGGGCGGCACCTTGTCAGTCATACGACTCACTACAGCGTAAATCCTTAGTAAAAAAGCACTAATCTGAAGGCTTAAAATGGAAGAGGCATTGTTTTAACTCTTTGTTTTAGTTAGGTTCATAACCTTGCACATTGACTTGGGCAATCTTGTTAACCACTAATCAGGGATGTAATAACATGCTTAAAAAATGGATGCCTATCATGGCGACGACACTCTTAATCGGCCTTAGCGGCTGTGCATCGACCCAAGAGTCAGACACAGAAACGGCTGACAACACCAGCAACAAAGCGACTAAAGAGTGCAAAAGGGTACGCTCAACAGGCTCCAATATCGGCCGCTGTAAATAGCTGCCTTTGACTGATAAAAAAAGCACTGCCTAGGCAGTGCTTTTTATCTCTATGATTCAAACAGCTTCATCATGCCTCGGCTGAGCGCTTCAAGCGACGGCCATAGATAAGCAGGTAGAGGGCTGGGAGGACGAATAGCGACAACAAGGGCGCTGTGACCATACCACCCACCATAGGTGCGGCAATCTTCTGCATCACATCGTTACCTGAACCTGCACCCCACATGATGGGCAGCAGACCAAAGAAGATGGTGGCTACCGTCATCGCCTTAGGGCGAATACGCATCACAGCACCTTCTATCAGCGCCTCCTTGAGATCCGTTACATACTCATAGCCGCCAGTCTCTTTACGATGCTTGATGGCATTGTTGAGATAGACCAGCATCACCACACCAAACTCGGCAGCCACACCCGCCAGGGCGATCATCCCCACCGCTACGGCGACCGACATGTTGTAGTCGAGCATGTAGAGCAACCAGGTACTCCCCACCAAAGCAAACGGCAGACTCAGCATGATAATAGAAGCCTGCATCGTCGAGCCAAAGGTCATCATCAGCAGAATGAAGATCACGCCAAGCGCCATGGGGATCACCTTCTTCAGCTTGGCATCGACCCGCTGCATATATTCATACTGTCCAGCAAAACTGTAGCTGTACCTTGGCGGTACATTCAGCTGCTGCCCTAAGGCTGCCTTGGCCTCATCGATATACTCACCAATCGAGGTGCCCTGAATGTCTACGAATACCCAGGAGATCAGGCGGCCGTTTTCACTCTTGAGCATAGGAGCCCCATCGGTGATCTCGATATCCGCCAGATTACGCAGCGGCAGATAATGACCCGACTTAGTGATCACTGGCAGCTCTCTGAGCTTCTCGATATTATCTCGCAGCGCCCGAGGATAACGCAGGTTGATCGGATAACGCTCCGCCCCCTGAACCGACTCACCAATATCCATACCGCCTATGGCGTAACGCACCACATCTTGAATATCGCTCAACGTCATGCCGTAGCGCGAGGCGACATCCAGCTTAGGCGTAATATCGATATAGCGACCACCACCCACACGTTCGGCGTAGGCCGACTTGGTATTGGGCATCTGACTCAGAATCGCCTCAATATCGGCACCCACCTTCTGCAGCTCATTCACATCGGCGCCGGTGATCTTAATCCCCACAGGAGTCTTGATACCTGTAGAGAGCATGTCGATACGAGTCTTAATGGGTTGCACCCAGGCGTTGGTCAAACCTGGCACTTTTACCGTTTTCTGCAGCTGGTCTATCACATCCTGTAGCTCAACTCCTTCACGCCACTCCTCTCTCGGCTTAAGCATGATGGTGGTTTCCAGCATGGTCAGCGGCGCAGGATCGGTCGCCGTCTCGGCGCGACCCACCTTACCAAAGACACGTTTCACCTCAGGTACAGTCTTGATTAACCTATCGGTCTGCTGCAACACCTCGGCCGCCTTACTGGCGCTGATTCCCGGCAGTGCCGTTGGCATATAGAGAAGATCTCCCTCCTCCAACTCAGGCATGAACTCGCTACCCATGTTGGTGACAGGATACCAGGCGCTACCCAGAGCCATAACCGCCAAGATCAAGGTGATCTTAGGGAAACGCAGTACCAGATTAAGAGACGGCTTGTAGAGGGCGATCAACACCCGACTAAGGGGGTTACTGGTCTCTTTAGGGATCTTACCGCGAATAAAGTAGCCCATCAGAATAGGCACTAAGGTGATCGACAGGATCGCCGCAGCCGCCATGGCAAAGGTCTTGGTATAGGCCAGCGGGCTGAATAAACGTCCCTCCTGGGCCTCGAGAGCGAACACAGGCACAAAACTTAACGTAATGATAAGTAATGAGAAAAATAGCGCAGGCCCCACTTCGATAGACGCCTTAGCAACAATATGCCAATGCTCCTTGTTGTCAGGATCACGCTGATATTCATCCTTGAAGTGCTCAAGGTGCTTGTGCATGTTTTCGATCATCACGATCGCGCCATCCACCACGGCGCCGATGGCGATGGCGATACCGCCAAGGCTCATGATGTTGGCATTCACCCCCATCTTATTCATCACGATAAAGGCGATCAGAATCGACAATGGCAGGGTGATCACCGCAACCAGTGTTGAGCGCGCATGGAGCAGGAACAGTAGACAGACAAAGCCCACCACCAACATCTCCTCGATCACCTTGTGAAACAGGTTTTCCACCGACTCGTTGATTAGCTCAGATCTGTCGTAGGTCGGAATAATCTCCACCCCTTTGGGCAGACCCGCCTTTAGCTGTTCAAGCTTTGCCTTGACCGCGTCTATGGTTGCCAGGGCATTTTCGCCATAACGCATCACGATAATGCCACCGACGACCTCACCTTCACCGTCAAGCTCAGCGATACCGCGTCGAGAGGCTGGTCCCTTGCGCACTGTGGCCACATCTTTTAACAGCAAGGGCGTACCTGAAGGACTGGTTACCCCTAGCGGGATCTCTCTGAAATCCTCCAGCGTCTGACGATAACCCTTGGCGCGCACCATATACTCAGCCTCGGCCATCTCAATCACAGAGCCACCAGCTTCGGTATTAGATTTGGTGATAGCACTCTTCACCGCTGCGATATCCAGCTTATAGGTGACCAGCTTATCGGGTTCAATCACCACCTGATAGGTCTGCTCCATGCCGCCGACGGTGGCAACCTCAGACACCCCGGCCACACTCTGTAGCTCGAGTTTCAGGTACCAGTCTTGCAGACTCTTAAGCTGAGACAGATCCAGGCTACCGGAGCGATCCACCAAGGCATACTCATAGATCCAGCCCACGCCCGAGGCATCTGGCCCCAGCGAAGGTTGCAACCCTTGTGGCAAACGACTGCTAACCTGACTCAGGTATTCCAGCACCCGTGAACGCGCCCAGTAGATATCCGTACCATCTTCAAAGATCACATAAACATAAGAATCGCCGAAGAAGGAGTAACCCCTAACCGTCTTGGCGCCGGGAACCGACAACATAGCGGTAGACAGCGGGTAAGTGACCTGCTCCTCCACCAGCTGAGGCGCCTGCCCCGCATAAGGGGTCTTAATGATCACCTGTACATCCGAGAGATCCGGTAGGGCATCGAGCGGCGTATTTCTCAGCTCCTGCACACCCCAGACGGTGATCATCAAGGCGATGATCAACACCATCAATCTCTGGTTGATAGAGGCTTCAATAATTTTCTTTAGCATGGTGCCCCCTAGTGTTGATGGCCGCTGCTAAGGCGCATCAAACTACCCTTAAGGCTCGCCTCAGAATCCAGCAGGAATTGACCCGAGATCACCACCTGCTCACCTTGGCTAATGCCGCTTAAGATCTCCGCTTTACCTTGGGACATCATGCCCACGGTCACCTGACGAGCGACGAAGCCGCCATCATCTTGCTTGACGATCACCCGGTTTTCTTTACCTGTCTGGATCAAAGCTTCTTGCGGTATCACTAAGGCATCCTCGTTCGGGCCGCCGTAGATCTCTATCTTAGCCAGAGTGTTCGGACGTAGCTCCACCTCGTTGTTTGGCAGCACAATACGCACTCGCAAGCTGCGAGTCACAGGGTCAAGCTCTGGGTAGATATAATCTATCTCTCCCTCGATATCCTTAAGTCCCATGGCAGGCACAGATACCTCTGTGGGTTGGCCGATAGCCAGCCAACTCTGCTCATTCTCGAATACATCGGCAATGACCCACACCTTAGACAGATCCACCACTGACATCACCTCGATGGCGGGCTGAATATACATGCCATCACGAACCGACAGCTCTTTCACTATACCGTCAGCCTTGGCGTAGAAAGGCACCCGATACTGGGTCTGCTTGGTCTTCGCCAGTTGCTTGATCTGTGCCTTATTCATCCCCAACAGCTCGAGACGCAGGCCTGCCTTACGCACCAAGTCCTGATAGTTACCGCTATCCCTAGAGCTATTGAGGCTACTAAGCGCTAAAAGATAATCATCCTGGGCGTTAATCAGATCCGGTGAGTAGATCTCATACAAGAGCTGCCCTTTAGTGATCTTATCGCCTACGGCATTGATGGCTAATTTTTCAATCCAGCCATTAACCCTAGCGTGAATATGGTTGATCTGGCTCTCGTCGTAGCCAATCTGCCCCACGGTTTGCACAAACTTCCACAGGGTATCTCTTTCTGCCTTAGCGACCTTGAGCGCTAAGGCCTGCTGCATACCACCCGACACATCTATCTCTATCTGCTGCTGGTTACCACCCACTTCAACTTTCTCCAGGTTCATGCCGCAAATAGGGCAAGTACCGGGCACGTCGCTGACAATGTGGGCATGCATGGGGCAAACATATTTAATCGATGGTTCGCCGGTGAGCGGTGCAGGTTTCGCCTGAGATAAGGGATCATGTTGACTGTGATCCATCTCAGCTTGCGACTTAGTGCTGGGCGATTCCTCTTCCTCTTCGGCTACCAGGAACATATTACACTTAGGGCAGCGGCTACCAGGCTCATGGCTGGTCTCTTCAGGGTGCATTGGGCAGACATAGGTCTTCGCCGCCTGCTCGTTAATAGGGTCGGCCTGAGTCTCCTGCTCCACCAGGAACATATTGCACTTAGGACAGCGGCTACCCGCCTCATGGCTGGTTTCCTCTGGGTGCATAGGGCAAACATAGGTCTTCACTCCCTGCTCGCTAATGGGCTCGGCCTGAGTCTCCTGCTCCACCAAGAACATATTGCACTTAGGGCAGCGGCTACCAGGCTCGTGGCTGGTCTCCTCGGGGTGCATTGGACAGGCATATGTTTTCAGGCCAGACTGATGCTGATGATTCTCATGTGCATGAGTGTCGCTGGCCTGGGTATAGCCTAATTGAGGTGTCGCCACCAGAAATAGGCTCAAAAGATAAGCAAGCTTTTGGCCTCTGTTTTTCGAATTTACCTGACTCATAATGCCTCATCTCCACTCATGAACTAGTGATGCTTGTGGGCGCTATCTGCGCTCGCCACAGGCTCAAGGAACATGCCACACTTAGGACATGAATCCCCTTTCGCACCCTTCACTTCTGGGTGCATAGGGCAGTGATGGCTATGCTTGGCCATCTGATGTTTATGCTTAGGGCAGTTATCACAAGCCTTGCCAGCCTGCTTCGCCTTAGCTTGCTCTAGGTTCATACCGCACTTAGGGCAGGTATCGCCCTTGGCGCCTTTTACTTCTGGATGCATAGGGCATTCGTAGCCACCAGCTTTGTCACCTTTAGCATGTTGATGATGAGGGCATTTGTCACAATTTTTGCCGTCATGCTTGGCCATGCCATGGTGAGCCGCTGGCTCCAGGTTCATGCCACATTTAGGGCAAGTATCGCCCTTGGCGCCTTTTACTTCAGGATGCATGGGGCAGTCATAACCTTGCTCGGCTACCGCGCCATGGTGCTGCTCGGCAAACGCCTGCGGGGCGGAAGTTACAAATATAAAAGCAGTTAAAATCAGACTGATAAGGGTTTTCATTTATGGACTCCATCAAATGATGACCGCAGCGGGATGCCGAGTTGCTTAATACTCAAACACACCATATTTAATATGCGGCTAATATAATTCATTTTTCGTTAAACATCAGTGAAGTAAATATTGAGGCGCTCCTGAGGATGGAGCTTCTCCAAAATCAACAGGAATAAATTACGCCAATACACCGAGCAATAACGTCAATCGAAACTAAAGGGGTATATCGATTTAGACTCAGGCAACTCGACAACGAGACGCCAGATAAGATCAGACGATCGGAGGTCTGAAGGCTGAGCCTAAAGAAATAGAGTGGAAATGAGGCACTTGAGTGGCCAGAATAGACTCGGAACCCGCTACACCAGGCCAGGGCGTAACGGTAAACAAGGTGCCTGTCACAGAGATCACCACGCAGTGATTACAATCTCCCTTGCAAAATCCTTTGCCTTCACAACAATGCTGAGCAGCGGGAAGCACATTTTGCTCATCATCGCAGCAGTGAGACTGCATCTTTGCGCTGTCATCATTACAGCCAGACCTCTCATTCATCTGCATCATGGGCAGCTCATCCGCCTGTGCATGAGACACCATAGACACGCCATTAGCCAGCAACACTTGGCCCAGCAATGTGAGCAGTGTTAAAACGACTAAAGTGTGATGTCTAAGCGTACGACGCATGGTGTAACCCTATAATGAGATGTTCCAAGTCTATCACGATCTCGAAATTTGGCCTTGATAAAACTCACATTTCCAACATTTCAAGGCTGCCTTTCCTCGACGCGACTACTTCTCCAGCCAGATCTTTTCCATCAGCTGCTGATGATTCATCAGGGTAAGCTGCTGTTGTTGCCCACCTTCAGACATCAGAAGCGCCTTGGGCATGCGGATAAAGGTTTCGGCGTCCTGCTGAGTGACTATCTCAGGCAGCACCAGTCGATAAGCATCGTCGCTACGGACATCTAAGGTTAAATAGAGAGGTGCAGAGGTGATCCAGGCACCGGAATCATCGGCGTTATCGGCAAACAGGTCGCGATAGACTACCTCGACAAGTTGCTTACCGGAATCTAAGGATAATACCTTATGTTGCTGAACCAGTTTCACTTCGCTCCCTTGCACCTCTAACTCACTAGGCAAGGTAAGAGTGGCCGCACTGGCAACATTGGCGACAAAAAGGGTCAAGGCCGAGGCAAAAAGGCTGCTAACAAAATGACGTGTTTTCATGATTAACTCCCATCAGGTGTTCACCTGACAATTTAGCTGAATGCTTGGCCACGCAAGGCTCTTTAGCGGCGCGGCGGATTAATGTTCGTACGTATTACGCGAGTTAAGAACGAAGCATTAGCCTATGGGAGGGGGTGATAAGGGGGTAAGCTCGGCCGTCTGTAGCGACCAGGCAGAAGTAACAATAGGACCAGAATGATCTGGTACCGCCAGAGATGGTACCGAGGCGTCCAGCGCTCCCAGTATCGAGGCGCAGTGTGACACGCAATCACCGGGACCGATGGCGGCGCACAGGGCTTCACAATCCACTAGTTCACTAACACCACTCATTTGACAGGGCTCCCCCTGATGAGACATCACCCTGCCTAACTCGTTTTGAGATGGCATCTCTGTCTGTGTCATCTGCATATGACCGCTCATTTGACCACTGTGCATAGTAGCAACCAAGGCACTGGGCATAGCCATCGCTGGCGTCAGAATAAACTGACCCAGAAGCGCTATGATCAAAACCAACTTGCCTAAGATGCGTGTCATAGAGATAAAAAGGGAAACCAAATAAGTGATAGTTACCATGATAGACCGGGCGACAGAGAAAAAGGTTCCTTTCAATGCAAAATATTTTTAATTAGTGCGAACAGTTGTCATATTAGCCCTGAATAATATGCTGAAAATATCAACAAAATCATTAACCAGTAGCAAAAGTGATGACCAACTTGTCATCTAACACCCTTTACTATAACTTTAGTAATTGCGCATATATTATGAGCAATTTGAGAAAATCTTGCTTATGTAAGATAGAGTTAGAGCTAGCTCTCATTTTACGGTTTTAAAGCCAGATCAATAGCCTTCTTCTGGTTATACTCTCAGCTACAGAGATGCATCAAATATAATAGATATAAATATACGTATTATTTTGGAGATAGAGTGATGAACTGGCGTGCACTATTCAAACCTAGCGCGAAATACTCAATATTTGCCCTGCTTGTGGTAGGTATTGTTGTCGGCGTTGTGGGCTACTTTGCAACACAACAAACTTTACATGCAACCAGTACAGATGAATTCTGTATGTCTTGCCACAGCAATCACTCTCTGAAAGATGAAGTGTTGGCGTCGGCTCACGGCGGCGGACGTGCTGGTGTTACCGTTCAGTGTCAAGACTGTCACTTACCACACGGTCCTGTTGACTACCTGATCAAGAAGATCATCGTATCTAAAGATCTCTATGGTTTCCTCACTATCGACGGCTTCAACACGCAAGAGTGGTTGGATGAGAACCGTAAAGAGCAAGCTGACCTGGCACTTAAGTATTTCCGTGCTAACGACAGCGCTAACTGCCAACACTGTCATACTCGTATCTACGAGAACCAGCCTGAAACCATGAAGAAGATGGCTAAGAGAATGCACGAAAACAACTTCAAGAAAGAAGCTGATAAGCGTAAGACCTGTGTTGACTGCCACAAAGGCGTTGCACACCCTTATCCTAAGGGATAAGAATCAGCTCACCCTTGGGTGACTCTTAAAATAAAAAGCCTCACAGTGTGAGGCTTTTTTTATACAGGGATGTATTTATCCCCGGTGGCCATGGATAGCTTAAGAGGGGATTTGTACAGGGCCAAAAATGTTCCCGACATTTTTCGGCATTCCAACCCTCCATGGCAGTCAGCGTATTTACCCCGGAGACCCATCCCACAAACCCAGAAGGTCTAAGAGGGCTCGAGAGGAGAAGCTGATTAACAGAACCGCTTAGGCTCTAATCCGCTTTCGGCAGGCTCACATAGGTGCCTTCAAACTGAGCGCAGCACTGCTCGTCGCAGTAGAGCTCCACACTCAAGGTGACCTTAGCGCGCTTACCCGACGCCAGCACAGAGAGGTCGCCACCAGGCCAACTGACTCTGGCCTGAGGTGATTGCCCCACTGGGGCAAGATAACGAATATCCGCCTTACCTAATACTATGTCACCCTCAACACCGGCCAATCTCTGCTGCAGCCATACCATGCCCCAGCCTGTCAGTGTCATCAGGGTGTAGATACTACCGGCAAACATGGTGTGATGCAGGTTGATGTTAGGTGCCAAGGGAGCACTGACTGTCAGCGTCTTAGCTTGATAATTCTCTGGGGCTATCTGCATAAAGGCGCTCACCGGAATCGTCTTATGCCAGGTGCTTCCCAGTTCCCTAAGTAAATCCTCCATCTGCGGCGCCATGCTCATACCTGCAGATTAAAGGTGACCGGGCCGTCATTGACCAGGCTAACCTGCATGTCGGCGGCAAATTCCCCAGTTTGCACAGGCACGCCTTGGGCAGCGCAGTAATCGACGAAGGCCTGATAAAGCTGCCTCGCCTGCTCAGGCGTTCCGGCCCCCGAAAAACTGGGACGAAGACCTCGGCCGGTATCGGCCGCCAAAGTAAACTGAGACACCACTAACAAACTGCCCTGTACCTGCTTAAGGTTAAGATTCATCTTGCCAGCTTCATCGCTAAACACGCGGTAGCTCATTACCTTGTTGGCTAATTTTTCCATCTTCACCAGATCGTCTTCCCGCTCGACGCCCAGCAATACCAATAGGCCCTTGTCTATGGCGCCTATGGTATGGCCATCCACATCGACACTGGCCTGCTTGACCCGTTGAATTAACGCTATCACTCCCTTACCGACTCCAGTTACTTATTCTGGTTACATCACTGGGATAGGTTTAATCATATGTTCCGTGGTATTGGGCAGCGCCTCACCCACGCGCACCAAGGCATCGTCAATCCAGATCAGAAAACGACGCAGCTCTTCCAGCTCTAGGGTATCGACAAAGGTCGCCGCGCCCTGCACCTGAATCACCTTGCCCTCTTCCCTCAGGGTGAACTTGGCGAAATTGAGCTTATCGTTCAAGGTGCCGATGAGCAGCATCAACTCTTTGGTGCCGATTAACTTAGGACTAACCGCATAGAAGCGGCTCGCAAGAATACGGTCTATTCCCTCAGGATTTAAACTAGGCTGCAATACAAACTGATGTTCCCCCAACTGCACCCCAATGCGGTTAGGGCCAACCTTTTTCGCCAGATAGTTCTTATTGATCAGCGACACCAACAAAGCGTCGGCCGCCAGATCATTACTCATGCCACTAAAATAGACGCGCTCTGGCACCGGTTGGGGCGTGCGTTCATTTGCCAATCCAGTGCCACACATCAAAAGCGCCATGATGGCGGCTATGGTTTTTTTCATTATTCTACTTCCTTAGACTCTTAATATTATTGTGATTAGCTAGCTGTATCGACATACTTCCCTTACGAACGGCCACTCGCCAGATAACGCCCCATCTGTGTCACCGCCTCGGCAACCGCCTGGCACATGCGCGTGTCGGCCAGAGTATGATAACCCCCTTTCACCAGGCGAGACCTTAATAATTTAGGGCCATAGGCCTGTAAATATTCATCCACCAGACGCTGAGGGCAAACCCAGTCAAGTTCCCCCTGCAAAATGATGGTCGGACAGATCAGGTCGGCGCCGACCCGTTTCATCAACTGATACCCGCCAAAATAGTCGTGGCGGGCAAAATGTAGCTCCAGGCGGGCCAGTACACTGCCCTGCTCTACCAAGGCCTCACTCAACTCTAAGCCAGGTATCGCCAGCGACAGTTCCCAGCTCAACCAGCGACGCACAAAGGCGCGGCGAACCTCGGCATCGACCTGATTCAGGCCCTCCTCGAAATGGTTAAATAGCTGCTGGAGCGACTCCCCCTGTCCAGCCGAAAACTGCTGATAT
Organism: Shewanella sp. ECSMB14101; assembly: GCF_000773485.1. Lineage (NCBI taxonomy): Bacteria > Pseudomonadati > Pseudomonadota > Gammaproteobacteria > Alteromonadales > Shewanellaceae > Shewanella > Shewanella sp. ECSMB14101. The sequence continues at coordinate 21,609 of NZ_JSFF01000012.1, read as the reverse complement.
TGAGTCGAGAAGATCTGCGCCGCGCCCCCTCGTCCGTAGAGCCACTCCATCCCCTCGGCAGAGGGAATAAACATGCCCCAATAGATCTGCGACAGCACCCGGTGGGGATAGACACAGCTATAGAGGTAGCCTAGGGTCGCACCAAAGGAACCACCGAGCAGACACCAGGCTTCGACGCCGGCCCAGTGACGCACACGCTCGATATCTTTGACCAGGCTGGGAAAATCATTATTGGCCACTTCGCCGCAGGGCTTAGAGCGCCCCGCCGCACGCTGATCCAGCAGATAGATATGAAAGCCCCGGTCGATAAACAGCTTAAGCTCTTGAGGATTGCAGCCCGCCCCCGGTCCACCGTGAAGATAGAGCACAGGGATCCCCTGAGGATCACCATATTGCGCCAGAAACAGCTGGTGCCCCTCGCCAACATCGAGCCAATCCTGACGGATCAGCGGATGTGACTTCGCCGGACTCACCTTTTCTGCTCGTCGAAGTGATCGTCAGACTCATCTGTCAGCTCCTTGTTCACCAAATCCATCAGGCGCTTATCCAGATACTCTGGCATGGCGGCAGTGATCTCGGCGCCGATCAGGACGATGAGCCAGGAGAGATAAACCCAGACAAATAAGATAGGAATGGTCGCCAGAGCGCCGTAGATAGCCTCATAGGCTGGAAACTCGGTGAGATACAGAGCGAAGCCCTTCTTGCCGAGTTCAAATAACAAGGCCGCCACTATGGCACCTAGCAGTGCATGGAAGAACTTCACCTTGGTATTGGGTACCACCATGTAGATCAATAGGAAGGTGGCGACCGAGAAGAACATGGGCAGGCGCTCCACCAAGATAGGCACCACACCGCTGAGATCTGTGCCATTAAACACCTTAAGTGAGACCACATAGGAGGTGGCCACCAGGCTGGCCCCCATCAGCACAGGCCCCAAGGTCAACACCATCCAATACATAGAGAAGGAGACCACAAAAGAGCGCTGCTCCGTGGTGCGCCAGATGCCATTGAGGGACTTGTCGATATTGGAGATCAACAGAATCGCCACCACCACCAGTGCACCGATACCCACGGCCGTGCCCTTAGAGGCGTTAGCGACAAACTCATTGATATACATCTGCACGCTGTCGCCGGCAGAGGGGATAAAATTTTCGTAGATAAAGGTCTCGATATGGACCCGAATTCCTTTGAAGACAGGAAACGCCGACAACATAGACATGGTCACCGCCACCATGGGCACCAGAGACAACAGCGTGACATAGGCCAGGTGGCCCGCCCGCATATTTATCTGATCTTCCGCGACACGCTGTTTTAGATGTATCATGAATTGCCAGATACCCAGCACTATCGAACAAAGCAAGCTCACATCTATTCTATTTATCACGTTATTCTCTTGATTCAAGTAGGGTTAACTGCGTATCTTGGTACAATAAGATTACAAGTTTAAAGACACTAGATACAAGTGTAAGGAAGAAATTGATGTCCCAACAAGGTTCGGCAGGCAATGTGATTGCCGCCATCGCAAGTTTCTTTTTCCCAGGCCTGGGCCAATTAGTACAAGGACGCATCCTGGCGGCACTCCTGTTTTGTGTCGTGACCATAGTGGGCTATGCCCTGTGGTGGTTGATCGTCCCAGCCATCATAGGCGGTATTGCTCACCTGTGGAGCATTATAGACGCCGCGAAATTTAAGGCCGATTAACCCTATTAAAGGAAATGTCAGGATGAGAAATCTACTATCAGCAACGGCCCTCGGCGCCATCATCATGCTTAGCGGTTGCCAGAGCGCCTACTATGGCGCCATGGAAAAGGTGGGCTACCATAAGCGCGACATCATGGTGGATCGCGTAAATGATGCCAAAGAATCCCAGGAAGAGGCTCAGCAGCAGTTTAGCTCGGCGCTGGAAGAGATGCAGGCACTGCTGAACCACGATGGTGGCGATCTACAGAGCGCCTACGAGAAGGCAAGAGACGAGTATGAGTCTTCCCAGGAAGCCGCCGACGAAGTCAGCAGCCGTATCGACAAGGTCGAAGATGTTGCCGAGGCATTGTTTGACGAATGGCAGGCAGAAATCGGTGAGATCAGCAAGGCCAGTCTGCGCCGCAACAGCGAAACCAAGCTGCGTGACACCCGCCGCTCTTACGAGCAATTGATCCGCACCATGCGCCGCGCCGAAAGCAAGATGCCACCTATCCTGACGGCTATGAAAGACAACATGCTCTATCTCAAGCATAACCTCAACGCCCAGGCCATAGGCGCCATCAAGGGCGAGTTTGCCAGCCTACAAACTGATATCTCAAGCCTGATCAAAGAGATGAACAAATCGATTGCCGAGTCCAACCGCTTTATCCAATCGATGGAAGGCAACCAGTAATCATTGATAGCCCTAACCTTGGTTAGGGCTTTTACTATCCTCGTCCCGTCGCGACAAAGATCACCTAAATCCAACAAAGTTAACGTTTTTTAGCGAAGCAGCGCACACATGTGACAGCTTGTCAGAACTCTTTAGCCCGACCCAGACTCTCATGGTTATCGCAACTTTTACTGGCTTTTGGCTATGAGCTTTATTGAATCTCTGACGTTAACCTTGGCCCTTCTCTATACCTGCAGTCTGCTCTACTGGAGCGGCAAACGCTGGGGCGCTGTCATCAGCGGTGCAGCCTTACTGGGCGCCGCGCTATCAACCCTCTATTGGCCTCTGTTTATCGCCTTGGCAATCGCTGCCGGCCTGTTAGCCCTTGCCTATCGGTTTCGGCCTGCACTGACCAAAGGCGAGACCCGAATTAATGAGACCCGCCAGATGGTGCAGCACCTGTTGGCGCTTTCCATGCTGTTGGTTGGCATTCAATTTACCGCCAACGCCGTGATGCTAAAGCTTGGCATCACTCCCTACCTGATGCGACCCGACGTGGGCGACGCCTTTCTGCCCATAGCAGGCGCTATTGAACTCAAGGCGATCATCAGCCTTGGCATATGGGATCAAAACCACCCAGCCGCAGCCGTGATGCTGACGGTCGTGATACTCACAGGTGTGCTATGTAAACGCGCTTTTTGCGGCTGGGCCTGCCCGTTAGGACTCGCCGGAGAGTACCTGTATAAACTAAGAAAACGTTTCATCAAGCGTGAACTATTGCCGCCCACCTGGCTCGACTGGCCGCTGCGCATGCTCAAATATCTGCTGCTTGGCGGCCTGCTCTATATCGTGCTCGGCATGCCGACACAGAGTATTCCTCACTACCTGGAGGGGAACTATCACAAGATTGCCGATCTTAAGATGGCACTCTTCTTTATCACCCCAGGCCTTATCACTCTGGCCTGTTTCGGTGTGATTTTACTGCTGGCAGCCTGGCGTCGTCAGGGCTTTTGCCGTTATATCTGTCCCTATGGCGCCCTGCTCGGCCTAACCAGCTTCTTAAGCCCCTTTAAGATCCGCCGCAGCACCCAACACTGCCTTATAGAGGCCAAGGGGATGAACTGCGACAAATGCACCCGCGCCTGCCCAGCCAACATTAAGGTGCATGAGATACACACGGTGCGCTCGGACGAATGCCAGGCCTGTATGCGCTGCGTCTCCGCCTGTCCCAAGAAACAGGCATTGCAGCTAAGCACCCGCAATGGCGTTACGCTGTCGGGCCGCGGCCTGACCATAATGCTGTTACTGCTGCTGTTTATGATCCCGCTTATCGCCTTTGTTGGAGGGTTCTGGGTCAGCCAGACGCCAACCGAGATGAGGATCTATTTGATACAGCATCTGAATGCTATCGGGCATTGATCCCCTTTCGGTAGGGGTTCCCGCTTAGTTGGGGTGCCCGTGAGAATTTTGCCCTCAGGAACGTCGCCATCTGAGCGGGAATTGAAGGTCGTACCTTCATCGCTACTTATCGCCTGAAGTGGGGTTAAGCGGAACGTATTCGACATTTATTGAGTCAGGTTGAAGCTCGCACCTTCATCGCTACCCATTGCCTGCCGCAGGCTTTATGTGCAAACACTTCTGCGACACGCCGCAAGCACCTCCCTGTGGGCTCTACGCCAGCATCCATGCTGGCGAAGGCCGCAGCCGTGTTTACACCAGTATCTAACGTCTCTTCGATTTGGCTTTGTTTATAAGGCTGAGAGGCTTAACTTTTTGGATCATTTTGAATTTATGACATATGTTTGAAGACCTTACCTTCGCTGTAACCTCACCCCTGCAATGTGCCCATGTGCAAACTTCTCTTAGAAAAAGTGCATGGCACATGACTTCATCAGTTTGTTATCAGACATGTCAGTCGTCGTTTTGCATTACTGGGGCAATAATTAAATAGAGCATAAAGCTGGCCCAACTAACAAAAAATGTGGCAAATAACCAAATGGCTTTTTCTTTCCTTCCTACTCTTTTTGATTTTCCAATAACAATCAAAGGGATTAGCCAAACTATTAATACTAATAGAATAGGAAACCAACTAATAAAAAAGTTTAAATATACTGAATGGCCTTCCTGCATTTAAGATACTTCCTTGTTTTATGATACATGTTAGCGAGATTGCCGAATAGGCGAATCGATAGTACCTAATGCATTCCGCTATACTAAATGTAACGCCTTGAATTTTATATCAATGCATGCAGTTCTTTTCAATACAAAAGTAACCTCCGCCAAAATACAGCGAAATTTTGCTTATTTCATAAGAGGGCTAAGACTTCCTCGCATTCTCCAAAGCGAAAGAAGCCACCACCTTGAACGGCAACAGGTAACGTTTAATCGAAGAGACGTTTAGATAGGGGTGTAAGCACGCTTTTGGCTCTCGGCGGCATGGACGCCGCCGTGAAGCCCACATGGATGTGCTTGTGGCGGGCCAAAAGAGTGCTTGCACATCCCTCGCCGGGCAGGCGATAGATTAACCATCCAGTTACGGAAGCAAACACCATCACTAAACTCCTGTTCAGGTAAATGCTAACAAAAAGATGCCTATGGCTCCCCAGCTGCACCTGCCGCAGGCAATAGATTGACCACTAAGCCATGGTGTCAAATAACTCAGCTAAACAACCGTATGAGCCAGAAGCTCAATAGCTAAAATCCAGCACATCCCTCGCCGGGCAGGCGATAGGTTAACCATGCGGCCATGGTGTTAAATCGTTCCGCTAGATAACCGTCTCAACCAGAAACTAAAATCTAAGATATTGAAATATTGTCATTTCTAGTGGCCAACCCCTCAGTATTTTGGCTGCAAATACTGCAGCGGCGTTGCCCCGGTATGCTGCTTGAAAAAGGCGATAAAGGCGCTGTCACTGGAGAAGCCCAGACGATAGGCGACATCATTGACCTGATGGTCGGTGGCCAGCAAGGCGATTGCCTGTTGTAACCGCCACTGCTGGCGCCAGCTCTGATACGCCATGCCCGTCTGCCGGGTAAAAATGCGACTTATGGTCTTGCTACTAGCGCCTAACTGCTGCCCCAGCTCCTTGAGGGTCGGCACATCACAAGGGGCACGCTGCAAATCTGCCAGCCAGGCTTGCAGGCGTCTATCGCTTGGCAAAGGTAACGCCTGGTAACTCTCCTTGGCCTGTGCCAACTCCTCGAAGAATAGCTGATAGGTGTTCACCATAGCTGCCGCCGGTTTGTCCCAGGGCCAAAAGGCCATGCGCTCCACCAGCGCCTTTAACAAGGGGGTCACCTCAAGAATTTGAATACGATTAGCAATAGTCTGGGTCAGGTGTGGGGCAAAGTAGACAGAGCGGTAATCGACCACACGTTCCATCACCACACTGTGGCGGCACTCAGGCGGGATCCAGGCGGCACGGGTGGGCGGCAATACACAATGAAGGCTCTCCAGCGTGATGGTCATACACCCCTGAGGAGCATAGAGCAGCTGCGCCTTGGTGTGGCTATGCATGCCTGAATCGTGCTGACCGAGACGGGCGGCGATACCCACCACCTCGGCTTCCAGCGCTTCAAGGTTTATTAGGCTCGACTCATCGATAAATGCCATAAGTCCTTATTTCGATATTTTTTGTCTCAATCATATTATTTGGACTATAGCAAAGGCCGTTAGACTGCACACTCTTTTGACAACGGCGAATCATTAACCATGAAAGCGACTCCTTCGATCCCCTTGATGGTGATCCTGATGATGTTTCCCCAGATAGTGGAAACCCTCTACAGCCCGGCGCTGCCTCACATTGCCGCAGGTTTTGAGGTGCCACAGGCCATGGCGGGCCAGACCCTGTCTATCTATTTCCTGGCCTTCGCCCTAGGCGTGGTGTGTTGGGGCATATTGTGTGACCATCTGGGCAGGCGTACCGCTCTGTTACTCGGCCTGTTGCTCTATGGTATCGCGGCGTTTGCCGCACTTTGGGTGCCCAGCTTTGACTGGCTACTGACAATGCGAGCCCTCAGCGCCTTCGGCGCGGCCGTGGGTTCTGTGGTCACTCAGACCATGCTCAGAGACAGTTTCGACGGCATCGCCCTGGCTAAGGTGTTCGCTTACATGGGGATAGGGATTGCCATTGGCCCAGTCATCGGCATGTCCGTTGGTGGCTTGCTGGCTGACTTGGGCGGATACCGGGCGATATTTCTCACCCTGTGCCTCTTGGCCGTGCTGCTTTTTGGTATCTGCCTGCAACGCCTGCCTGAGACGCGCCCGGCTGGGCAGCTGCCCGGGTCAATCTGGTCACTGAGCAAGCGTATGGTTAAAGATGGCCATATTTGGCACTATGCGACATTGGTGGCGGGTTTTAATGTATTGCTGTTTAGCTACTACCTGCAGGGGCCCTTCCTGTTTCAGCGCCTAGCGCTGAGTATGCAGGCATTTGGTTATAGCGGCGTGGTGTTGGCGCTAGGTACGCTGATTGGCAGTGCCGTCAACAAAGGCCTATTACAGCGAGGCATGATGTCACAGCGCTTGCTGCAACTGGCTTGCCTGCTGGCCCTTACTGGTGCCATTGGGGTGTATTTCACCGAGACGCACCTGGGCTTTTTGTTGCCCATGGCCATCATAGTGGCCGCCTTTGGCATCGCAATTCCTAACCTGCTTAGCCAAGCCTTAGTCGACTATCACGACCAGGCTGGCACCGCAGGAGCCCTGTTTGGCCTGCTCTACTATCTGCTAATCGCCTTGGGACTCGCGTTAGTGAGCCTAACCGGGCAATTGGGCGGCTCGTTAGTGATCACCGCCCTGCTGCTTACCCTGGCCACTTTGTCGGGAAAGCTTAGAAGCCTGATCCCACTTGGAAGTAGATAGCGTTGTCGTCGCCGCTTCTCGCCAAATCGACACCCATGTGGATACCATAACGACGGGCAATCTGATAACGGAAACCCACGCCATAGGCATTTACCGAGTCTTGGTTTTCATAATTGCTGTCATTAGCCGTTTGGCCATAACCGTAGAAGCCAGAGACCGTCCATCTGTGGTCAAAGTGATACATCAACTGAGACTGCACAGTGGCGACCTGATCGCCTTGGTAACGAAACGCCGACACACCACGTAGGTTCACAAAGGGTTTCGCTGTTGGTGTCAGCTCGTTGTCATCACCATAGATGGCGTCATAGCTGGCCGCGGCGGCGAAGGTCCAATGCTCAGTGATCGGCACGTAAACCTCACCACTAACATTCAAGGTTTGGTAATTAATGTCAGAGCCGATAGCCTCATCGAACACCATATATTCACTCGATACGGTGAAACCCTTTTTGGGGAAGAACATATTGTCGCGAGTATCATACTCGGCTACAAGTCCCAGACCCGAAGTTGTACTGCTATCACCTAAGCGATTTTTTAGAATCCAATCCACTAAAGCATCAGAAGAGGAAATGCTCGACTGGCTCCAGATCTGTTTAACCCCTAACATCAAGGGTGTTTTGGCCACCCTAAACTGCGCCTTTTGCAAGGCAAACACGGCTTGGGTCTCAGTATCAAATTGAATCGCATGCTCGGGGGGCAACAGGCCACCCAGGCGAGAGTAGATATCCAGGTTCGCATTGGCGACACCGGCAATACCCGTATACCGAATAGTATCTTGCAGCCAGGAATGACGATGACCGGCAAACGCAAGCCAGGTACCATTTTCGGTACCCGCCGCACCCACTAAAGTCATGGCCGCAGGCATAAGCTGGGCACCACCGTCGATAGATTCACGGGCCTTTTGCATACGACGAACTTTTTCCTCTTCGGTTTCATGCAGAAACAGGCCCACCAAGCCACCACCCACACCGACAGCGGGTTCGGTGATTAACATGGGGATCGGCAGGAAACCGTAGGCATTTTCAGCTAAATAATGACCCAGATCTAACTGGCCATCTTGCTCATCGAAAAAATCAGAAGCATCTGCAAGGGCCTGTGATGAAGCCATGAGCAAGGCGCACAAGAGAGTTTTTTTAATCATTGCTTAATCACCTGTAAATCTGTTTTAAAAATAAAATTAGCTAATGAGTCTAACGATTTGATGTGACACTCAGGTCACATCAAATTTAAAACCATTGAGACGACAATCAACATCAAGAAGCTTGATGTAATATATGAAACCGCCAAGGCATGAATGGTGCTTTTAAATCCATCCTGCTTATAAATTGCAGGCATGCCGAGACCTGAATGCTGACTACCACTGACGCAGCCGATTAAGTCGCTCGGACTCTTAATCCTGAAAATCCGATAAGCGATAGCAAATGAAAGCAACTGTGATATCAGCACCACAGCACTACCAACTAAGGCGACCTTAATTCCACTGGCATTCATGGCATAAAGCATCTTCGGGCCAAAATACAAACCCGTGATCGCGGTAAACACCAGCAGTGACACGTTGCGTACAGCATTACTGGTATCTACAGGCAGCATATCTAGCGGGTTGATTTTGTGACACGCCCAGCCCACCGCAATGCCAGAAACCAAGCTGCTCAGACCCATACTGAAATAGAGGTAAATACCGCCTATATTGAGGTGCCACATGCTGATCATATAAGCCAGTACCAAACCAGCGCCAAATAAGGCCTGATTCACACCGCTGTTTGGCGAGCGCTGACTAAAGTCATTTTTAACCAACTGCACATCGCAAGAACTGCCGGTGATCTGCAATATGTCATGGCGTTTCACCACTAAATCGGGAGTGATCTCCAGTGCCTGCTCATCTCGAAGTAACTCGGTGATACAAACACCTCTGTGTGTACTCTGATTTAAAGCGGTTTTTACCTGCTGCAATGACAGACCCACGAGTTCAGGCGTGTTGACCTGCATCAGATAGCTCTCTTCGCTAACATTGGTCTGGCTATCACAGGGAAGCTCTGTTCCTAACAAATTATCGTCGAAGTAAAACAGGGCATTGTGGCGACCGGTAATGGTGATGATATCGCCTATCGCGATTGGATCCCCATCCTTAAGCCCCTGGTCACTATTGCTGGCACGTGATAGCTCAAAAATAATATCGATAGATGGTGCCGTCAGCTGCTGCAGGGTCTTACCCACCACAGTGCTCTCCTGGTTCACCTCAAAAACACGCCTGACTATGCTATGCGCGCTGTTGATAGGCTTACGCATGGCCGACGGGGTGGCATCGAGCAGATCGCTGCTCTCCGTCTGAAACCCCATCACCTTTGGCATAACCTTGGGGAAAAACCAAGACATCATGATCACCGGGCCTAGCACACCAAAAATAACCGTGAGCATATAGCCTAAGATAATTTCACTTTGGGCCAGATTTTTAGCGGCTTCACTCACGCCAGAAAAATCACCAATAGCGTCAATGGCGGCACTAATGATTTCAGGATGAACAAAGCTGCCAGCCGTCATGCCAATTGCCATATAGAGATCCAGCTCGAATAGCCAGCTAGCAATAGCAAGGGTCGACACGGCAACGAGACTCATCAATACACTCGCTAGAAGTATAGACTTCTTGCGCAATTTCAGTGTGCTAATAAGGTGATAGCCCCCTTGGTAGCCCACCACATACATGAAAAAGCCAAAGAATACCCACCTAACGCTTGGCGTGATTTCGACACCATTTAAACCAACCAGCATGCCCACCAATAAGGTGCCCACTATGCTGCCTAAGCTAAAACGCCCTACCGAGATCTTTCCGACCAAGAACCCCAAGACCAAAGTGATCAAAATGGGGAAGTAAGGAGAAAAATTGAAAATATTTTGTAGTGTTTCCATCGCCTGACCACTTGAATGTTATAGGCATGCCTAGGTGTTCAGTCATGTCTAGTTAAATTCTATTTATCGTGGCCATCGCTCTCCCCTTTTGCGAACCACTCAAGTGGTGCAAAAGCTAAGCGTATAGACCTCGATTTCAGATGAATTTTATGCGCGACAATGAAACTTAGATAATCGTCTATGAAGGATGAAACCCTTCATAAAAGCCGACACATGACTTAAGTCATGCTAGAAGAATAGGTAAGAGTTTGAATTACTTTAGAAAAAGTAAGGTATGAGGATAGGCCTCTGACGTTGCAGAGGCCAACCAATGTATTGTTAACTTGGTGAATCGAGCACCTTAAGGTAATCCATAATACTCTTGTAAATGACTTTCTTAACGATCATCACCTGCTTTGAATGCTGACACCAGAGTGACACGGGGACATGGACGGCTTCTTTAAGCTGATCGAGCTCAATCTCAACAATATCGTCTGAATAATATTCAGATTGGACTATGGTTCGTGGCAGCAATGCCCAGCCCAATCCCTCTTGTACCATTCTGATAATAAGTGTCTGCTGGTCCACCACTTCATACTGAGAGGAGAGGATCACCCGACTTTCCATATCATCGTCAAGCATAGATTTGAGTACAAATTGGCGGGTCGATTTCATTGCGGTGTAAGTTTCATTCGACGGCATTCGCGCCAGCTCACTATTTTCGCTGGTAAAAGGCACAAAGGCGATGCTGCGCATTAACACCGAATCGATACTACTTATCACCTTACTTTCGAACACGTTGACCAGGCCAAAATGAATAGACCCGTCTTGAATCCCCTTCTTAATTTCGGCTTTCGAACGCACCAATAGATTAACCCTCATATAGGGAAATTCTTCTATTAGTGCATGACGTATCACAGTGAGCACATGCTGGGGAATAAAACTCGGGTAGGCAATGGTCACCGACTCTAACGTGCCATAAGACAGACTTAACGCGACGCGATCGAAGGTACGGGTTTGTTCTATGGCTTGCTTAGCATAGTGATAGAGTAAATCGGCATCTTGAGTAGGCTCAACAGAGCGGCCAATACGCTCAAACAAGGTGATAGCCAACTGATCTTCTAAGTTAGTGATCACCTGGCCAATCGTCGTGCGATGCTTATCTAGCTTGACGGCTGCCTTACTGAAAGACTTAAGATCATAAACAGTAACAAAAGCAAGCAGTTGTTCTAAGCTAAAGTTCATTATTCCACTCCCTGAAAAATCTTACATGCCGCACTAATTCGCCAGCCATTCGAAAGGATATGTTGAAGCCCTAAACTAGCATATTCGTAAGTGTTTGTTTATCTGTTTTGATGGGTTTGATCCGTCATATGTGATTGTGACTTTATTTGCCAAGCCACTAACATCGCTACCCTATCAAAAATACGGTGCCATCAAACCTCGAGATGCGCCATTTTCACATACATAAGGTTAAATACAGATGAACATCATGCCCCATGAAATAGCATTAGGTGATGTCTATTTCCCCCCCTTATTGCTTGTTGGAATACTGGCTTACCTTCTCGCGGCCATGGTTACCGCTATCGGAACCCGACTTGGCTGGCACAGGTATATTGCAGTACCAGCTATAGCAGAGCTCTCAATCACCATCATCTTCGTTGGTGTGATTAGTCAGTTTATTTCAATTTTCTAATTAGGTAACAAGATGTTAAGAAAATATTTTATCACGGCGATAATCGCTATAGCGGCCATTGCGACCCTATACAGCCAGTATCAGACTTACCTTGAAAACCCTTGGACCAGAGATGGCCAGGTGCGTGCCCATATTATTCAAATCACGCCAAGAGTCACTGGCCAGATCATCAATATGCAGATCGAAGACAACTCACAAGTTAAACGCGGTGATCTCTTGTTTGAAATCGATCCAAGTATTTACCAGGCCAGCCTGAATAAGGCGATCGCCAATGAGAAACAGGCGGCCACACTAGTGGATAAGGCAAAAAACGAGGCCCATCGCGCGGTGAACCTTGAAAAACTGACCCCAGGTGCACAATCAGAATTAACCCTTAATAACCTGCAAAATGCCATTGATACGGCAGAGGCCAACCTATTGATGGCCAAAGCACAGGTCGAGGAAGCCAGATTAAACCTGCTGTACACCAAGGTAACGGCCCCAACGGACGGTTATATCACCAACCTCAACTACCGAGTCGGCTCTCAAGTGATTGCCAACAACCCTGTGGTTGCCTTGATCGACGCCTCAAGTTTTTGGATTGAAGGCTTCTTCAAAGAGACTGATCTTATGGATGTCGATGTCCAGGATAAGGCACAGGTCAACCTGATGATGCGCGACCATGCAATGCTTAAGGGTCAGGTTCAGAGTATTGGCTATGGTATTGCCAAATCTGACGGCAGTACAGGCAATGCCCTGCTCCCCAATGTTAACCCTAGCTTTCAATGGATACGTCTGGCTCAGCGTATTCCAGTAAAAATTAAACTCGATCATCTGCCTGAAGATATGCAACTAAGAATAGGCATGACGGCATCGGTTAAAATTCTGAAGCACTAAAGTGAGACTCACATGCTCAGTTCATCATTAAAAGAAGCGATTAAGATCTCACTCGCTGTCGGACTCACCATAGCATTGGCGCTATTTTTTCAATGGGACAAACCCTATTGGGCTGCCATCACAGTGATTGCGATTTCAGCTAATGAATCCTTCGGTCACGGCATATTGCAGGGCAAGCTGCGCATCGTGGGTACCCTCACAGGTATCTTCTTTGCGCTAGTGCTGATCAGCCTGTTTAGCCAGGACCGCATGATGTTCATCGCATGTTTCCACCTATTTTTAGGTGTGTGTGTCTTCTTTAGCAGCCATAAGCGCAACGGTTATGCCTTCACCATGGCATTTACTGCCTTTGCTATTATCGCCATGCTTGGCGGCACCAATGGTACCGCCTCATTTGATATCGCGATCTTAAGAATTCAAGAAACCATGCTAGGTGTGGTGGTGTACTCTGCTGTCTATCGCTTTATATGGCCTGTCACAACAGAGTCACTGTTTTTCGATACCCTTAAGACAGTGACTAAACAGTTTACCTTAGCCAGAAAAGCTCTGGTTGAAGCTAAGACGGATAAGCACATACTAGATGCTAAATCTGATCTCTTTGCCAATCAGCAACATATCGATAAGCTAATGGAACTGTTGGCACTTCCTTTGGCCAGCACCTACCGGTTGCGCTATGAAAAAGCCAAGTGGCAGAGCGTTGCCCTGGCTTGCGATGGCATACAGGCGCACCTACTGAAGCTCGCTAAAGGGATACAACATGAGATGGAACCCAACAATCTCGACAATGGCCTCACCCAACTTGGTCATGAGCTCAGGCTACTTAATGCGACCATCACCAATGAACAGTCAAAAGACGCCGAGTTGATTCAGCACTGGACGAAGCGCGATAGCAGGCTCGATGCTAAAGTCGATGCCAAGATTGATGCCGCAGAAGAAAGAGCTGTTGCAGGAGTAGGAGCAAAGCGTAGGTTGCAGCGACAGCGTTTAACCAACGCCATCACTGCGGTCGCCAGCTCGTTAACCTGCTTCGCCCTATGGATCTACTTTGCCATACCGGGTGGTCCCATTTTTCCGCTTCTGGGCGCGGCCTTGGCTAACGCCAGTGTACATATGCCTGTGAGTCTAGTAAGGCAGGCCAAGTTGGCGTGTCTCGCCTGGGGGCCACTGTTTCTGGTCGAGTATTGTTTAGTGTTAACCAACATCACTGAATTGTGGCAGCTTGTGGCCTTCTATAGCTTGAACACGCTATTGATTTTCACTGTTTTCAATAAGCCATCCCATGTTGTCATTCGAATCCTGGGCGGTAACATGCTACTGATCATGACCATGAATGCGCTACATGGCATCCCAAAATACGAGATCATCACACCACTGCTAATGCTGATCATCATGTTGCTTTCTTTAACTGTGGCCCGGTTTTACATTCGCTTATTTAAGGCGGAGCCATTGTAGGACGCCGCCAACTCGGCTTAGACCACTGTGAATCTATTTACTATTTTGGGTTGCAGCCTTATTCGGGCGACAACCCAAAATATTTTTTCACTTTTAACAAAAAAAATAACTCGCAATGGGTCTGTTTAAAGCCCTACACAGAGTAAAACATCGCTCCCCGTTAACACTTAACGAACCCTACCACACATAAAAGTCATTTAAAAACAATAAACTAGATAGAGAATAACCGATTTTACCATCCTACTGCAATTGAAGGGTTTCATCCTTCATAGGCGATTACTTAATTGTCACACCTGCTCATAAAATACCCTCATCGAATGAAGAAAGCGAAACCGAATGACTACCTCAAATCAGGTGTCAGGCAGTTTCGCAACGCTTCAACAATAAACAGTGAATCCAGATTCAGGATTCGGCCAGTAAACAAAGACTAGGCAAACGGAAAGGGTAACCTACATGCAAAAGCTTCAATTTCGCACTATCAAAATGACTTCGGGTAAAGTAGCCATGCTTAAAGCGATTCCTTTGGCGCTAGCCTTATCTTTTGGCAACTTAGCCTATGCAGGTGACGATGCACTGCAAGGAGCACCAGCTGCAGTAAAAAGTGCAGAAGAATCTGTGCTAGAGCGCTACGGCATTACCGATGAGCTACTGAAACTGGGCCTAAGCTCACTAAGCTATGGCGACCAGCAAGTTGAGCACGTTAAACGCACAATTGAAATTGATGGCGAGAAGCATGAGTCAGATGTGTTTTTAGTACAAAGCACAGACAACCGCGGCAACATAGATCTGCGCATCAAGTATGACCAAAGCAAGCTCGATGCCGATGAAGATGTGATCACTAAGATTGAAGAGATCACTAAGCTGGAATACCGCTTAAAAGATTACATGGAGAGCTATGACAAGTCTTCATTAGTCGTCAATGAGATCGGCCCAGACCATGTTGAAATTCACTTCAACTACTCTAAGTATGGCTTGCCGCAAGATATTGCCTACTTCCGTTTTATGCAGGTCAAACTGACTGTGCTCGACGGCAAGGCTAGCACTATGGAGATCACTAACAACGGTCGGTCTTTCGAGTATGACGACTATCGTGTGACCGAGTATGCACAGGAAATTGCCTTCGATACTCTGCCTAATGGCAAGATCATCGTGAAAGAGAAAAACATTAAGGCCAAGGGGCAAAAAGGTAAGAAGCCAGTTAACTACGAGGCAAAACTCGAGCCTGTCGCCTTTTATGATGATGTGCTGGGTGTAATGGTCATGGACCAGGATCTCCTGTCAATAGTCTCGGATCCCCGCATCCGCGAAGAGAAGGTAGATCTGGACAGACTCTTCCCAATCTTGGGTGACTTCGTACGTCAACGCGGCATAGATGTACCGCTGCCATTCGGTGTCTCGGTGGCCTACCGCAACCAGGATATGGATGTCGGCTTCAACAGTTTTGACATCATGGGCGTTAACCTAGATGAGTTCTTCGATCCAGAAAGCTCAATCGGTACAGTAAATGCTGAAAGCTACTCATTACGAGCTGACATCAACATTCTGCCCTTCTGGAACGTGTTCGGCTATATCGGCAAGGTGAATGTTGATGCCGTGGTGGATGCCCACTATACAGGCAAGATGAAGGATGTGTTCGAAGACAAACTGGGCGTCGTCGGTGGCAAGCTGGCTTGTGCCGCTGTCGAGAGTCAAGGGGTAGATATCTGCTCACCTGGTGAGTTGAACGTCCCGCTGCATCTTGAATATGACTTGGTCGGCGTGGGTACTACCTTGTCGATAGGTTACAAAGAGTTCTTTGCCTCGGTCACCGCGAGCTATAGTAAGACACGTATGGAAGGTACAGGCAAATGGGGCGATGGCATCTTAACCGTTCAACCTATGCTGGGTTATCAGTTCCTTGACTACCGCGCGCAGGTCTTCGTCGGCGCCGAATATCAAGGTCTCAAGCCTAACATGGAAGGCACCTTAGGCATCGATATTGGCGGCCAGGAGTTTAACTACAACGTAGGTGTCGATATAGATAAGTGGGCCTACTTAATCGGTTTTAACAAGCAGATTGGTAAAAACTTAAACTTTACCGCCCTATACAACAAAGGCGAAACCAGAAGCGCCTTCACCCTAAACCTGGGCTACCGATTCTAAACAGTCAACAAACTATCAACGACTCAATCTATCCGGTTGAGTCGTTTTTTTATTTGTTATCCACACTTTGCCGCTTTCGCGAAGCTAACCCTCTGCTTCGCTCGTGATCCACAAGAACCAGCGATTTGCTAAGTGACAAGGTCGCGTAAACCTCTCACCTGCTAGTACTTATCACAATCAGATTAGAGAGGGTTCAATCCTTCATACACGATTATTGCCTGGTCATAAAGCGTACTACTATAGCCCCATCAAATGAGCCACTGCTCATCCTATGCAGATATTTGGAGTCAAAAATGACAATGTTTTCACGCTCAGCCTTAGCCGTACTTATTTCGCTATCGTTAGCCGCTTGTGGTGGCGATGATGATAAATCAGGTGGCAACCAGCCAGTTCCTGAAGTGCCAGCTGTCGAGCCGCTGCCACCTCAGCAGATCACTGTACAGATTGGCGATCACAGCCTTACTGCCATGAAAGAATCTGTTGTCGTCGACGATATCGAAGGCGAAGCTGCACGGGTTGAGCTTGAAGCCTTTAAAGGCATCCCTTATGCCAATGCTACTCGATTTGAACACAGTCAACTCAATGCCCTAGACACAGTGACGGATGCCACTGAGTTCGGCAACGCCTGTCCGCAAAACCGCGACACCATCCAGGCTCAGTCAGAGGATTGCTTAAACCTCAACATCTGGCGTCCTGAAGATACCGATGCATCTGCTGCTCTACCTGTCTATGTCTTCATTCACGGCGGAGATTTTGAAGTCGGCTCAGGTGCAGATCCTCTGGTTCAGGCTGACAATGTCGTTGCCCAAGGTGCACTCGATGGCAAACCTTTTATTGCTGTGACCATCAACTATCGTCTCGGTATTCTAGGTAGCTACTGGCTTGATGGTACCAAAATGCCAGAAGGCGGTAACTTTGGCTTAGGCGATCAGAAGCGAGCACTGCAGTGGGTGAACGAAAACATCGACCTATTTGGCGGCGATCCTGATAACGTCACACTTATCGGTCAGGAAGCGGGCGCTATGTCTGTGGGCATTTTGCAGCAAAGCCAGACCCAAGAAAACATTGCAGGCACCTACTTTCAACGCGCCATTATGCAAAGTAACGCCTATGGATTTGATTACAAATCCTATGGTCAAGCTCAAACATTTAGCCAGAAGCTAGCACAATATAGCGAAGCGCTGCATCAAAATGATACCGAGTTGGCAGAGCTGACTCTGGAGCAGCTGATGCAGGTTCAAGCCAAAGCCACTGGACTGTTACACACAGTTGGCGCCTGGTCTGGCATCGACTGTATTGATACTGACGACCTGGTTGGCAGCGGCCTATGTTTCGCCGGTAAGCTAGACAGCGAAATGACACCTCAGCATCATTTGAAGCCATTTGCGCCCTACGTAGAGTATCGTGCTAAGGGGTTCTTGAAGCCTGAAATCAGCGGCCACCACCTCACCACTCAGCCGGCACAAACCGAATATACAGTACCTACTGTGGTTGGCTTTAACAGTAACGATGGCGCAACAACCAGCTTTTTGCCGAGCCTAACCTCGTTGATCCCAACGATCATTGAGTTGATCAAAGAGATGAATAATGCCCCTGAGGACACAGAGCCATCGGCGCAGGCCATTCAAACCTGGCTCGCTTCTCAAGACAACCTTGACCAACTGGAGCAGCGTTTGATGCAGCTAACACCAGAGCAGGTTGCTACGCAGGTAGAACTTGGCGATATCCTGCCAGGCAGCGCCTACGAGGCCATAGTGAAATTCTTCTTTGGCCTGGGCAATGGTGAGTTGGCTAACCAGTTGTTTGCATTAACCGATTACGCCCCTAACAACGAGAGTCAACTCTCGGGTGCAGTGGCAAACATGGCACAGTTTGGTCAGCTGACTAACGACTTACTCTTCAGTGGCCCGGCTCGCATTAAGGCAAAGCAGAGCAGCGACAAGGGACAGGTGGCCACTAGCTTGTATCAATTTGACTATAAGCCAAGCTTCAATAGCTGGACGGTATATAACGAAGGGGAAGCCATTCACCCAGGTGATATGTTCAGATCAACTAGCTGCTTAGGCAAAATATGTACGGGTGCAGAGCTGCCGTTCATCTTTAATAAGCCTTACAACTTGGCCGGTAGCCAGGTGAAGCCAAGTGTTAAAGACACGCTACTGATGAACAAGATGTCACGTATCTGGTTTAGTGACGAGCTATTCGCCGACTATCAATATGATACTGCGACTGACAATGTGCTCAGCATCAATAAGGACGGTGAGATCTCAACGATCACCGACTGGGATGCCCAACAAAATGTTGGCGTAGATCCAGAGCTTAGAAAAGGCCGCCTAACCGGTCTAGAGCAGCTCGGTCTAATCATGAGCTATTTCGACAAGTAAGCCTTAACTCCCCTTCCTTAAGGCTGACTGGCAAATCGCCAGTTAGCCTTAAAAGCCGAATTAGGACTAGAAAGCCGATGATAAACAAATCTTTATACCGCACAGCAAGCACACTTTTGCTGTCATTATGCGCCCTGGTACTCACGGGATGCGCCAGCTCCTTCCCTGAGGTGGAGCCCACATTCGAGTCTGATTGGCAGTCTCAGCCCCATCAGGCACAGGTGTATCTGATCCCTAAGGCAAGTGAAGCGCTTGCGCGACGCATAGAGGCGATTCGCCATGCACAGCACAGTATCGATATCACCTATTTTTCCTGGAACAAGGATCTCTCAGGTCTGTCGCTACTCAACGAGTTGAAGCAGGCGGCTGATAGGGGAGTAAAGGTTCGCATCGTCTTAGATGATCTACTGGTGTTCAATGAAACCTGGCTGGCTGAACTGGGCCATCATGAACAGATGGAGATCCGCATCTTTAACCACTTCAATTCTCGTAAGGCGGGCTGGTTAGGTCGTAGCATCGACTTTCAACGCGACAGGGGCCAGCTGGATAATCGACTGCATGAAAAATATTTCAATGTCGATGGTCAGTTGATGATCTTGGGCGGGCGCAATATCGGTGATGACTATTTTGGTTACAGCCAGGACGCTAACTTTTTCGACTTAGATGTAGTCTTTAAAGGCGATATTATTCAGCCATTTATGGCTAACTACAAACAACTGTGGAACAGTGAGCTGGTGACCCCAGTTACAATGCTGATTAAGACCAAAGAAGCTGGCAGCTACCACCAATTTAATCAGGCATTGGAACATGCTCAAGCAGAAGAGACTCAAGTCGTTGAGGCGATTGCTAGCTCGCTAACCTCACTACCTGCCATGAGCTTTATTGATGCCAAGGTCACGCCTGTCTTCGACTCGCTAGAGAAAGTAAAAGACAATAAGCCTTATTTTAGAACTCGGGTTGAACGCCTGATGGAAGAACCGGTAAACAATGCAAGTAAAGCCGTTATCTCAACACCTTATTTGCTGCCGACTCAAACTAAGTTCAAAATTATTGAGAGTCTGACTCAACATAATGCGGCGGTGACTCTCATCACCAACTCGTCGGCATCGAACGACTCAGCTTTCGTCCCTGCCTACTTTGAGCAATATCGTCCCCAGTTATTGGAGATGGGGGTAGAGCTGTATGAATTTAAGGATAGCGCCATCAATGATGATCATCTCTATCATGGTGCAACCTACTATCACAATAAGACATTTATATTTGACGACAAACTCTCTTATATAGGTTCGTCAAATTTCGACCCACGCTCAGACTTTCTTAATATTGAGTTTGGCGTGGTGATCGATAGCCCAGCCTTTGCAGCCAAGTTGACAGACTATCTGCTGGGCAAAAAGGAACAGCTCTATTGGCACGTATCTCAAGCCGAAGACGGCACTATACGTTGGCATTCGGGTGAAGAGATTCACGATGCCTCACCAAACTATGGTGACTGGCACAAGCTGCCTGATTGGTTTATCAGGCTGCTCGATACCGAATTCGAGCTATAAGCCTATTCATCATTAATCGCAGCGCCGGGTGACGACTTAATACAGGTCGTTGCCCGGAAAATGCCAACCTTAGCGCCTTAAACACCGTCTGCTCGCCTCTTCAAACCGCTCGCTTATCCATAATCTGGCTTTTCTGCCAGTCGTCCACACTCTGCTGTGAATGCCCTTGATTTCCAAACGTCTTACACTGATCCCTAAAAGAGATTCGAGAGCCAGCTTCCCTCTCCTACAATTTGCACACTATTGTCTAAAAATGCATAGCACCGTGCTAAAACAGGTCTCTCTGACTCTGTCATGCCTCACCTAACGCGCTCTTTTGGCCCTCACTCCTGTGATGCTATATCAAGGTTGAAACCTAAAATTCAGGCTTGGCCACGACTATGTTGATGGCTATGTTAATGGCTGTGTTGATGATCATCTTGATGGCTATACTGATGATCATCTTGATGACTCTCAATAAGCCTGGGCATATGACCATCAGCATCACCCAAGATGAGAAGTAAGCTAACCACAGCAGTGCAACTATGACCGCCAGTAACGGCTCTAACGGGCTAAGTCACCCACTCCATATGGCTAATTCAAACAGCTAATACCAACAAGCTCATTCCCCACAGCAAATTCTAGTAAGCTAACGCCAAACAACTCACTCGGGATCGCCAACAGGCAAGTCGGTGACCCTTAAGGCCTGCCACCTCCAAGTCAGGCGCCCAATGAGTAATGCCGCTAATTAAAGCCCCCCTTCCCAAGAAGTGTCCGGCACGGCAAAGCGGGTAAAGGCTAGGCCTGTAACCTGCGAGTCATTACCCCTGGCAAAGCCTGGTCACCTTGTCCACGAGGCGCCATAGCATGGTTAGTAGTGCGTATAGCCTTTTGGTGGTGCCTATGGCCTTTGATGGCCGCGAGTATTGCCTCTCGGCAAAGAGACATCCGGTTTTTTAGGCTGGGGAATAAAGCGAGTCTGCCATTGGAATATGGATTAATCGAGAAACGGTCTAAAGAGCTAAATGCCTGACATGCTGAACGATGGAAACACGCTGCGACCAGACGATTGAAGGCTGAAGAAAAGAAAAACGGTACTGCTCAAGCAGAGCAAGCGAGAACAGAGCAAGTTCACGGGTTAAACCAATTAGTATAAAGATGTGATCGCTCAGCGACGATTTAGCACTAAAGGTTAGCGCTGATGAGGCAAGGCAACGAGTGAAGAGCATAGCTGAACTAGGGTCAAACTCGTTAACACAGTGTCATAAGTGCCCAATATAAGCACTTGGTCAACAAAATAGCATTCACTGGCGAAAGCCTATCGGTCGCACGCTAATCGCACCAAGGCTATTACGCCAGAGATATAATGTTAAATCCATAAGGCTGATGCCCACAAACTTAGGCTAAAAAAAAGGTTCATCGCGGCTTTCCGGGGA
>NZ_JSFF01000011.1:0-159739 GCF_000773485.1 Shewanella sp. ECSMB14101 | reverse complement strand
TAGTTATTGAATCTATCGAGGTGTCCATATATGGAACCTCGGCGTGCCAAAAGCGTGCTTGCACATCCCCCGCCGGCAGGCGTTAGATAACCATGAAGTTATGGTGTTAGATACTTTAGCAAACAATCAAGCCCAACAGGCACAGTAGCAGAGCTATCTCACAAGCGTATCTGCACGAAGAGCCTGCCGCAGGCAATAAGTAACATTAATGGCTAACGCTACAGCAAAGTGATTGCAGTCAAAGAAGACTAAAACCACTTTTCACTAGTTGAGTGAAAAACTAGTCGCAATCTTTGAGCGGCCACAGAACTATATGGTCCTCAAGGTACCTGACCTTGTTCTCATTCACTACTTTGTCGCGGGTCGACATCCCCAGCTGATGCATCTGCTGCTTGTCACCTGTGACCAGCGGGTGCCAGCTGGGAAGATTCCGGCCCTGATACAGGCGGCGATAGGCGCAGCTGTCCGGTAGCCAGGTGAGCTCGGCAATATTTTCCAGGGTGACCTTAGTGCAGCTGGGGACAAAATTAAATCGCTGCTCGTAGTGCATACAATGGCACTCTTTATCATCGAGCAGCTTACAAGCGGCGTTGGTGTAATATAGCTCATCGGTTTCATCATCGATGATCTTATTGAGGCAACACTTACCGCAGCCATCGCACAGCGATTCCCACTCCCGGGCATCCATCTGTGCGAGGGTTTTCTCTTTCCAAAATGACATGATAACAATTCTTTCAATGGCCAATTGCTTGGCAAAGGTGCTCGGCGCCACGATACTGAGGCGCCGCTGAGACACTATTTTATCTCAGGGTATTTAATTCTTTCTGACAGATAGGTCACAGCTAGCGTGAGACGATCGGATGCCTGAGTCTTTCTGAGCACTCGGTAGTTGTCATAGACCAGATAACTGCGTCCACCCACACCGTCGGGCATAATCAGCGACACTTGCATATCCTTTCTCGATGGCAAATCTGAGCCATCAAATCGTCTTACCCCAAGCACTTGCCATTGGGCAAAGCCCTTGTGTACCTCGAACCCGACCAGATCTTGCGGTAAGGCTTCTGGCGCCCTGACCTGACGGCCCCAGGTGCCATCATAATCCCAACCCAACTGTTTAAGGTAGTTTGCAGTGGTAGCAAAGGCGTCGGCAAGATCGTGCCAGATATCCACCTTGCCATCACCATTGCCGTCACGACCATATTGCTTGAGCTGCGCTGGCGTAAAATGGGGGTATCCCATCAAACCTGAGGCGTCGCTCTTTAGGTCGTCAAAACTCAGACCGTCACGCTCCATCAGTTTAAGTGCGGCAATAAAGATCTGATCACCGTCACTCATCTCCTGATGATAAGTGTTCGACGCGATCACCGTCAGCGCCGGATAATCGCTGGCATCGAACGCCGACGTGATGCCCCAATAGGCCAGTACAAATCTAGGCTGAACTTCAAACTCTTTACCGAGGCGATCGAATAAGGCTTTGTTGTCGCGATACAGGCCTCTTGCCTGCTCGACCAGCGTTTCGCTTACCCGACTTGGCAGATAGGCATCTAAATTCTGTGGTGGCGTGTCCGCGCTCTGATTAACGACGGCCTTCTTAAACAGCTTAATCTGCTCGAAGACCTTGTCTATGGTGCTTTGGGATATACCCTGCTCGACTGCTTGCTGCTTTAACTCAGAAAGATAGGCATCATAACTGAGCGGCGCTTCTTCTGCCTGCAAAGGACTGAACAATATCAGACCACTTGCAAGTATAGAACTTAGCAAAACATTCTTTAAAAACATGCACTTTCCTATAGGCGACTAATCTCTGCTATAACCTATCTCTTTTTTGTACTCTTCGAGTAGGTTAACCGGCGGTGGTGGTAATTGAAGATAATACCCCTTGTCGGCGAGTTCAACTTTTACTTTCTCAATGTCGGCAAGGGCCAACTGCGAACGCTTGTTCAAAGGCAGTATCATAACCAATTCTGGGGTGCCGAACATTTTCATTAACGGCTCAGGGACGCGCTCGAAATCGTTGCGTTTTTCCACAAAAAGATAGCAATCAGCTTTTATGCGACTCTTATATACAGCACAGATCATATAGGGTGAAATTTCCAGTCTATTCAACTTGCCAGCAAATTGCGCACACTATAACATGGTGCGCAAGGATTATAATAATATCTAACCGGCGTATGCCGGTTAATTTTATCAAGAGCAAGTTTAGGAATGCAGAAACCTAGCCTCGAATTAAAAGGCTCTTCATTTACGCTATCGGTACTGCATATTAATGATGCAGATCTCGACCGAGTCGCCAGCGAACTCGACGGCAAACTGGCCATTGCACCGCAGTTTTTTATCGGTGCTCCCTTGGTGGTCAACCTCAGCGCCATTTCCAATCCCGAGTACAACCTAGCGGGCCTTAAAGATCTGCTGATCTCCAGGCAACTGGTGATTGTTGGCATTACGGGCGCGCCTACGGCCATTGCCAACCAAGCCAAAGCCCTTGGTTTAGCCCTGATCAAATCGGGCAAGCAGAGCCAGACTCAGCCGCAATTGCCTAAAACCACTAAAATTGTGAAGCAAAATATTCGCTCGGGTCAGCAGGTTTACGCAAAAAATGGCGATCTCATCATCATCGGCGCTGTGGGCAATGGCGCAGAAGTGATTGCAGATGGCAGCATACACATATACGGTAGTCTTAGAGGCAAGGCCATGGCGGGTGCCAGTGGTGATAAGAATGCCGTGATCATTGCCCAAACCTTAGATGCAGAGCTTGTCTCCATTGCAGGGCAATATTGGTTAACCGAGAATCTTCAGGCACATGCCTCGATTAAAAGCGGTTGTATTCGGTTAGACGGTGACAGCCTTACCGTCGAAGCCCTATCGCTATAAAAATTGAAAAGGACAGAAACAAACATGGCACAAATTATTGTTGTCACCTCAGGAAAAGGTGGAGTGGGCAAAACCACTTCGAGTGCGGCCATCGCCACAGGTTTGGCGCTGGAGGGACATAAGACAGTCGTGGTCGATTTCGATATCGGTCTGCGTAACTTGGATCTCATCATGGGATGCGAGCGCCGCGTCGTCTACGATTTTGTTAACGTGATTAACGGCGAAGCCAATCTGAATCAGGCTTTGATCAAAGATAAGCGTACCAGCAACCTCTTTGTGCTACCCGCTTCCCAAACCCGAGACAAAGACGCGCTGACCAAAGAGGGCGTTGGACGGGTACTCGAAGATCTTAAGCAGGACTTTGAATATATCATCTGCGACTCACCGGCAGGGATTGAAACTGGCGCCATGATGGCGCTCTACTTTGCCGATACCGCAATTGTCACCACCAACCCGGAGGTCAGCTCGGTACGCGACTCTGACCGTATCTTAGGCATGTTGCAGAGCAAGTCTAAGCGCGCCGAAGAGGGACTTGAGCCGGTCAAGGAGTTACTACTGCTGACGCGCTACTCCCCTACCCGTGTCGCTACTGGTGAGATGCTTAGCGTTGCCGACGTAGAAGAGATCCTGGCCATTCCGTTACTTGGGGTGATACCTGAGTCTCAAGCCGTGCTAAAAGCCTCTAACTCAGGTGTACCTGTGATCATCGACCAAGAAAGCGACGCCGGTAAGGCCTACAGTGATGCCGTAGCACGTTTAACGGGTGAAGACGTTGAGATGCGTTTTGTCACCGAAGAGAAAAAAGGATTCTTAAAAAGGATATTTGGTAGCTAATTATGTCTTTACTCGATTACTTCAGAGCGAAAAAAGAGCCAACAACTGCGGTGACCGCCAAGGAAAGATTGCAGATCATCGTCGCCCACCAGCGTGGCGAGCGCGATGCGCCTGATTATTTTCCTGCAATGAAGCAGGAGATCATCGAGGTGATCCGCAAGTATGTGCAGATAGACAGCGATCAGGTATCGGTACAGATAGATCAGAACGATGACAATCTGTCGGTGCTTGAGTTAAACGTCACCCTGCCAGAAAAGTAGGTCTTACACGCTTAAGCGCACAGTAAAAAGCCCTCTTAATGAGGGCTTTTTGTTTAGCTTAGCTGGTTTAGCTTAGCTGGTTTAGCTTAACTGGTTTAGCAATCTACTTGGCTGAGCACGTCTTGTGTCAATGCGCCGCGCCATCCCTGAAGCACCAGCGGTAGGTCACCCTGGCCGTCATTCCAGCGCCATTGCAGATATTCATGAATGTGTCGCTTCGACCCCACCAGCTCCATTGGTACTTCATTGCTTTCAGCCACTTGCGTCAACGCATTCTTAACCGCCTTAAATGCCGATTTATAACCAGGCTTAAGGGCAATCACATCTATCGCTTCGGGCAGGTTATCCAGATCCGCTTTTGCCAACTCGGCAACTATCGCCTTGGCGTGCATACGTTTTTCCTGCTCGGTCAGCTCGGTCATTCTAAAGATCTCGCCGCTACTCTTTGGCTGTTTCTTTGCCAGTGCCAGCAAGGCATGATCTTTAATCACAAAGCCCAGGGCTAAGTCTCTGTCGAGGGCCTTTTGCAGGCGCCACTTGGCAAGTACCTTAAGGTAAGCCAGTTGCTTTGGCGTTAACTGGAAGGCATTTTTCACCTTAAGGTAGGCGCTGTCACCATCTGGGCTATCCAAACGCCCCTGCGTCATGCGCTCGCCCTCCTCAAATAGCCATTCGAGACGGCCGCTCTGCTCGAGTTTTTCTAACAGCTGAGGATAGAGCTGATACAGGTAATCCACATCATTGGCCGCATAATGTAGCTGGGCATCACTCAGCGGACGCTTCATCCAGTCGGTGCGCGACTCGCCTTTATCCAGCTGCACACCCAGGCAGTGCTCCACCAATTTGGCATAGCCCATGCCATGGCCAAAGCCGCACAGCGCCGCAGCAATCTGACTATCAAATAAGCGCTTAGGCTGACAACGCCCATAACGGGCCAGCACCTCGAGATCTTCGCTGCATGAGTGCAAAACGGTCACCATATCGTCTCGCTCAAGCAGGGCCCAAAATGCAGAGAGATCGCTAACTGCTACCGGATCGATCAAAGCCAGGGTTTGCCCATCATATACTTGGATCAGCCCGAGCTTGGCATAATAGGTACGGGTCCGTACAAATTCGGTATCTAGCATCAGGACCTTGGCCTGACGATACTTGGCCACCAGCTCACTTAGGCTGGCATCATCCTCTACATATTGAAACGTCAAATCTCATCTCCAATGCGGTGTCTCGGTGAACACAAAAGCCGGCATAATGCCGGCTTTGAGTCACCCTACGCGGGGTATTACCTAATAACTTACGCGGATTTTGCTTCGTCGCGTAACTCGCGGCGCAGGATCTTACCCACATTACTCTTAGGTAGCTCATCCCTAAATTCTACCAGCTTAGGAATTTTATATCCCGTCAAATGATGACGACAGTGCTTGATCACCTGCTCTTCGGTCAAAGATTTATCGTTAGCAACCACAAATACCTTCACCAACTCACCGCTGACCTCGTGAGGCACCCCCACAGCAGCCACTTCGACCACCTTGGGATGCAGGGCGACAACCTCTTCAACCTCATTAGGGAAGACGTTAAAGCCCGACACCAAGATCATATCTTTCTTGCGATCGACAATATAGAAAAAGCCCTGCTCATCCATATAGCCAATATCGCCAGTAGCCAGGTAGCCATCCTTGTCGATCACCTTTGCGGTCTCTTCAGGGCGCTGCCAGTAACCTTTCATCACCTGCGGCCCCTTGGCAAAGAGCTCGCCAGTTTCGCCTTGAGGCAGCACATTGCCCTCCTCGTCGCGAACCTGCATATCTGTGTTGGCTACCGGGAAGCCGATTGAACCGTTATAGCCTTCCAGGTTATAAGGGCAGCAGGTCAGCAGCGGCGACGCCTCAGTCAGGCCATAACCTTCCAGCAGACGCGTCTTAGTGATCCCTTGCCACTTATCGGCTACGGCGCGCTGCACCGCCATGCCACCACCGATAGACAATTTCAGATTGGAGAAATCTAGAGTCTTAAACTCTTCCGAACTCACCAAGGCGTTAAACAGGGTATTAACCCCTGTCAGTGCAGTAAAAGGATGTTTCTTCAGCTCAGACACAAACGCAGGGATATCCCTAGGGTTAGTGATCAGCAGGTTGTTGGCACCTTTGTGAAGGAAGAGCAAACAGTTCACCGTCAAGGCGAAGATGTGATAGAGCGGCAGCGCAGTCACCACAAACTCTTTGCCGTTTTCCAGTAACGGTGAATAGGACGCATCGGCCTGTAGCAGGTTGCTGACAATATTGCCGTGGGTCAACATGGCGCCCTTAGAGACTCCTGTGGTACCACCTGTGTATTGCAAGAAAGCAATATCATCACTCTTAGTGGTCGGTTTGACATACTGCAAACGGCGACCTTTAGAGAGTGACTGGCGCATAGAGATAGCATGGGGCAGATGATATTTAGGTACCATCTTCTTGATGTACTTCACCACAAAGTTCACCAAGGTGCGTTTTGGCGCGCTCAAGAGATCCCCAAGACCGGTCAAAATAACACTCTTAACCGGCGTTTGGTCTACCACCTGCTCAAGGGTATTGGCAAAATTAGAGACCACAACGATGGCCTTGGCCCCCGAGTCATTCAACTGATGCTTTAGCTCACGCGGGGTATAAAGAGGGTTTACGTTAACCACCACCAAGCCTGCACGCAACACACCAAACAGTGCGATGGGGTACTGCAGCAGATTAGGCATCATGATCGCCACGCGATCGCCCTTCTCCAGCTTAAGTTCATTTTGCAGATAGGCGGCAAAGGCGCGGCTACGTTCTTCAAGTTTACGATAGGTCAGCGTTGCCCCCATGTTCACAAAGGCGGGCTGATCGGCATACTGAGCGACCGAGCGCTCAAACAGGTCGATAAGCGAGCTATATTGCTGCGCATCTATAATGGCGGGCACATCATCGGGTAAATTTTTCGTCCAAAGCTGTTCCACGAGTCTCTCCTAAATCCCCAGGCAGAGTTAGGGTGAATGAATTCATTCACCTAAGGTTTCAAATATAGAAACTAAACACTGACTTATAAATATTGTTGGTACGCCCAAAAAATCATACGGGCGTTTTAATTTTGAACATCATCACACAATTAGAGTAAAAATCCTAGTGTAATTTTACCATCTATTGCTAAGGGGCTGTCACCCTAAAAATGCCTTAATTTCGGCTGCAACCTCTGTGCTGTTGCCCATATGGAGATGGTGGTCACCTTCGAGTTCCACCAGAGTGAGATTTTGATACCAAGAATGAGCCGCTTCAGCCACGCCATCCCCCAGGGGATAGCCTTTACTGGCTCGTATCGCCAGCGCCTTAGCGTTATGCCCTTGCATCAAACCGCTGACATGATCGAAATTGAGCCGCATGGGTGAATCAAGTTTTAACCTGGGATCGCTGCGCCAAAAGTACTTGCCCCCTAGGCTTTGTAAGTTGCGCTCAAGGATCAGCTGGCACCAAGACGAATCAAGCCCGGTTAATTTCTCTCTGGCCCTAACGGCCGCCTCAAAAATAACGGGTTTAGGCGCAGAGGCTGTGGTCGATGCTCTTTGATGGGCCGCAAAGCTGCGCCTTAAGCGTAAACGGCTTTTATCTGAACTTTCATAAAGAGGTGCCAGGGCCTCAATAAATACCCAATGCGCCGCCTTCTCACCGAAGGCAGCGCTATAGGCCGACGCCACTATGCCCCCCAAGGAGTGCCCTATCACCCCATGCAGAGGCTGATGACGACTAATAGCGTCGATAAGCTGCTCGAGATCATAAAGGTAATCTATCCAGTGCAGCGGATAGCCGCCGGGTCTGTGCTGCGAGGTTCCGTGCCCGGGCCAATCAATTGCCAGCAAGCGATACTCGCTCAGCTTCTCGGCTAAGGGCACGAAGCTGTTGGCGTTATCAAGCCAGCCATGAAGGGCCAACAACAAGGGCTTGTCTGGCTCGCCCCATAATCGCCCACCCAGGCGAATATGGGGCAGCTGAAGACTCACCTCATTGCCCTGACCACAGGGTCTGCATAACGCGGCTAAGCTATCATTCATTATTTTGGCTTTTTAATAAATTTCAGCGTCATGCGATCGCTCTCGCCCATCGCCAAATATTTATCTTTATCCTGCTCGCCCAGACGTAGACTCGGCGGCAGGGTCCAGACGCCCTTAGGATGATCTTTAGTGTCCTTGGCATTGGCATTGATTTCACTCGCGGCCACCAGGGTAAAGCCTGCCTTTTCGGCAAGTGCGATCACCTCATCCTGCACCATGTACCCAGTACTTAAATCCATACCAGGGTTTGCTCTGTGCTCCACCACGCCAAAGGTACCACCAGGCTTCAAAACCTGGTAGGCCGAATCGAACACCTGCTCCAGCACGCCAGCCTTGGCCCAGTTATGCAGGTTTCTGAAGGTCAACACGGCATCGGCGCTATTAGCGGCACCCAACTCGCTTAAACGCGGCGGTTCAAAGCTCAGGCTTGACGCCTTGCCCAAAGTGTCACTGTGAGTTTGCAGCCAGGCATCCAGGGCTTTGCCAAGACGAATACGATAGGCGGGGCTTTCAACCTCGGCAGGCGGGTTCGCATCAAAATTGGCGGCAACATAATGCCCCTCTTTAGCAAGATAAGGTGCCAAGATCTCGGCATACCAACGTCCGCCGGGCCAAAGTTCAACCACAGTATCAGTCGGCTTAATGCCAAAGAAACTTAAAGTCTCTGCTGGGTGACGATACTTGTCACGCTCAAGATTTGCGGGCTCTCGTAGCGGATTACTCAAGGCATCGGTGATCTGCTGATTCACCAGATGAGACTGAGTAGGCTGTGATTGCTCAGGCTGTTCTGTGTGCGCCAGGCTGGTTGCAGGCAGGCCTATGGCTAAGGCGATTGATACGGCTAAGGTAAAGGTTTTCATCTTCTCTCTTCCTGAATAAGGTAAGGCTAAAGCACCTAAGCTATCAGCCAAGCCACTAAAATAAAACCTAATATACAGTCAGTTACACTTTTTGTTCGCGCTTAGCATTAGCCTGTTCGACTCGGCGCCAACAGATCCACAACATAGCCAAACTCGATAGCAACCAGATCCCCACCCAGATCCAAGCGGGAATCCAGGTTTGCTGGGCCAACATGGCCGCATCGCCGCGACCCGGCATACCCAGCAAGACGGTGGGGCTGGCCAAAGCATTGAGCATGATCATCAAGGCCATCACTCGTAAGCTAAAGGTGAGAATTGGACTTTGGCTCAGTTTGAGTGGCAAGAAAAACAGTAGCGACAGCACAAACAATATAGAGATGGTTAACAGATCTCGCCCCCAAAAGAGTATGCTGAGCGCCACCATTAAACCGAGAAAACTAAAGCTGAGACGTATGCCACGGGCCCAGGTCGCCAGATGAAAGATAAGCAAGCCCCAAAGCGAGGCGCCGAAATAACCGGCAAAGCCGATCAGCACAGGCCAACCCCCTTGGCTGACACATAAGCCAGCGCCATTGGGGTAGAGCTCAATATGACTCACCAAGCCGCCAGACAAAAGCGTAGCCAGTGCATGGGACGCCTCATGAAAATAGCTCTCGAGCCATTTAAAAGGCACACTCAAATAGGGAATTCGCGTCAACGCCAATGCGAGCAACAGCTCAATCATAAACAGACTACGGCTGGGCACTCCGGCCTTGGATGCTGGGGAGCTAATAGAAAAACCCATAGTAGATAACCCGTCCTTTTGGTTGGTCGCGTGTCACGTCACTCTGCGACGCGGCGAGAAACAGCGCCTGGCGATCTCCGCCAAGCTCACAGATCATACGTAGGTATCGATACCCACCATCTGAGAGATGGCGTCACGCTGCGCGGCGTGCTGGTGCATAAGATATTGACCTATGGCGCCGCGGCTGGTCTGGGTGTTTTGATCATATTCAAGCTTGGCACTGAGCCGGTCGCTTAACTCGTTGGCCATCAGAGCGCTACTGCTACGCTCTGTTGCATCATCGACAAGGTTTGCCCGCGGGCCTGCTTGTGAGGCTGATGACTGACTTGACTGAATAGGTGTAACATCGATGACATCTGCGCTGGGTCGGGTTGAGCCCACACGAGTTTGCGCCGCGATGGCATCGCTAATGGCTGACGCGCTCGAAGAGAGCCCGGGTAACAGACTAGCTGGCGGCAGTTGCATCAATTATCTCCCTTTAGCCTCATAGGATCAGCGCACACATCTTCTTATTTAGCCTATACCAGATCACTCGCGGCCGGGAAGTTTTTTCCAGGTTACGGTATCGCGAAGATAAACAGGTTGCAGCTGATCGACATCTGTCGCCTGTCCGGCTTTCACCGCGGCTTCTGCCAGTGGCAACATGTAGCGCGCGATTGGAAACTTAGCTTCCTCAACCAAGGTCATCTCTTGCTTAAGCAGTTCAGGATACGCATCAAAACCTGTGCCGCAGGCCGACACCGACAAGCTCAGATCTAACTGACTCTCGAGCTCAGTTGGCGGGCAAACGCGCTCTTCACCCACCAAGCATGCCAGACCATCTACCGCCTGATATTCGCCCCAATAGATCTCCCCCATGCGCGCATCGATAGCGGTGGCGACTTGCGTAGCCCCTTTCACTTCGATAGCAGCTTGAGCCATGGCTGCCAAGGTCGAGATCCCCACCACCGGCAGGTCTTGTCCCAGGGCCAAACCTTGGGTCATGGAGGTACAGATACGAATACCGGTAAAGCTGCCTGGACCACGACCATAGGCGATCACATCCACCTCGCTCAAACCTATATCCGCTTCTTCCAGCACCTCTTGAACCATAGGCAGCAGACGCTGACTATGCTCCCGGGGCGCGTCAGCCTGACGGGCAAAGATGCTTCCCTGATACTCAAGCGCAACCGAACAAGACTCGGTGCAGGTATCCAGGGCAAGTATGCTCATAGGGGCGGAAATATCGTTAATTTCAGGCATGCAAATCTAACCAAATCAATAGTGGCTGGAGACCAGCATGATCGTTAAAAAACAAGATCACGGGCTAAGCCAACAAATATATAAGATGAATGGCGCCGATTATAGCGTAAAACCCACTAAGGTATAGCCTTAATTCCCGGCCAATGAGCGGATATTCCAGTGAATTTTTCTGGGGTGACTCGGCGCCTCAAACCACTAAGCAAGCCAGTAAGCAAGCCACAAAACAGTCGACTTACACCTCAATCAGTCAATCGCCCATTAACTGAAAAAGCCGTTTTCTCTTTTAACTAAACCCTATACCATAGGGCTCATTCTGAGCCAGTTGCCGAGCCTAATTTGAAGGCAATTTTTAGACCGCCTTTCAAACAAATGGCAATGTTTCACGGGCGCTAATGCTTAACAGGTCTAGTGCTTAAGGAGTGCTAGTGCTTAAGGGCGCTTTACTTAATAACCTACAGGCGATGGCACCTAAACCAAGGATCTTTGATTTGCACACTCAGGCAAAGACACATTCGACAAGCCAGCCCGCAAGCCAGTTACCATCTCAAGCGATTATGATGGCCCTTGGCTCGGCCATCTTAATGGGCACTATTGGCGCGCTAGCGAGACAGACGGCCCTCGATGCCAGCGTCATCACCTTTTATCGCCTCTTAATTGGCGCCCTCTGCCTGCTGCTTTATATGCTTGTTACAGGTAAAGGCGGGCAAATATGGCACAAACCAAGCAAGCGACATCTTTTAAACGGCGCCCTATTGGCCGGTTTCATGGTGTTCTATGTCCAGTCAATTGGCTATATTAATATGGCCAATGCGGTGATGGTGATCTACCTCGCCCCCTTAGTCAGCGCCATCGGCGCTCACTTTTACTTTCACGAACGTCTGCATCAACAAGCTTTGTTGGCTATTGGCCTGGCTCTTATCGGCATGATGGCGATCTTGCCAAGTATCGACAGTCTTTCGGGTCAGCCAGAAGAGCTCAAGGGCTATGGTTTTGCCCTGCTGGCCCTGCTAAGTTACAGCGGTTTTATGCTGATTAACCGCCGCCCTGCCAGCGCAAGCCCTTACCAGAGCACGCTGATTCAATTGATCTTTGGTGCCCTCTGTCTACTGCCCTTCGCTCTGCATCAGGCTGTAGTGCCGACGGCTAACCAGTGGTTTTGGCTCGCGCTTATCGGTATCTTCCCCGGATTTCTCGCCATCTTATTTGCCGTCAAGGCGCTCAGACTTCTGCCGGCGGCCACCTTTGGCACCTTGGCCTATATCGAGCCCGTCACTGTGGTCATATTAGGCTGGAGCCTGTTTGCCGAGCATCTATCAATGAGCCAATTAATCGGTTGCGGCCTCATCATCATCGCAGGTCTGCTCCAGACTCGGCAGAGGCCAACCCAACTCACTTCATTTAAAAGGACAGCAAAATGAGTACCCCAATACCTAGGATAGTGATAGTCGGCGGCGGCGCCGGCGGACTCGGTCTGGCCACCCAACTAGGGCAAAAGCTGGGCAAGAAGCAGAAAGCCGAGATCCTGCTGATCGATAAGAACCGCACTCATATCTGGAAGCCGCTGCTCCATGAAGTCGCCACAGGTTCACTCGATGCCGATCTTGACGGTGTGGTCTACTCTGCCCATGCGGTAAAACATGGTTACCAGTTTCAACTGGGCGAACTGACAGGTTTGGATCTCGACAACAAACAGTTGATGCTCAGCGCCATCACTAATGATAAGGGAGAAGCCTTGCTACCGGCGCGTCAGCTCAGTTATGACACCCTGGTCTTGGCCGTGGGCAGCGTCAGCAACGACTTTGGTACACCGGGCGTCAAAGAGCACTGCTTCTTTCTCGACTCCCACAATCAGGCAAATCGTTTTCATAATGCCCTGCTCGACAGCTTCACCCGCATGCATCAATCCGAGGAGCAGCAAAAGCTCAATATCGCCATCGTTGGCGGCGGCGCAACCGGCGTGGAACTCTCGGCGGAGCTCTACCATGTCACGGATCTGCTTAAAACCTATGGTCTGAATAAGATGACCGCCGATAGGCTGGCCATCACCTTGATTGAGGCTGGCCCGCGGATCTTGCCAGCCCTGCCGGAGCGTATCGCCGCCTCGGCGACACGGGAACTGACTAAACTTGGCGTGTCTGTGCGGCAAAATACCCGTATCGAACAGGCCAATGCAAAGGGATTTGTCACCTCAGAGGGTGAGCTTATCGAGGCTAACTTGATGCTGTGGGCCGCTGGTGTGAAGGCGCCTGATTTTATCAAGCAAATAGATGGACTTAACCTCAACCGCGCCAATCAGGTGCTGGTCCGCCCGACCTTGCAGGCCCAAGGGCATGAGGATCTCTTTGTTATCGGTGATTGCTGCGCCTGTGAGCAGGCCGATGGCAGCTTCGTGCCGCCCAGGGCACAGTCGGCCCATCAGATGGCCCAGTGTGTCGAGCGCAATATTCTCAATCGGTTCAAAGGGCTCCCCCTTAGCGATTACGAGTATGTCGACCACGGCTCCCTGGTCAATCTGTCACGTTTTAGTACCGTCGGCAGCCTGATGGGCAACCTCACCAAAGACAGCATGTTTGTCGAGGGTAAAATTGCCCGCTTCATGTATATCTCCCTCTATCGCATGCATCAAAAGGCCATTCACGGTCTGCCTAAAACTATGGCACTCTGGTTGGTAGAGAAGATGATGCGGGTGGTGCGCCCACGCATGAAGCTGCACTAAACAGACCTGGCGCTAATCTATGGCTAGTCTTTGGCTAGTCTTTGGCTAGTCAATCGTTTGAAGAAAGTTCACCGCCCGGTCGAGATCCCGGGTGCGATGCATGGGTGGCAAGGAGTTGATAAAGGCCTGACCATAGGGGCGATTGACGATGCGGTTGTCGCACAAAATCAACACGCCCCTGTCTTTCTCATCACGAATGAGGCGGCCAACGCCCTGATTGAGCGAAATCACCGCCTGGGGCAGCGACAAGGCCATAAAGGGATCTTTACCCTCACGCTGCACCCCATCGGCTCTGGCCTTATAGAGGTTGTCGTCCGGCGACACGAAGGGCAGCTTGTCTATGATAACGCAGCTCAATAGCTTACCGCGCACATCCACGCCCTCCCAGAAGGCACCAGTGCCGAGTAGCACGGCATTGCCCAGTTGGCGGTATTTTTTCAGCAGTGTTTGCTTGCCCGCCTGCCCCTGCACCAACAAGGGATAGTCGACTCTGGTACTTAACATGCTTGCTACCAGATTAAGCATACGGTGGCTGGTAAACAGCATAAAGGTGCGCCCCTTGGCCGCGTTAATCGCCTTAACGGCTACCTCTACCAGCTGCTTTGCCGCCCGCTCCTGGCTGGCCACCGCCGCCAGATGGCGCGGCACACAAAACAGCGACTGCTGGGCATAATCGAACGGACTGTCGAGGATCGCAGTCTTAGCCGACCCCAATCCCAGGGAGTTTGTAAACAGTGATAGATCACGGTTGATCTGCAAGGTGGCCGAGGTAAAGATCCAGCTGACATCAGGGCTGAACAATGACTGGCACTCTTTGGCGACGTTAATAGGTGAGATCCGCAGCGTCAGGTGCTGATAGCCATAATCGACGCTATAGGCACTATTAGGGTTATCGCATTGAACAAACACGGTTAACTTGCTGAGCAGCGCATCGAATTTTTCGACGCCATCGTCAAAGGCCTCGTTACGGCCAAGATAGCCCAGCAGCAAAGTGCGATAGGCGCTGAGCTCAGCCACTAAGGCCCAGGAGGACTGCATCAAAGCTTTGTCACCGAGTAGCATGCGCCAGTCGCTCTGCTCCCTGGCAAACATCTGCTGCTGCCAACTCGATAGCATCACCTGGCAACGACTGCTCATGACGCCGATTTGCGGCGAGTCGGCCATCTCGGTGCGATACAAGTCGCCAAAGCGCTCCAGCAACTTCATCAGACTCTTGCAGCTCAGCTGCTGACCAAAGTAGGTCACCGCAATATCGGGCAAGAGATGCGCCTCGTCGAAGACAACGACATCGCTGTCGGGCAACAGCTCGGCAAAGCCTGTCTCTTTTAAGATACGGTCGGCAAAAAACAGGTGATGGTTCACCACTATGATCTTGGCATCCAACGCCTTGGCGCGGGCCTTGCGGGTAAAGCAGGCCTCATAATGGCCGCAGGCCTTGCCAATACAGGATTCTTTACTGCTCACCACCAAAGGAATGGCGGGAGAATTTTCGGTTACCGAATAGAGACTGCCGATATCACCATCGACGGTTTGCCCGGCCCACTGATTGATACGCAACAGATCGTCGAGGATCTTACCGTCGTTGACCTCGACACCACCCAGCTGCTTCTCCATCAAGTGCTGACAAAGATAGTTACTGCGCCCCTTAAGCAGCGCCACCTTAGGACGGATCCCCAGGATATTCAGCAATGCGGGCAGATCTTTAAAAAACAGCTGCTCCTGCAGATTTTTACTGCCGGTACTGACGATGACCTGCTTGCCACTCAGCAGCGCCGGCACCAGATAAGCATAGGTCTTACCCACCCCGGTGCCAGCCTCGACCACCAGGTTCTCTCCCTTTAACAGCGCCTCGCTGACCTGAGTGGCCATCGTTTGCTGTTGGGCACGACAACTGTAGCCGCCGATATGACGGCTTAGGCTGCCATCTTGGGCAAATACCTGCTGTACGTCCTGGGTCAGTTGCTTGTTCAACGAAGGGATACGCTTTGTAAATTCATTCAGGCATTATGCGTATTTTCGTAACCAGCACAAGCCACAAAATGTTTAGCCATTACCAGAGATTCTGAGTGCGACGGCATAGGCTTAGTTGAATAATTTTCAACCCACACAAATTAGCGCTTGCATACCCAGGCAAACTTGATTAGTTTAAATACAACTTAGGGCAGACAAGCTGCCAAGCAGATACGCAAACAGCGAGAGAAGACAGAACATGACACAGCGTTTGAATACTATCCATCATCACCATCATATGCGGTAGCCTTCGGATGCTTACTGCCGGAGGACTATTTCCTTCTGGCGGTTGATTCAATAGCGATCTAAAACCCCTGGAAGGAATTCCGGGGGTTTTTAGTTTCTAGCTTAAGATTTTGTTTTAAAAAGATTTAAACAATTTTACTGAATCAACAAATGAGGAATCATCCAATGTCAGAGTCAAACCGATTACGCATCGCCATTCAAAAATCCGGCCGCCTGTCAAAAGAATCGCAGAAGCTACTCAAGAGCTGCGGTATCAAGTTTAACGTCAACGAACAGCGCCTCATCGCCCACTCTGACAACATGCCTATCGACCTTTTAAGGGTCCGTGACGACGACATTCCTGGCCTGGTGATGGACGGCGTAGTTGACCTTGGCATCATAGGCGAGAACGTGCTCGAAGAGGAGCAGATCGAGCGTCAAACCCTGAACAAACCCAGCGAGTGCCTCAAGCTACGCCAGCTGGACTTCGGTGCCTGCCGTCTGTCACTGGCCGTGCCAACCGAATTTGCTTACCAGGACGCAGGTTCACTCGAGGGACTGCGCATCGCCACCTCCTACCCTAACCTGCTGCGCCGTTACATGCAGGAGAAAGGGATCAGCTATCGTGACTGTATGCTCAAAGGATCGGTCGAAGTCGCTCCTCGTGCGGGTCTGGCTGACGGCATCTGCGATCTGGTCTCCACCGGCGCGACACTGGAAGCCAATGGTCTGTATGAAACCGAAGTGATCTATCGCTCCATGGCCTGCATCATCCAATCGACTCAGGAGCAGAGCGAGGCCAAACAGGCGCTCATCGACAAAATTCTCTCTCGCATCAACGGTGTGGTACGTGCCAAGGAGAGCAAATATATCCTGCTACACGCCCCGACCGAAACACTGGATCAAATAGTCGCCCTACTGCCCGGCGCCGAGAACCCAACCGTACTGCCACTGAACGATGACACCAACCGCGTAGCGATTCACGCCGTCAGCAGTGAAGACCTCTTCTGGGATACCATGGAGGCCTTAACACAACTGGGAGCCAGCTCGATTCTGGTGATGCCAATCGAAAAGATGATGGGTTGATCTTATGACGACACAAACAGTAATGCAGTGCCTCGACTGGCAGGCACTCGATAACGACGCCAAACGCCAAGCTCTGTCCCGCTCGCCACTGATTGGCGATACCAATCTAGAGCAGCAGGTCAAGGGGATCATCGATCAGGTGGCAAGTCAGGGCGACGCTGCGCTAAAAGCTTTCTCAGAGCAGTTCGACAAGGTGACCCTCGACACCCTGCGCCTTAGCGATGA
This sequence comes from Shewanella sp. ECSMB14101, assembly GCF_000773485.1. Lineage (NCBI taxonomy): Bacteria > Pseudomonadati > Pseudomonadota > Gammaproteobacteria > Alteromonadales > Shewanellaceae > Shewanella > Shewanella sp. ECSMB14101. Next base: position 142,575 of record NZ_JSFF01000011.1, on the reverse strand, counting down.
GGCGATTGAAGCCGCTGCCGCTAAAGTCGATGAGCAGATAAAAGCCGCTATCGAACAGGCCAAGGCGAACATAGAGACCTTTCACCAGGCCCAGGCGTTTAAAGCCATCGATCTTGAGACCCAAGGCGGGGTGCGCTGTGAGCTGCGAAGCGAACCTATTGAAAAGGTCGGCCTCTATATCCCTGGTGGCAGCGCGCCGCTGATCTCTACCGTGCTCATGTTAGCCCTACCCGCCAAGATAGCCGGTTGTCAGCAGCGGGTATTGGTCAGCCCGCCGCCAATCGATGATGCCATCGTCTACGCCGCCAAAACCTGTGGCATTACTGACATCTATCAAATTGGCGGTGCACAGGCGATCGCTGCTCTGGCGCTTGGCACAGAGTCAGTACCTGCCGTAGATAAGATCTTCGGTCCCGGCAATCGTTATGTCACCGAAGCTAAACGCCTGGTGGCCCAGGACAGTCGCACCGTGGTCAGCATCGACATGCCCGCCGGCCCCTCAGAGGTGTTAGTGCTCGCAGACAGCACCGCGAACCCCGACTTTATCGCCGCCGATCTGCTCTCCCAGGCCGAGCACGGCCCAGATTCTCAGGTGATGCTGGTGACCGACAGCCAGACATTGGCAGACGCCGTCAATCTAAGCCTTGTTGAGCAGCTGGCCAAGTTACCAAGGGTTGATATTGCCACCCAGGCCCTCAGCGCCAGTCGCACTCTGCTGGTTAAGGATATGACCCAGGCCGCCGAGGTTTCCAACCTCTATGGCCCTGAACACTTGATCATTCAAACCCAGGCCCCACGGCAGATACTTAACAATATTCGCGCCGCCGGCTCTGTGTTTCTCGGCGCCTACACGCCAGAGTCTGTTGGCGATTACGCCAGCGGTACCAACCATGTGCTGCCGACCTATGGCTACAGCCGCGCCGTCTCAAGTTTGTCATTAGCTGATTTTTGTCGCCGCTTCACGGTGCAGGAACTCAGCGCCGAAGGCCTACTGGGCTTAGGCCAATGTGTGATGACACTGGCCAGTGCTGAGCAGCTCGACGCCCACAGAAATGCCATTGCCGTGCGCCTTGCGACGCTGGCTAGCGAGGAGAAATAAGATGAGTATAAAAAATCTGTCTCTTGCCGAGCGCCTCGCAAGACCCGAGCTGTTGACCCTCGAGCCCTACCAATCGGCCCGCCGCATCGGCGGAGAGGGACAAATTTGGATCAATGCCAACGAGTCTCCTTTTAATAACAGCGACATAGAGGGCTTGAATCGTTACCCAGAGTGCCAGCCTCCTGAGCTTATTCAGCGCTACGCAGAGTATGCGGGCGTAAGTAATCAACAGGTGCTCACCAGTCGCGGCGCCGATGAAGCGATAGAGTTACTGATCCGCACCTTTTGTATCCCTGGGCGCGACAGTATCGCCTGCTTCGGCCCCACCTATGGCATGTATGCCATCAGCGCCCAGACCTTTAACGTCGGCGTCAAGGTGCTGCGCTTAGACAGTGAATATCAGCTGCCAACAGAGCTTGGCAGTCAGGTCGGCGACGCCAAGCTAGTGTTTATCTGCAATCCCAATAACCCAACCGGCACAGTCATAGCCCCGCAAGTGATAGAGACTGTTGTAGCGGCGCTGCCCGAAACTCTGGTGGTCGTCGATGAGGCCTATATCGAGTTTTGTCCTAACTACAGCATGGCAAGTCTGCTCGATAAGTATGACAACCTGGTGGTGCTGCGCACCCTGTCAAAAGCCTTTGCTCTGGCTGGCGCCCGCTGCGGCTTTATGCTGGCAAACCCTAAGATCATCGAGATGGTGATGCGGGTAATTGCCCCCTACCCAGTGCCGCTGCCGGTCGCCAAACTCGCCATTGATGCACTAAGCGAGCAAGGGATCGCCAGGATGCAAACCCAGGTGGCGCAGCTCAAAGCCAATGGTCAACGACTCGCTAATGCCTTAACCGCCGCGGGCGCGCGCGTCCTGCCCGCCTATGGCAACTTTGTGCTGGCCTACTTTGGTGACCAAGACAGCGGTCAAGGAAACGAGACTCAGGTCAGTGAGGTACAAGCGCGGCTTAAACAGGCTGGCGTGGTAGCCCGCGCTTACAAAGACCCGGCACTAGCCGATGCGATCCGCTTTAGCTTTACCAGCGACGCCCAAACCGACACGCTAATCGCCCTACTCGCGCCTGCAGTGTAACCAGAAAAGAATAAATAGCATTTAAGGTAGAACAACGATGAAACAGAAAATCCTCTTTATCGACCGCGATGGCACACTGATCGAAGAGCCGGTTACCGACAAGCAAGTAGACAGCCTGGCCAAGTTGGTGTTTGAACCTCAGGTGATCCCTGCGCTACTCAAGTTGCAAGCTGCAGGCTTTCGACTGGTGATGGTCAGTAATCAAGATGGCCTGGGCACCCCCTCATTTCCCAAGGATGATTTCGATGCGCCGCAAGATATGATGATGCAGATCTTCAACAGTCAGGGCGTAAAGTTTGATGAGGTGCTCATCTGCCCGCACTTCGACGACGAAAACTGCAGCTGCCGCAAGCCCAAACTTGGCCTGGTCAAATCCTACCTCACCGAGGGACGGGTCGACTTTACTCAATCGGCAGTCATTGGTGACAGAGAGACAGACCTTGGCCTCGCCGAAGCCATGGGCATAACGGGTATACAGTACAATCGCGAAACCTTGAATTGGGATGCCATTGCCGAACAACTGCTTGGGGGCAACCGCATCGCGACCGTCGTACGTACCACCAAGGAAACCGATATCAAGGTGACAGTGGATCTCGACAGTCAGCAGAAAAGCGCCATCAATACCGGCATAGGTTTCTTCGACCACATGTTAGATCAAATTGCCACCCACGGTAATTTCAAGATGGATGTGAAGGTCGATGGCGATCTTGAGATAGACGATCATCACAGCGTCGAAGATACGGCGCTGGCCATAGGTGACGCCCTCAGACAGGCGCTGGGCGACAAGCGCGGCATCGCCCGCTTTGGCTTTAGCATCCCTATGGATGAAGCCAGCGCCAGTTGTTTACTGGACCTCTCAGGTCGCCCCTTCATTAAATTTGAAGGCCAATTTGAGCGCGAAATGGTCGGCGAGATGGCCACCGAGATGGTGCCACACTTCTTCCGCTCCTTCGCCGACGGGCTGCGCTGCACCCTGCACCTCTCGACGCAGGGAGACAATGATCATCACAAGGTGGAAAGCCTGTTTAAGGTCCTGGGCCGTACATTGCGCCAAGCGGTGAAGATTGAGGGCGATGCCCTGCCATCCAGTAAAGGGGTGTTATAACCATGACACAAGACACGACCATCATAGTCGATACCGGCTGTGCTAACTTAAGCTCGGTGCGCTACGCCTTCGAGCGGATTGGCGCGAAGGTGGAAGTCAGTGACGATATCGACAAGATCAAGGCGGCGACTCGAGTAGTACTGCCCGGCGTCGGCACCGCAAAGGCGGCGATGGCCGCACTGAGCGACAAACAGCTGATCGACACCTTAGTGTCGCTCACTCAACCTGTACTGGGCGTCTGTCTCGGCATGCAGATGCTGACGCTAAGCTCACAGGAGCGCGGCGGCTATCTTGCCGAAGATGGAAACAACAATAGTAACGAGAATAAGCGCCAAGACTGCCGATGCCTTGGCCTGATCGACACCAATATCGAACAACTCGATGCTAAAGGACTGCCCCTGCCTCATATGGGCTGGAATCAGATAACCCCGAGCGAGCACCCGCTTTTTGAGGGTGTTGCAGCTGGTAGTTATGTCTATTTTGTCCACAGCTACCGCGCGCCCCTTGGCGACTTCACCATCGCCAGCTGTGACTATGGTGAGTCTTTTAGCGCCGCCATCGCCCAAGACAACTTTATGGGGGTGCAGTTTCACCCTGAAAAGAGTGCTGCCGTTGGCGCCACTATCTTGAAGAACTTTATGAAGATGGACAAAAACACCTTTGCTAAGGAGAAGGCCCAATGATCATCCCAGCAATCGATCTTATTGACGGTCAGGTGGTGCGTCTCTATCAGGGCGATTATGCCCAACAGACCACCTTCGACCACAGTCCCCTGGCGCAGCTGCAATCCTATCAAGCACAGGGCGCGACCTGGCTACACATTGTCGATCTGACCGGCGCCAAAGATCCCGATAAGCGTCAGACTCAGCTGATTGGTGATCTGGTGAACGGATTGGAGGCCAACATTCAGGTTGGCGGCGGTATTCGCAGCGAAGCCCAGGTCAAAGAGCTGTTAGAACTCGGTGTCAAACGGGTGGTGATTGGATCTCTGGCCGTGAAACAGCCCGAGTTAGTACAGGGCTGGCTCAAGACCTACGGCAGCGACGCCATCTGTCTGGCGCTGGATGTCAACATCAACGAGGCGGGTGAGAAGATAGTGGCCGTATCGGGTTGGCAAAGCGGCGGCGGTAAGACGCTGGAATCTCTGGTGGCCGCCTTTGCCCCCTATGGTCTTAAGCATGCTCTGGTGACCGACATCAGCCGTGACGGCACACTTCAGGGCAGCAATACCGAGTTATATCAAGAGATTGCCCAGCGTTACCCCGATATCGCCTGGCAGGCCTCGGGCGGCATTGCCACCTTAGAAGATGTGGCCGCGGTGCGCGATAGCGGCGCCAGTGGCATCATTATAGGTAAGGCGCTGCTGATCAATAACTTTAACGTGAAGGAGGCGATCGCATGCTGGCCAAACGCATAGTCCCCTGTCTGGATGTTCGCGACGACAAAGTCGTTAAGGGCGTGCAGTTTCGTAACCATGAGGTCGTCGGTGATATCGTGCCGCTTGCCGCCAGATACGCCTTAGAGGGCGCCGATGAGCTGGTGTTTTACGACATTACTGCCAGTGCCCACGACAGAGTTGTCGATAAAAGCTGGGTCAGCCGCGTCGCCGAGCAGATAGATATCCCCTTCTGCGTCGCCGGGGGCATCAAGAGTATTGAGCAGGCACGGGAGAAGCTGGCCTTTGGCGCCGATAAGATCTCCATCAACTCACCGGCGCTAAGCGATCCCAGCCTGATCGACCGCCTACAAGATGAGTTTGGCCGCCAATGTATCGTGATAGGCATAGACTCTTACTATGATGCTGACACCAACAGCTACAAGGTGAAACAGTTTACCGGTGACGAAGCCGCCACTAAAGATACCCAATGGTACACCCAGGACTGGGTGGAAGAGGTACAAAAACGCGGCTGCGGCGAGATAGTGCTCAATGTGATGAACCAAGATGGTGTGAGACAAGGCTACGACATCAAGCAGCTCAGCATGGTGCGCGCCATCTGCGACGTACCGCTTATCGCTTCAGGCGGTGCCGGTACCATGGCACACTTTTATGAGGTGTTTGCGGCGGCGAATGTCGATGCAGCCCTGGCGGCAAGCGTGTTTCATAAAGGCATCATAGACATTCAGGCGCTTAAGCGTTATCTACAAGATAAGGGTATTCAGATGCGCCTGTAGGGGTGCCATCATGCTCAAGGATTAAAAATGAAAAACTTAGAAGATTTCGACAGTTTAGATTGGGAAAAGCAACAGGGATTAGTGCCCGCCGTGGTGCAGAACCACCTCAGCGGAAAAGTCTTGATGCTGGGTTATATGGACAAGGCCGCACTGGCTCACACCCTGGCAAGCGGCAAAGTTACCTTTTTCAGCCGCAGCAAACAGCGCCTGTGGACTAAGGGCGAGACTTCAGGCAACACCTTAGACTTGGTCGCCATCGACAGCGACTGCGACAACGACAGCCTGCTGGTACAGGTGATCCCCAATGGTCCCACTTGTCACCTCGAACGGGAAAGCTGCTGGCCAGATGGCGAAGCCCATCCCTTTATCGACAACTTGGCGAAACTCATCAAATCCCGCAAGGGGCAAGATGCCAAGAGCAGTTACACGGCTCACCTATTCGAGCGCGGCACTAAACGCATCGCCCAAAAAGTTGGCGAAGAGGGGCTGGAAACCGCCCTGGCCGCAGCCACCCATGACAAAGAAGAATTGGTTAACGAGGCATCAGATCTCCTCTATCACCTCTTGGTACTGCTGGAAGATCAAGACCTCAGTCTTGAAGCGATCACCGCCAATTTACAAGAGCGCCACGGTAACACCAAATAAATTCAGTCTAATAAAATAAAAGCCCATCGGAGAGACACCGACGGGCTTAACATGTATAAGTAAAATTATTGACGAGTAAAATTAAGCGTTTCTTCGAGGACACCATCCCCATCTTCATCAACGCTCAAAACCAATACATTGTTTTCAACACTAACAAATAGCCCAAGCTCAGGATTTACGGCAAAATCAGTCAATCCCGTATCGCCATTGCTATCAAAGGTTTGTGTGACAGTCATACGATTTGTTTCACTATTAATAGCATAAGTGCCCCACTCCATTCCAGATTCCTCGGTAGGATCTCCGAAGTCAACTTCTGCATGAACATAAGTGCCGTCGTTATAAAAGATGAACATCAGTAGATCATTCTCATCTACATCACTACCATTACGATCCCTAACGACCCAAGTGCCAACAACACCATCATCAAGCAATGGATTAAACGAGATTGTACCATCAGATGTACCATCAGCATCTTCATCGATATCAAATACCAACTGACCATCGGTGACATCAGCAAACAGTCTTGGAGCCCATTCAGCCGAAGTGAAATCAGTTAAGCCAGTATCACCATTCTCATCAAAGATTTGAGTTGGTAACACTCGACCAGTGGTACTGTCTCGTTCATAGGTTCCCCACTCCATACCGGATATCTCTCCGTCCGCGTCTTCAAGATCAACCTCTAAATGAACATAGGTGCCATCATTAAAAAAGACAAAACTAAGCAGATCATTCATTGCATCACCAGTGCTAGCTTCAGCCTGATTCCATGTACCAACAATACCAACCTGTACATTGTTATCTCTAAGCTCTTTAGAAAGATGATCTAGCGCATCATCTTCAGAAATTAGCGCTGTCACAGCCGTATCCTGACCACCATTTTTTATTGTTGCTTGTACAGCCGGTAAAGCAGCAAAATCTGTGATACTTAAATTAAAATCTACAGGCTCCGCAGAATCAATAGCCATTTGAGTGATAGTTATACCATTGCTAGCATCACCATCTTTATCTAATGTTTGTAAAAGTCTTGCCATGTTCACGACCGACGAATTAGTCACATCTTCTGTCGCTGCAATACTGAGAGGCGTCACCACTCCTGTCGCTGCAGTCGCTGGAAATTCGAGGTCACCAATAAAGAAAGTAACTGTCTCACCCTCAATATAGTCATATTCGCCTTGCTCATTCGTTACACCACTTAATGTTTCCGTGCGATAGCCGATACCAATTACTGCACTATCAATGAAAACACCTGAACTAACTGTTGAAGTTGGCGGTGGGGTTACCGTTGGAGGTTTAGTCGTGTCATCATCACTTCCACAAGCAACAAGTGTGAATGAAAGAAGCAAAACAATCAGTTTATTATTCATGTCATTTTCCTTAACAACTTTAATTAAACTAGTGAACTATCTAAAAGTGCAAAGCAACATGTGAAGTGCAAAGCAATTTTAGATTAGAATATAAATCTAAAAATGGCTAACTTATGACTAATCCATATTAGCTCATTGATTTATTGAACATAAAATGGCTAACTAAGTAAGCCCCCCCTCAAACAGGCACCATCAGTCGCTATAGAAAACACTCTGTTTTCACGAAAAGAATTAAACGGAAATAGCTGTTGTCCATTGGCAGTTCTGCTACAATTTCGCGGTAATTTCTTCCTCTAACATTACACATAAAAAATAATACCCTATGAATCAATCAAACAAAGTTTTAGCCGTTAATGACGACCTGCCTATCCGTACCGATAAGCCGGTACATTCAGGTAAAGTCCGCAGCGTATATTGGTTAACCGCAGAAGACAGTGCACGTCTTATCCAGCAGAAGGGTTATGATGTTCCTGCCGATACACCACTGGCCATCATGGTGATCAGTGACCGTATCTCAGCCTTTGACTGCATCTGGCAGGGTGAAAATGGCCTCAATGGCGTGCCAGGTAAAGGCGCGGCGCTTAATGCCATTTCAAATCATTGGTTCAAGTTATTTAAGGAAAAAGGTCTCGCTGACAGCCATATCCTGGATGTGCCACATCCATTTGTGTGGATTGTTCAAAAAGCGCAGCCTGTAATGGTTGAAGCGATCGCCAGACAATATATTACTGGCTCTATGTGGCGCGCCTACAGCAAAGGCGAGCGCGATTTTTGCGGTATCACGCTACCTGAAGGCTTAGAGAAAGATCAGAAGCTTGAAGAAGTGCTGATCACCCCATCCACTAAGGGCGTACTGACAGGTCTTGAAGGCGTACCCGAAGCCGATGATGTGAACGTCTCTCGCGCCGATCTTGAGCGTCACCTCGAAGGCTTTAACTTCCACAGCAAAGACGATATCGACCTGTACGAAAAGCTGTTAAAAGAAGGCTTTGCCGTCATTAGCGAGGCACTGGCCGAGCAAGATCAAATCTTTGTCGACACCAAGTTTGAATTTGGTTATGTCAAAGGCGCCGATGGCAATGAAAAACTGATCTACATGGATGAAGTGGGTACCCCTGACTCATCACGCATCTGGGACGGCGAAGCTCGTCGTAACGGCAAGATCATCGAAAAATCGAAAGAAGGTTTCAGACAGTGGTTGCTAAACCACTTCCCGGATCCCGATATCCTGCTGAACAAAGAGCGTATGCCTGAGCGTTTTGCCCTGGCCAAAGATAACAAGCTGCCGACCGAAGTGATGATGGATATCTCTAACACCTATGTGGGTATCGCCGAGACCATTATTGGTAAGAAGCTAAACTTAAGCGACAATCCTCGCCAGGAGATCATCGATATTCTGCGCAATGAATATCAGCTGATCCAAGACTGATAGAATTTAGTGAAGAGCGCTGGTCAATCGACTTGTTGGATTAGCGCTTACCAGAAAGATTAAAAGGCCACATCCCCTAAAGGATGTGGCCTTTCTTTATAGCAATCAATAGATAGATGGCTCACCCGGAGGGCGGGTCCGCAGCAGTTTCAGGAACCACATATACTGCTCTGGATAGGCGTTGATCACTTGCTCAACGGCGCGATTAAGGGCTAACGCCTCATTTTCCTTACCCTGCATCTCATCGGGTGAAATAGGCGGCAATACGGTTAACAGATACTTGCGTTTATTCTGATCATAGCCAATCTTCACCGGCATCACTTGGGCATTTCCCGCCGAGGCTAGACGCCCCACGACAGGTAAAGTGGCCTTAACCGTTCCGAGAAACGGCGCGAAGACGCTTTTTTCTGGCCCTAAGTCTTCATCGGGTAGGTAGAAGAAGCTGTTATCGTTTTTCAACTCAGACAGCAGCGCTCGAATGCCCGCCTCACGCATGTAGATGTTGCCACCCTTAGAGCTGCGCATGCGGTTGTTAAACCAATCGAACAACTTATTGCGATGCGCCTTGGCCATTGAAACCATAGGCAGTTCAATATTTAAACGCAGCCCAGCATACTCTATGCCCCACACATGAGGCATAATAAAAATCACCGGTTGCCCCGCATCTCGGGCGCGCTGCACATGCTCAAACCCCTCAAGCTCTACGCGGCGGCGCAGATGGGCGTTAGATCGCAGCAGGAGTTCCGACTGAGCGAGCAAGATCATCACAAAATTTTCGATATTGTCATCGAGCAGTTTATTGACCTCAACCTCAGACATCTTCGGAAAACAGGCATTAAGATTGGCCCTGGCCACCTTTAACGGCTTCTTGGCTATCTTTTTAACCAAACGCGCCAACAAACGTGCAATGGGATCTCTAAGCCAAGCCGGCATTAAGCCAAACACCACTAAAATGCCGATGGCAAACCAGGTTAGCCAATACTTGGGGTGTAATAGTTCCGCGCGAAAGCGGCGATCGAAATACTTCGGCTTTTTAGACATGGTTTTTTTAGATACGGATTCTCTAGACAAGAGTACAACCTCTTACTCATCCAGTGCCTGTGACGACACATAGGCCTTAACAACAAATAATCAATTCAAAAGAAACAGAAAAAGCCACTCAAGGAGTGGCCTTCTCAATCTTATCGAGTCGGATTACTTACCGGCGTTAGCCTCTTCAACACGACTCTTTAGCTTTTGTCCCGGGCGGAAAGTCACCACGCGGCGAGCCGAAATTGGGATATCCTCGCCTGTTTTAGGGTTACGACCCGGTCTTTGATTTTTGTCCCTTAGGTCAAAGTTGCCAAAGCCAGATAACTTGACCTGCTCACCGTTCTCGAGAGCTTGACGAATTTCTTCGAAAAACGCCTCAACCATCTCTTTAGCAACTCGCTTGTTAATACCAAGCGTTTCAAAAAGATGTTCTGCCATTTCGGCTTTGGTAAGTGCCATACTTTTAATCCCTCAACAATGCGTTGAACTCGGTCTTGAGTTCAGAAACTACCTTTTCAACCATCTCAGCAATTTCTTTCTCTTCAAGTGTACGAGTGTTGTCTTGTAGTGTAAGTGCTATCGCCAGACTCTTTTTACCTGGTTCAACACCTTTACCTTGGTATACATCGAACAAGTTTAAGCCAACCAACTGATTTTCGCCAACTTTTCTTATCAAATTTACAACTTTTCCTGCCGAGACATCTTCATCAACTAAGATGGCTATGTCACGTCGGTTTGCTGGAAACTTAGACACAGTCTGGGCTTGCGGCAAACTTGCGTGCAATAAGGCGTCTAATTCGAGCTCAAACACAATCGTTTTACCATTTAAGCCAAAGGGCTTTTCAAGGCTCGGATGAACGGCACCAATGACACCAATTACACGATCATTTCTTAAGATTTCAGCACATTGCCCCGGATGAAGCGCCGGATGAGATGCTTTTTTAAAAGTAAATTCATCCTCAGAAACTGTCAAGCCGATAATGGCTTCCAGATCGCCCTTAAGGTCAAAAAAGTCAACCGTTTTTGATTCCATCGACCAATGTTCGTCATTTTGGTTACCCGAAATGACCGCACCTAGCATGGCTTGTTGACGCACACCAGATTCTGCTTTCTCATCAGGTACAAAACGCAGACCCGTTTCAAACAGACGCACTCGCCCCTGCTGACGACTCTGGTTGTAACCTACTGCTGTCAACAGACCAGTGAACATAGACAAGCGCATTGCCGACATCTCAACCGAGATAGGATTTGGCAATATCATGGCATCAACGCCCGGATGAACCAGTTGTTGCAGCTTAGGATCGACAAAGCTATAAGTAACAGCCTCTTGGAAACCGCGAGCGACCATCATGGCGCGCACACGCTTAAGGTCGATATCGGCCTCGTTGTGCAGCGGCATGCTAAGAGCTGCTAATGGCGCTACATTAGGAATATTGTTGTAACCATAGATGCGGGCAACTTCTTCGATTAGATCTTCTTCGATCGCCATATCGAAACGATAAGTCGCCGTCGTCACCTGCCAGTTATCGTCGACACGAGATACGCTAAAGCCCAGGCGTTCCAGGATCTCGATAACATCGGCATCAGCAATATGATGACCAAGTACGCGATCCAGCTTGCTGCGACGCAGCAGAATATTAGCAGGCTTTGGCAGATGCTCATCAGACTTTGACTCAACAACGGGGCCGGCTTCACCACCGCAGATCTGCAGCACAAGACGTGTGGCTCTGTCCATCACCTTATGCTGTAGTTCAGGGTCGACGCCGCGCTCAAAACGGTGTGATGAGTCTGTGTGCAGACCTAAACGGCGAGATTTACCCATAATGGCCAAAGGTGCAAAGAAAGCACACTCAAGCAGGATATCTTGTGTCTCGCTGGTGACGCCTGAGTATTCACCGCCAAATACGCCCGCTAAGGCCAATGGCTGGCTGTTATCGGCAATCACTAGGGTATCTGCTGGCACTCTTACTTCATTGCCGTCAAGCAGTGTCAGCTTCTCCTCACCATCACCCAGACGAATCTTGATTTGACCGTCAATTTTAGCCAAGTCGAAGGCGTGCATCGGCTGACCAAACTCGATCAACACATAGTTAGTAATATCGACAATAGGATCGATTGAGCGAATACCGCTGCGACGCAGTTTTTCCTGCATCCAAAGTGGTGACTGCGCCTTGACGTTAACATTCTTAACGACTCGGCCCAGGTAGCGTGGACAAGCACTTGGCGCCTGGTTATCAATCTCGATAGCAGCATCAATGCTAGGCGTAACCGCATCCCAAGTCGGCGCAACAACCGTTTGACGGTTAAGTACACCCACTTCACGGGCCAGGCCCACCATGCCGAGACAATCGGCGCGGTTGGCCGTCAGGTCGACGTCAATCACCGCATCATCAAGATCCAGATATTCACGCACATCCTGACCAATAGGTGCATCGAGTGGCAGCTCAATGATGCCATCGCTCTCGATATCGATACCCAGCTCACCATATGAACACAACATACCAAATGAGGGCTGACCACGTAACTTGGCTTTCTTAATCTTAAAGTCGCCCGGTAACACGGCGCCTACCATGGCCACAGCCACTTTCAGGCCTTGACGGCAATTTGGTGCACCGCAGACAATATCGATCAACTCATCTTGACCTACATTGATTTTGGTCACTCGTAATTTGTCAGCATCTGGGTGCTGACCACACTCGACCACTTCACCTACGATGACGCCGGAAAATTCACCTGCGACAGCATCAGCACCATCGACTTCTAAACCCGCCATGGTGATCTGATGCGATAACTCATCACGGCTAATACTTGGATTGACCCACTCACGAAGCCAAGATTCACTAAATTTCATTTTTACTCGCTCCGTTATTTGAATTGCTTAAGAAAACGTAGGTCGTTTTCGAAGAATGAACGCAAGTCATTCACCCCATAACGCAGCATTGAGAGACGTTCAACCCCCATACCGAAGGCAAAGCCTTGATACTTTTCAGGATCGATACCGACGCTGCGCAGCACATTAGGATGAACCATGCCGCAACCCAAGACTTCTAACCACTTGCCGTTTTTACCCATCACATCCACTTCCGCTGAAGGCTCAGTGAACGGGAAATAAGAGGGACGGAAGCGAACTTGTAGATCTTCTTCGAAGAAGTTACGCAGGAAATCGTGCAAGATCCCTTTTAACTCGGCGAAGTTAACATTTTCATCGACAAACAACCCTTCCACCTGGTGGAACATAGGGGTATGAGTCTGATCATAATCATTACGGTAAACGCGGCCCGGAGAGATGATACGCAGCGGCGGCTTTTCCGTTTCCATGGTGCGGATCTGCACGCCCGAAGTCTGGGTACGCAGCATCAACTTAGGATTAAAATAAAAAGTATCGTGATCGGCACGAGCTGGGTGATGCTCAGAAATATTCAGCGCATCGAAATTATGGAAATCGTCCTCGATCTCTGGCCCCTGCTTTACGCTAAATCCGAGCTCACCAAAGAAGGTTTCAATACGTTCGATGGTGCGGGTCACTGGGTGCAGGCCACCATTGTCGATACGACGTCCCGGCAGAGTAACGTCTATGCTTTCCGCGCTCAATTTCGCTTCCAGCTCGAGGGCTTTGAGTCCCTCAATACGCTCTGACAGCTTTTGTTGTACCGCTTGCTTAGCCTGGTTAACCGCCTGGCCAAAAGCAGGCTTCTCTTCTGCGCTAAGCTTACCCATCATCTTCATCATGTCGGTGATCTTACCCTTCTTACCCAGGTAATCGACACGAAGCTCATCGAGGGTTTTCAGATCATCTGTCCCTTCGATCGCCTGCAAGGCCTGTTCTACGATTTCTGTTAACTCTGACATCATCTCTTCCAGTACGCCTGCTCCCAAGGTGGAAGCCAAGACTTTCTATATGCTGACTATTTATCTTTACGAAAATAGAAAAAGAGACAAATTTTACGTGACCACAAGGGATTTGACTAGGGCTTATTTGGTATTTTTCTAACGAAATCCGTGAGAAAAGACTCACCCATCGGCTAGGCAATCTAATATCGATTAAAAAGCCAGCCCAAAATGTAATTTTGATTCGCCGCCACAGGGTTGAGGATGTAAACTTGAGCGGTAACTTATTTAGCAATAACGACAACACCTCAGTACAAATAAACAACAAACAAGCGCCTTAACGACATTTTGTCATTCAGAAATGCTGTCCAGCATCCGATAAGGTGATCATATCCCTAAGGCGACAGAGAATAGCTATGAGAGAAGTGAAATTTCGATGGATAGATCAATATCTTATCCATATGACCCTGAAAACCAAGTTCACCATACTTGCCATTATCCCCATCATCACCCTCATGGGGCTTTCCTATATCCTTTACGGCCAATTCAACAGCCAGCTTAAACAGAGCCATCAACAAAGCGCCCTGGCCGACGCCCAAAAGATGGTGGCATTAATTGACCTCAGTCAGCAGTATGTCCCCAAAACCCAGGCTGACAGCTACCAACAGGCACTCATAAATGCCGGTTTTGCCGAAACCAAACAATCGCTGCGCCAAGACGCTGCCCGACTGGTTGATAATGGTGGCGGCTCCATGGTAAATGGCGAGGCGATACAAGCTTTTAGCCAAGCGTCAAACACTGGCTTGGTCGCCAAGACTCAAGTCAACGAGCTCGACAAGGTGCTGAGCTCGGCACAAAACATAGTGATCATCAGCCTGGTGACCCTGATCTTGGTTATCCTCATCAGCAGCTATTATATCTCTACGTTTGTTGGTGGCGCCCTGTATACCAATGTAATGGCATTAAAGCGCGCTGCCGATGGCGATCTCACCGGTCGGCTAAATTTCTTCGAGGTTAAAGACGAGTTCAGTATTTTGGCGGTAAGCATAGATACCTTAGTCGAGCGCCAACATCAGCTGGTGACCCGCATGACTCAGGCCAGCAGTCAAATACGCACCGTTGTACAGGCATTTAGGCAAACAGCCCAAGAGGGACAGAGTCTGGCAGCCGAGCAACGTCAACATCTGGACTCCTTAGCCACGGCTATGGAAGAGATGACCGCCGCGGTGAAAGAGGTGGCCCGCAACGCCGAGCAATCTTCTAGCGAGACCCAAGAAGCCAATCAACAGGTCGAGGCGGGCTCGAAAGATATCGCCACCACGGTAGAAGCGATTGGCGATCTCACCCACGAGATTGGTGAGGCATCATCAGCGGTCAACACCCTTAACGACAACGCCGCCAAGATCGATGAGGTGGTGACCACCATCAATGCCATCTCTGAGCAAACTAACCTTTTGGCCCTCAACGCCGCTATCGAGGCAGCCCGCGCGGGCGAGCAAGGTCGTGGCTTTGCCGTAGTCGCCGATGAAGTGAGAACCTTAGCGGGTCGTACCCAGGCCGCTACCGTCGAGATTAAAGCCATGATTGAAGCGCTGCAAAGCGGTTCTCAAGCCCTTACCCAAGTGATGAAGCGCACGGTTGAAAAGGCGCAAGATGGTAAACAACACGTACTTGAGACAGGAGAAGATCTTAAAGCCATCGCCCATCACAGCGAACGGGTCTACGAGATGAGCGTACTCATCGCCACCTCAGCCGAAGAGCAATCGGCGGTCGCCAACGAGATAGCGACAAATCTGATGGAGATCCGTAACCAGTCTCACGACGTCGAGCAGTCAGCGAATCAATCAGTCTCTGGCTGTGATGAACTGCACGCCACGGCGGAACAACTCGATCAACTGCTCGTTGGATTAAAAATCTAGTCGTCTTAACTGCTTAGGGTAGTAGTTATCTGCCCTAAGCAGCACTCACAAGAGTTTAAACCTGCCTTGTTTTGATTTAATCTTGAGCTATCACTCGTTAATGAACGGATCGCGCCACCATATGGTCGACAATAACAAAGACAAGGCCAGCTCATTAAATACCCAATGGAAAAATAGCCTTACCTTTAAATTCACCATCATCCAATTTGTGGTCGCAGCGCTGATCATCATATCCAGCATCTGGTTAATCTTCTCTACTGAGAAGAAACACCATATGGATACTCAACTCTCCTTAAGTCAAAACTATGGCCTGGCAGTCATAGAACAGCTGCAGCAAGTTACCTCGAAAATTGAGACCCTGGCCAACTCTATTGCCATTGTCGGCGAAACCTACCGTGGACAAGATGAGATCATCAGGCAGCTTGTTCCCTCACTGCTGGATATTGGCCAGCGTCATCAACTGATCGCCGGTGGAGGGATCTGGCCAGAGCCAGGTATGTTTGGCAAAGAGCAAGCGCGCAATAGCTTCTTCTGGGCGAGAAATGAACACAATGAATTTCAATTTCTGGACAGTTACAACAATGACGAGGATCCTGGTTACCATCAAGCCTTCTGGTACTTACCTGCCAAATATTTTCAAGATGAACATATCCACTGGTCAAAATCCTATGTAGATCCCTATACCCAAGAAGTCATGCTCACAGCTTCCGTGCCAATGCGAGCAGCTCATAGCTTTATCGGTGTCGCTACTGTGGATATCGCCTTGAGCGGTTTAGACAAACGTTTTCATTTTTCTGATCAGAATCCCCTCTCTAAGGGCTACATTCTCGCTTTAGACAGTTATAACAATCTCCTGGCCGATCCATTCGATGACAGTGCGGATAATCAAGGAGACATGCTAGGACAGCCCCTCACCAAACTCGTGCAGCGATATCCTCAGCTAAAGGCTGTACAGACAAGCATTGAACAGATGGATCAAGCCTTTGCCACGCAGATGAAGGACAATCCGGCCTACCGACCCGATCAGCTGGAAAAATTACTGGCCCTTACCCCAAGGGAGGAAAGAACACGCCTGAGCACCCTGATCAATGGCGCGATACAGGCTAATCACAATAAGGAGCCAATCGTCACCTTGGAGCTTGACAGCGATCCCCTGTTTAACGAGCCTGTGCTGGTGTCAATTCTGACCATGGCTCAAACTCAGTGGAAGATCATCTTGGTCACCCCACTATCAAGTCTCTCATCTCAAGCCAATGCCATCGCGCTTAAGATAGGTGCATTTTTGTTACTGTCGCAGCTACTTGCGCTATTAATCCTCTTCATTTTCCAACACAAACTCTTCATCCGTCCCATCTTTCAGATCGTTTCGGCGCTGAAAAGCGGCGATTTGGGACGCCTGGAGCTAGACGCCAACAAACGTCGGGATGAGCTCAGTCAACTGGCAAAAGCCTTCATTGCCCGCAGCAATCAGCTGGAGATCGCATACGCTAGTCTCGATGCCAGTAATCTCGCACTTGAGCAACAATTGGCCATGCAACAACTGGCGCAGCAAGAGCTGGAAAACAAGAAGGAGTTGATCAACTCCCTGCTCAACGCCTCACAAAATCTGATCTGCATCAAGGACACCAACGGCTGCTATTCTCTGGTCAATGATAAGTTTTGTGAAGTGATGGGCATAGAGCGCAGCCGGGTCATTGGTGCCCGCGATAGCGATCTTTACCCCCAGGATATTGCAGCTATCATCGGCAACCATGACCGTATCATTTTAGACAGCGATCAGGCCCAATGCTTTGAACAACCTATGCCAACGGTACAGGGTGAGCGCATCTTCCTACTCACCAAATATCCGATAAAAGATCAAGACAGTAATGTCATTGCGCTGGGCGCCATGGCGGTCGACATCAGCAGCCTAAAAGCCAAACAACAGGAGATGGAAGATACCATTAAGGCGCAAGCATCCCAAAATGCCCAATTGAAACAGGCGCTAGATGCAAAACTGCACACAGCAGTGCCGGAAGGATTGGAGCGCCAAGACTTAGCGCAGCTAAAACAGATCGAGTTGGCCCAGCAGAAGATCTTACCCCGAGTATTGCATCAACTACTGCGTCAGGAGCTACAGGCACTCGAACAAATCTTCATCATGCTGCGCCAATTAGATAGCAATGCCGCTGATGAAGCACACCTAGCACAATTTGCCGAAGTGTTAACAACCCAAATAGATATCATACGTCACGGGCAATCTTTGATTAGCGCCGATATTACCGATATCCGCTCAACGGTGGCCGATCTCTTCATACACGATCTCATCGCCATGCTGCAGCCTCAGCTACAGTCTCTGGAGGTAGAGGTACTTATTGATTGCCCCCATCATCTGACAGTGCCCATTTCACCCTGGCATTTTTTGGTGCTTTGCCATCAATTAATCAATAACAGCCTTCAGCATGCTTTTCCCGAGCATCAATCGATACAAAGACCTAAACAGTTATCTATTCGTGTCTGCTACCAAGAAGGAAGGCTCACTCTCATTTTGAGGGACAATGGTGTAGGTATCAGCCCCATTGAACTTGAAAAATTAACCCATGCCCTTACCAATCAAGGCCAGGGGCACGGCACCTTAGAGAATATCAATCGCTGGCTGAAGGCTCACTTTTCCGGCGACCTCACCATACAGGCTCAGGCTGAGCAGTTCACAGAGATCACCTGCCGCTTACGCCTTTAGGAAAATAAAAAATCCCCGATGAGACAATAAACCTCATCGGGGATTTTCGCTTAATTAAATTGCCCTACAAGGCGACATCAACCAGGTAGTGGCCCTGCAACCAGTTACGGCCAATGAGTAGCTTATTCGTCATCTTAGAGCGATCCCTGAGGTTAACTTTAACCTTATACTCTCGGCCCGGCTCACCCACATTTAATTCGACCATGTAACGCACCTCGCTACCTTGGGCATTGCGGATAAGCGAGGTTTCAACGATGCGAGCGTGAACTCGTTTAGACTCGCCTTTCTCATTCGCAGTCGTAAAATAGAGCATCTTACCAACATTCTGCTCCATATCCTCAACGCCATTCTCTACCTTAAGGTCGACCGCATGGAGTGAGTTTTCAACGGCGCCTGTATCGATTCGCGTATCAAAGATTAAGCCCGTCTCTAGAATACTAATGGGGGCCATGGCGCCAATTACGCGCTTCTCAGCCACATCAACGACATATTTACCTTTTAACCAGTTCCGGCCGATCAGCAGTTTATAATCCATGTGGCCGCGATCTCTAAGGTTAACCTTAACCTTGCGAATATCGCCGCCAAAGCCAATATGCATCTCCACCATATAGCGGGTTTCAGTGCCTTGCGAATTACTGACCGTCGAGGTTTTCACTATCTTGGCGCTCAGGCGTTTACGCTCTCCGGCAGCATTTTCAGTCGTAAACCAGATCAGTTTGCCGACATTATCTTTCATCTTCTTAGCGCTACCGCCTTGGATCTCAAGATCATAGGCATGCAAAGAGGTGTTACCTGCACCAGTGTCGATCCGCGCTTGATAAACAAGCCCGGCTTCATTAACCGTCATCTTGGCTGTTTGTCCAATCACAGCTTTTTGCTCTGCATGAGCCGGCGCCAACATGAGTAGCGCAATTAAGGTCAACATTCTCAACATATACAAGTTCCTAAATTCGATGAAACAAAAGCCGACTCTGCGTCGGCTTAATTGGTAATCCTAAAGCTTTAAAATCAATCTGTTATCCACTGCATTGCCTCTGTGACATCTTGGCGGGCAAAAACCTTTACAGGACAAGGCGCCATATAGGCCATGACTTTGGCAGTATTAGCAACCCATTCTTTATCTGTGATGATGGCGACTCGAGTAAAATCCGTCAAATGAAAGAATCCTAATTTGGCGTCATCCCACAGCGTCTCAACAGAAAAGCCTTCAAATGCTTCACTAAATTCATACCAGAGCTTAATGCTTGAGTGATCTTGTAACTTAGTCTCAATAGCTGGCACCAATTTATCTTGATAATCGGCGCGAGTCAGCACTCCTTGTGCTTTAACCGCAACGATATCGTCCTCAAATCCTGATAATAATTGGATCATCGTCCTCTCCCCACTCAATGCCGCTAATAGACAAAATGATAAACAAACAGACAAAATAGAGTACTGGTACAGATGCAATGGGTCAGGTGCTCGCTGATATTAGGGCCTAATCTGACATATCTGTAATGACGCATAAATTGTACCCCAAGCCAAACCAAGATAAAGGGCACAAAAGGCAAAGAAACAACAAAAGGAATAAAGCCCCAGCCAAAGGCTAACGCATTGGCACTGAAAAGTTGAAACGCGAACCAAAACAGCACGAGAATAGCGTAAATAATAAAATGTTGTTTACTGATTGAGGCTGCTGACATCAACAAAATTTTCCGAACCCGGCATTTAATCTAACAGTAGGTATAAAGCGAGATCTTCTCAAGCGATGAGTTGTAAACACCTGTTACTGATTACAAATTTACGCTTGCTGCATCTTGGCGATTTCCTGATCGAATAAGTTTTTGATCAAGCCAGAAAATTCTGTGATAAACAGAGTTTGGTCTGTCGTGGCGTTATGGTTAGCGACCTTAGCTAAAATCTCTTCTAAATCATAGACGATAGCATCGACCTCTCTGATCACCATATTACGTTCAGCAAACGTTAAAGAGGGATTTTGACCACACACCATGATGATCTGCGCCGCAAGTTGTTCTTCAAACAACTCCATCACAGTCTCACCACCCATCTCGCCCGCTTCAGAGGCTTCGAAAAGTCCTAAATGCTCAGTAAGATATTGTATTAAATGTATGTACCCGTCTTTATCAGTAACCATTTTTAGCCCTAAACACACGACTTAACTAAGAGCATGGTATAGCCCATGCTCAATATCCAGTTTATACCGCCATTATGGTATAAATCCTGTTGCTAATCTTGTTGTCAGTGCACGTTTTTAACGCTTTAGTGTTAATACAAATGAAACAGGCACGGCCAGACTAATAGAAGATAAGCCTGCCAGTTCTCTCAGCTTTTCAACCCCGGATGTAAAACCAAAGTCGGCGGCATTCACCACCAGAGGGGCTTCACTGGCCACCATCAGCTTATCCTTAGCCAACTTGGCAACGCTAACCATCACAGGTATTGTCTGGCTTTGTCCATGCAGACTAATGCTTGCTTCAATGGTCATCGACATTATGCTTCCCACACTGGCCTGCTCTATCTGGCTGGCATCAACTTTTGCACTCAATTTCAATGCCGGATACTGCGCCGTCTCAAATAAGATCTCTTTCATACGTTGGTCGCGGATATCGACATTGGTCACTACACTGCTCAGCGGAATAGACAAAGAGAAAGCCCCCGCATCACTCAGCTCACCCGAGACTTCGGAAAAATGATGCACTTCAGCAATATCACCTTTCTTTATCGAAATAAAATTAACCCGTGATCCCTCATTACTCACCTGCCAACTAGCCGAATAGGCATTTAAGCTTAACATCCCCAAACCGACTGCCATGATTAATGTCTTCATTTTTCTCTCCATCTGATTGACAAGTGTCCATTGAAACTCGCGTAAATAAAAAATCACCTAGTTTAATGATTAACAAGATGATCTTAACTATATTAGCCTAATACAACAGATTATGAATCACTAAATTAGTCGCAACAAAAAAGCCCTAACAATGTTAGGGCTTTTATTTATATTGTGGATTAGGCTTTCTTCTTCGCCTTAGGCTTGGCCTTGGTTTTCGTCTCGCTGACCCACTTTCCATCAATATATTTGGCTATCCAACCCGTCGCCTTGCCATCGACCTCAGTGGCAACATACTGCTCCTTGGTCTTGCGGCTAAAGCGCACAAAGGCCTTGTTACCTTCATCATCGGTCACTGGTGCATCGGCTAAATACTGGTATTTCGGCCAAAGCAGATCTCGGTATTTGACCAACTCCTCTACCAGAGGTGCCCGGGTTTCACGAGATTTAGGGAAAGTACTGGCCGCCATAAAGATGCCAGCCGCCCCATCACGTAAGACGAAATAACCGTCAGACTTGGTGCACTTGAGCTCAGGTAGATGGATAGGATCTTCCTTAGGTGGTGCAACTTCGCCATTTTTCAAGAGCTTGCGGGTATTTTTACACTCACTATTGGTACAACCGAAATACTTACCAAAGCGACCGTTCTTCAGCTCCATATCATTGCCGCAGCGATCACATTCAATAATTGGGCCTTCATAGCCTTTGATCTTAAACTGACCCTGCTCAACCTCATAGCCACCACACATAGGGTTGTTACCACAAACGTGCAGCTTACGCTTTTCATCGATGAGATAACTGTCCATAGCCGTGCCACAGACGCCACATCTGTGTTTTGCACGCAGCGCATCGGTTTCGGCATCTTCGCTGTTTTCACTGACCGCTTCTTCACCCGGCGTCAGGTTCATGGTTGTCTTACAACGCTCTTTCGGCGGCAAAGCATAACCCGAACACCCAAGGAATACGCCTGTAGTACCGGTACGAATCCCCATAGGACGTCCGCAAGTCGGGCAAGCAATATCCGTCAGCACCATCTCGTTAGGACGCATGCCACCTTCTTCCGGCGGCAATTCGGCTTTCTCAAGCTGAGCGGTGAGATCTTTATAGAAGTTGTCGAGTACCTTCTTCCATTCGAGCTGGCCCTGGGCAACGTTATCCAGTGTTTGCTCCATGCCAGCGGTAAAGTCGTAGCTCATCAGATCTTCAAAGCTACCAATGAGACTTTCACTGACGATTTCGCCCATCTTCTCTGCATAGAAGCGACGATTCTCCACTTTCACATAACCGCGATCTTGAATCGTTGAAATGATGGTGGCATAGGTCGAAGGTCGACCAATTCCTCGCTTTTCAAGCTCTTTGACCAAAGACGCTTCACTATAACGTGCTGGCGGCTTAGTAAAGTGCTGTTTAGGCAGAAGCTCGTTCAAAGCCAACACATCACCTTCTGCGACTAGAGGTAAAGTGCTATCTTCTTCGTTTTTCTTCTTAATCGCGGTCTGTACGCGCGTCCAACCGTCAAACTTAAGCGTTCGTCCGCTGGCTTTAAGCTCATAATCTCCAGCCGTCACCGTAAGGCGTGTTGCATCATATTTCGCAGGCGTCATCTGACAGGCCACAAATTGACGCCAAATCAGCTCATAGAGACGCTGAGCATCACGCTCCATATCGGTCAGACTGCTGGCGGTCACACTCACATTAGAAGGACGAATCGCTTCGTGAGCCTCTTGAGCGCCCTCTTTGCTACCATATCGAATTGGCGCATCGGGTAGATACTTATCACCAAACTCTTTGCCTATCATCTCACGCACACTATCGAGCGCTTCCTGACTTAGGTTGGTCGAGTCGGTACGCATATAGGTGATGTGACCCGCTTCATACAGACGCTGGGCCATCATCATGGTTTTCTTCACACCAAAACCGAGACGTGTACTGGCGGCCTGCTGAAGCGTCGACGTAATAAAAGGTGCCGAAGGCTTGCTTGAGGTCCCTTTGACCTCACGGCTGGTCACCTGATACTGGCTATCGGTTAACGCCTCGACGGCCACCATAGCCTGGGCTTGGTTAACCGGATTAAAGCTCTCACCTTGGAACTTAGCCACCTGCATCTTAAGCGGTTCATTACCTAAGGTGGTTAGCTGGGCATGAATATCCCAAAACTCTTCGGGCACAAAGGCCTTAATTTCACCTTCACGCTCAACCACCAGACGAGTCGCAACCGACTGTACACGACCCGCTGAAAGGCCGCGTGCCACCTTTTTCCACAGCAGCGGTGATACCATGAAGCCCACCACGCGATCGAGAAAACGCCTCGCCTGCTGCGCATTGACCATATTGGTATTAAGCTGTGACGGATGACTAAAGGCTTCTTGAATCGCACTCTTAGTGATCTCGTTAAAGACCACGCGCTGATAGCGCTCTGGATCCCCACCAATCACTTCTTGAAGATGCCATGCAATTGCCTCCCCCTCTCTATCCAAATCGGTTGCGAGAAAGATATGATCTGCATTTTCAGCAAGTGACTGTAATTCTTTAACGACTTTTTCTTTACCCGGCAAGGTTTGATACTTTGCCTTCCAACCTCGCTCAGGGTCGACACCCATACGCGCGACCAGTGCTTTTTTCGCTTTGTCTGCCTTATATTTTGTCTTTTCTTCGGGGGACATCTTGCGCACTTCAGCGGGCGTTTTCGTTGCCGAACTCGCGTCACTGCTCGAAGATGTAGGGAGATCACGGATGTGACCTACACTCGATTTTACGATGTAATCTTTGCCGAGATATTTATTAATAGTCTTGGCTTTGGCCGGTGATTCGACAATAACTAGCGATTTACCCATAGAATGATCTGCGCCAAAAAGTCTCAAAATTCTGTAAATTGGCTCCATATATAGAGGGTTGTATCAATAGTTTCAAGCTAATCCCTACTTTATTTGTTACGGCGAGCCAATTTTTAACCGTTTTTGAAAAAAATGTGAAAAATAATATTGCGTAATTAAAAACTAATATTTCATTATTCCCTATCTAGCAAGCAATACTTATGCATTTCTGAGCCGATATCACAGATAAGGCCGATTTCCCCTAGCTTGTTAAGCCCTAAAGCTCAAGTATACTGGTCCACAAATTCAACGAATTACTCCGCCATCTCCAGCTGTGTTGAGATGGAAAATTAAAGCAATAATAACTTGAAGGATGTGCAATGAAGCATTACGAAGCAAATTTTGATGGACTCGTCGGACCGACACATAATTATGCGGGACTGTCTTATGGCAATGTGGCTTCTTTAAATAATGCTGCCGCTGTCTCCAGCCCTAAGGCAGCCGCGAAGCAAGGACTCAAAAAAGCTAAAGCATTAGCTGACTTAGGCTTAGCCCAAGGGATGCTTGCGCCTCAGGAGCGCCCAGACCTCCACACCTTGCGTCGAATTGGTTTTTCAGGCACAGATGCCGAAGTACTCAATAAAGCCGCTAAGCAGGCGCCTGCGCTCCTTAGAGCCTGTTGTAGCGCATCGAGCATGTGGACCGCCAATGCCGCAACGGTATCTCCAAGCGCCGATACCCATGACGGTAAAATTCATTTCACGCCGGCAAACCTAGTAGACAAGCTCCATCGCAGCATCGAACCTGTTACCACTGGCAATATTTTAGCAGCCACCTTTAACAACTCTCGCTACTTCCACCATCATCAGCACCTGCCAGAGCACGTGAGCTTCGGCGATGAAGGCGCGGCCAACCACACTCGTCTATGCAGTGAATACGGCCATGCCGGTATCGAGCTGTTTGTCTATGGCCAGGAAGCAACCAACCCAAGTGCGCCCAAACCAAAGAAATACCCGGCAAGACAGACGCTAGAAGCCTCACAAGCTATCGCTCGTCTTCATCAACTCGATGACGAGAGCAGTGTCTTTATCCAGCAAAATCCTGATGTCATCGACCAAGGTGTGTTCCATAACGATGTGATCGCCGTGGGTAACCAAAATGTGCTTTTCTATCATGAGCAAGCATTTGTTGACACCCAAAAGAAGCTGGCCGAGATCCAAGATAAATTTAACGGTAAAGCGCTGCATTTCATTGAAGTGCCTACCGCCAAAGTGGGCATCCAAGATGCGGTGAAGAGCTATCTGTTCAACACCCAGATCGTCACCCTACCAAACGGTGAGATGGCAATTATTGCACCAACTAACTGTCAGGAAAATGAAGCCGTCTATGCCTACCTTAACGAGTTAGTGACCTTTGGTACGCCAATTAAGCAGGTACACTATTTCGATGTGAAGCAGAGTATGCAAAACGGTGGCGGACCAGCCTGTCTGCGCCTACGTGTCGCCATGAATGAAACAGAACTCGCAGCGGTTAACCCTAATACGCTGATGAATGATGAATTGTTTAACAGGCTCAACCTTTGGGTGGACAAGCATTACCGTGATGAGCTCGCTATCAAAGACCTCGCCGATCCACAGCTCATCATTGAGTCACGCACGGCACTCGATGAGTTGACGCAGATCATGAAGCTAGGCAGCGTCTATCAGTTCCAGAAGTAAACGGTATACGAGTTACAAAAGCAAAAGCCATCTTTAAGATGGCTTTTTTGTCACCTTTATAAGAATAATTACCCTACCATTGCTTAGCTAAAACACTCTAGGGCATTCAAATGATCAAAAAAAAGACGCCTTAAGGCGTCTTTTTTATTGGGGATATCTATAAGATATTCACGCCAATTGAAACCACTTGTGTAATAAGTCCACCCGGGGTTTCAACCTCTACGATAAAGACACCTGTATTAGGTTCATCTTCACCTTTCAAGGTCACTGTAAACTCGCGACCACCATTGTAGTTCGAGCTTGGCCAGACATATTCAGCATTACTAACAACCGAACCTGCGCTCGTCTTAAAGCGAACCTTAGAACCGGCTGGCATCTGCTGGTTATGCAAATCCGAAATTGTGAAGGAGACACTCGCCGCACCTTTACCCACGATATTGATGCTACCACCGTAATGATCGCCATCTTTATCACTGATCAGGATATCTGCAGGTGCTGTTGCATACGCGGTGCTTCCGGACATTACCAGCACTAAACTACGACGTACGTATAGCGACTTAGAATCGTTCACACCATCGGCGCAGCCAGCATGTACAGGATCAGAGCACAATACCCCATTGTATTTGCCATCTTTAGCTTCAAATACACCATTAGAGTTAAAGTCAATTAACTCCTCAAGGGTACCACCCTCTTGCCCACCTGCCTGCTGTGGGTTAAACAAACCATCTTCGTTGTAGTCATTAAAGGCATCGGTAAGGTCAAACGACTGACCGGTAACATCTTTACCATTGGTAAATTCAGCCATCTCTGACGCATCGAAGCGGCCATTACCATTAAGATCAGGGAATGACTCTTCACCAATCGCTGTCGCAGTAATGGTCGCGCGGCCGCCATATTTCTGGCCATAAACGTTACCGTACACACCTAGCGTCGGATAGTAGATCAAAGCGGCACTCGGATTACGAACCATTTCGCCAGCTCCAGAGATAAGAGTCTCACCTTCTGGACGTGGCAGTTGACTGGTCCAGGTCACCGAACAGGCACCATTAACCGTCTGACAAGCGTCTTCAATAGCACCACCTTCGGTGGTAAATGAAACGGTTGTTCCATCAGGTACCGGGTTGTTAAAGGCATCGGCCATACGCGCCGTCACCACCACCTTAGTACCATCTTGATCCCAACCTTCTGCGTTGAGTACTTCTGCAGACAGTGAGAAACTGTCTTGATCAGGAATACCTGTCGATACAATTAACTGGCTCGACTGACTCGAAATCGCAGGTACTGCACCATTATCAACGGTTGCGGTAACACGCAGCGAAGTCGCTACCGTACCTGTCGTGACAACAGTCTGAACGATACCATTATTATTGGTTGTCGCCTGCAGAGGTGAAATATCGACACCGCCAACCTTAGTGTTGAGTGAAAACAACACATTTTGGTTGGGAACTGGGTTACTGTTCTTGTCCAGCACCTTGAACTTGACTACAGAAGACTCGACGCCACCTGTCCCAAGAATGGCAATATTCTGAGGTGTTGCAGAGTCGAATACGATACTGCCCACATCGGCTTGCAATACATTCAAAGTGCCAGTAGCAGATAAGCTGATGCCACCGGCATTGGCGGTAACATTGATCTGGTCTTCGCCAACACACCCCTGCGCACGGTAGGTAGAAGTTGCGATACCATTGCTAGAAGAGACTGGTGAGCTAATTTCTGCCTGAGCAGGACTCTTGGTCGCACAGGTTGATGAGAAGTTCACATCCACAGGTTGAGTAAAAGGATTTCCTTTATCATCTTGAATGAGCACCGAAATGGTTGCGGTGCCACCTGCCGATAAAGTGCTGGTACTGATTTCAGCTTGGCCTTGAACAAAAGGATCGCCGCTCCCCATCACCACATTGGTAGCGCCAACCACGACAATAGTCTTACCCACTTCATTGGTTGAAAGGCTCGCCGTCACCTCACCCGCACCGAGCGAGCTTCCAGCGTAGATATCAACACTCGCCTTACCTTCAGCATTAGTTACCGCTGTCTTAATAGGCAGGTCGCCAATAGTGGTAGCAAAGGTCACTATAGTTGGCTTAGAGATACCGGTTACCGTGGCGGTAATCTTGCCAGGCTCTAAAATACTGATAGATTGAATAGGATTACCTGCGCTATCGGTGAGCGCCACAGAAACCTGGGCTCCACCACCGGCTTCACCGCCATCACCAACCATGGTCACGTTAAGCGATGCACTCTCACCAGAAGTCGTGGTTGCTGTAACCGTTGCCCCTGTGTTGATCGCCGCCGTATCCAAACGGACTTGTGCAATACCTTCAGAATCGGTAGCAACCTCACCCGTACCAGGTGAGAAAGTACCGTAAGAATCATTGTTTAAACTGAATGACACTAAGGTACTCACCGGTGCACCTGTTGAATCCTTCACCTTTGCGGTAATAGTTGCTGGCTCAGCAACTGAGATCTGCGTATTGTCTATAGACAGTTCTACAGAGATAGTCGGTGGAGTTGGTGTTCCTCCTGAACCATCATCTGTGACATTTCCCCCGCCACTACAGGCAACAATAAAAAGTAAAAATAAATATGAGGTAAAAACTTTAAACGCTGACTTCATTGTCAGACTCCCTGTTACTCAGATTATCATTAAAAGCATCTGCTTATTACTTATAGGCTAACATTACACAATTTTCCCATAACTTTTCCATCACTAATCGCGATTAAAGACGTAAAAGCGGTAAAAACTTTAACTATTTTCCCATTTCATCACCTTAGGTTTCTTGCTAGGCTTTAGGGGCAAATTGAAAAGCATAAAAATAATACAGGAAGCACTATGTCTGGCACGCAAAACAAGAAGATTGGCCTCACCGGAAAAATACTCATTGGTATGGGTGGAGGCATTTTAACCGGGCTGCTTCTTCGCAGTTTCTTTCCCGGTAGCGAGTTTATCGAAGAGTATATTACTAACGGCCTGTTAAACGTGGTCGGCAGTATTTTTATCTCCAGTTTACAGATGTTGGTCGTCCCTCTGGTCTTTATCTCCTTGGTATGTGGTACCTGTTCACTCAGTGACCCCTCATCCTTAGGTAGGCTAGGCGGAAAAACCATCGCTTTTTATCTATTTACCACAGCGATTGCTCTCTCAATGGCCATTTTGGTCGCACTCTTAGTTCATCCAGGCAATGCCTCTCTGGCCGCCGAAAACATGCAATACAGCGTCAAAGAAGCCCCTAGCCTATCGAATGTATTGATCAATCTCGTTCCCCGTAACCCAATACAGGCGATGACTGAAGGGAATATGCTGCAGATCATCATTTTTGCGGTGATTTTCGGTTTCGCTATCTCCCATATTGGTGAGCGCGGTAAACGCGTCGCGGCACTATTTAACGATTTAAACGAAGTGATCATGCGCGTGGTCACCCTAATCATGCAACTGGCGCCTTACGGTATATTTGCCCTTATGGGTAAACTGGCCTTAACCTTAGGTCTTGAGACTTTTGAAAGCGTAGTGAAATATTTCATGGTGGTGCTAGCGGTTTTATTAGTGCACGCCTTTATCAGCTATCCAGTGCTATTAAAACTCTTCTCAGGGTTAAGCCCATTTACCTTTATTCGCAAAATGCGTGATGTGCAGCTGTTTGCTTTTAGCACCGCCAGCTCTAACGCTACCCTGCCGGTCACCTTAGAAACGTCTGAGCATCGTCTGGGGGTCGACAATAAGGTGGCTTCATTCACCTTGCCTCTGGGCGCCACCATTAATATGGATGGTACCGCCATTATGCAGGGTGTCGCGACTGTCTTTATCGCCCAGGTATTTGGTATCGATCTGACTATTACCGATTATGCTATGGTCGTGGTAACAGCTACCCTCGCCTCTATCGGCACCGCGGGTGTCCCTGGAGTAGGCCTTATCATGCTGGCTATGGTACTTAACCAGGTTGGACTTCCGGTCGAAGGTATCGCGCTTATCATGGGTGTTGACCGACTGCTGGATATGGTTCGCACCGCAGTCAACGTCACCGGTGACTCGGTTGCAACGCTTATCATTGCCAAATCGGAAAATGCCTTTAATCAAGAGACCTTTGATGACCCTCAAGCAGGTAAAACTGCCGGTAGCTTCGTCGATCAGGTTAACGCCGAACTGAAAGAGTAAGGCCGAATATTTCCCATTAAAAAGGCGTCCATTGGACGCCTTTTTTGTATTTAATCAGTGCTGATTAAAACGCTAACTTATCTTTCCCAGTAAGCTTCTTCTAGGCTATCTTCACGCTCAGGCAGACCGCGAGATAACCTAGGGCTATGCTGAGCCAACACCTCATAAGCCACGCGATTCGCGTACTTACAAATTTGCGAGAAAGAGGAGTAACACAAGCCATCACGCTTATGTTTACTAGAACCAGGTACATTCGCCTTGTGATATGTATTAGAGGCAAGATCGTGCAATAAGGCAGCCAAAGCACCATCGCCAGCGCCATTAGTGTTGCGAATGATCTCTGGCCCGCCCATATAAGGAGAGATATGCGCAAACACCTTGATTGGCGTCTGACAATCACTCTTTAACTTAGGCCGGGAAAACTCATAACGATTGAACTCAGGTATCGCACCTGGTAGCAGTGTATGGCTGGTTTCACGCTTTTCTGAATCTTCGGTATAACCTGCGGTATAAAGTCCCAGTGGTCCGGCAGTACTTAGCACCATATCACACCACTCAAGCGCCGCATTGCTAGCACTTAGCGGGTCTCTAAAACCTGTCAGGGCTTCGCCTTCATCTTCGTTCATCGCCAATATGGTGACATTTTCTTTGATAAACTCTATCCACCACTTAGGATCTTCCTCGATCAAAAAACGTGTGCCTAAGGTCAACACCACAGGAACATCCGCCGCCTTGGCATACTCAATTGCTTTCATCGCCGCATCGGTGATCTTATCGCCACCGCTGGCGCGCATCAGGTACGCGGTTAAAACCAATGCAGACGATGACTGCACAATCTCTTGATCGATATATTCAGGCGTGAGCTTATCCATCGAGCCCTTACTGATAGCAAAAGTGCGCTCGCCGCACTCAGAAATCAGCGTAAAACAACGACCAATAGGTCCATCAACCGGTTGTAGATAGTTGAGATCCACCTTGGAAGAGGTGTTGCACAGATAACGATAGGCATAGCTGCCGACTTCTATATGATTGCTCATCACGCCAAACAACACTGAGCGATCGTCAGCTAATATCGAGTAGTTGTGCACTGTATTACCTATGGTGCCGCCAGCAAATTCATCGCTGATCAGATCAGAGGCTTTAAGCTCGTTGTAGAGCTGATGTGCTTTGTCGTCATCTATCAGTGTGGAATTGCCCTTAGGCAAGGCATAACGGCTTAGTAGTTCATCGCCAACTTTCGCCTCTATATCGACCAACGTCTGGTCTATCCCACTGATGTGAGTGGAAACATGCTGTGGCTGCAGCGTTAACTGAGCCATTAATGGATCACGATTCTTAACTGGAAAGTAATGTTTCGACTTACGCTGACCAGGAAATTTCATACAGAACTCACTCTTATCGCATCCATGCAAAATCAAATTCGCATAAACAGCACGCTAGACCCCCTTAGCGCACTGCTTACCATGCCGCGTTGATTGAACAAATTGACGCGGGCACCATCGCCTTTAAAAATCGGCGGCAGATCGTACCATATAAAATAGCATTGGGCAGTGATTTATGCCTTTCTATTCCGCATCACTGCTTAAGATTTAAGCCAACCTGCGGCCTGTTCGGCAACTAACTCCGCAAGCAGGTGAATATGAGCCTTATCATCGTTCAAACAGGGAATAAAATGATAGGCCTCACCGCCAGCCTCCATAAAGCTCTCTTTACCCCCTATCGATATCTCTTCCAGGGTTTCGAGACAATCCACCGCAAACGCAGGGCAGAGAATATCAACCCGTTTGACACCTTGCTCAGGCAAGCTTTCCAGCAGTGTATCGGTTGCAGGCGTCAACCACTCCTCCTTGCCAAACTTAGACTGAAAACAGAGGCGCCACTGGGATGCAGATAAGCCTAATGCCTCGGCTAGCAGTTCGGCGGTTTGCTTACATTGCGCCTGATAGGGATCGCCCTCGGTCACGTAGCGCAGCGGAACCCCATGAAAGGACATTAACAGACAATCACCCTGCCCGTTAGCTTGCCAATGACGACGCACCGAATCGGCCAGCGCCGCTATATAAGCGGGATGTTGATAGTATTCTTTACTAAAACGGGTTTCTGGATAGTTACGTCTACCCTTGTAATCGCTGGCAATCGCATCAAACACAGGCGCTACCGTCGAGCAGGAATATTGGGGATACAGAGGCAATACCACAAGGCGTTCAACCCCCTTGGCCAGCAAGTTATCAATACCAGCTGACAGTGAAGGATTGCCATAACTCATGCCCAACTCAACTGGGATATCAACCCCGAGTCTTACGCTTAGCAGCTCACTCAAGGCGCTACGCTGACGCTCGCTGATCACCATCAAGGGTGAGCCTTCAGGCCACCAGATAGACTCATATAGCTTGGCTACCGCCTTGGGACGGGTATTGAGAATGATGCCATTGAGTATCGGTTTCCAGATCCAGGGATTCAGATCGACCACACGAGGGTCGCTAAGAAACTGTTTTAAGAACTGCTTAACATCTTTAGGGGTTGGTGTATCGGGCGTGCCGAGGTTAACCAACAAGACACCAAGCTTAGCGGGAGATAAGTTGTCGACGTTGTTCAAGAGTGACTCTGCTCATATTCGTCTGGCAAGGATAGCGATAGGCTAGCATCGGCCCTACCATAAAAAAAGCCCACCTAGGTGGGCTTTTTTAAATATGAGAAGCAGTTCATAAAGTGCTTAAGTTTAAAGCGCTTAAATTACCCAATCGTCTTAACGATTGCTGCACTTACATCACCAACACTTTGAGTACCGTCGAACTTGTTGTAGGTCAGCTTGCCCTGGGCAGCCACTTTACCGTAATACTCAACCAGCGGCTTAGTCTGCTCATGGTAGATCCCCAGACGCTTACGCACTGTGCTCTCTTCGTCATCAGGACGAATAGCCAGATCTTCACCCGTCACATCATCTTTACCTTCCACTTTTGGTGGGTTGTAAACGATATGATAAACACGACCTGAACCAGGGTGTACACGACGTCCGCTCATGCGCTTAACGATCTCTTCGTCAGGCACATCGATTTCAATTACATGATCGATCTCGATGCCGCTAGCCGCCATCGCATCGGCCTGTGGAATGGTACGGGGGAAACCATCGAGTAGGAAACCTTTAGCACAATCATCTTGTGCGACACGCTCTTTGACCAAGCCAATAATCAGCTCATCAGAAACCAGCTGTCCTGCATCCATCACTTTCTTTGCTTCTAATCCAAGAGGCGTACCCGCTTTAACGGCTGCACGGAGCATATCGCCCGTAGAAATTTGTGGCACACCGTATTTTTCCATGATGAATTGGGCTTGAGTACCTTTACCGGCACCAGGGGCACCTAATAGCATAATGCGCATCTGAGAGTCCTCTTATTTCGCATAGATTTGATTATTAGTTTTATCATTGGGCGGCGATCTTCGCATAAAAGACCGCCCATTTGAAGGGCTGTAGCGCCAGTTTTAATTCGACTTTAGGCTGATACCACACAATCCACTGCAGCAAATTTAAATGCCAGCATGAACAACTGCGCCATCAGCCTAATGACATCCCTGCTTAATAGAGCAAGGTGTATAATTTGCGACGATATTGATTAGCCAGCGTATGTCCTTGACCTAAAGCGGTAAGGATCTCCATATAAAGTTGCTTGATCTCGCCTTGCTCCGCCAGCAGATCGGTTTTCAATACCTGATAGAGCCTCTCGAGCGCCTCTTCGTCGCGTTTCGCCCCATGCAGTGCCTTAGCAAGTAACAAGAGCTTGGTATAATCGGCAGGGTTTTGCTCAACGTCTTCCAACAGGTTTCTGA
Source organism: Shewanella sp. ECSMB14101 (assembly GCF_000773485.1). Taxonomy (NCBI): domain Bacteria; kingdom Pseudomonadati; phylum Pseudomonadota; class Gammaproteobacteria; order Alteromonadales; family Shewanellaceae; genus Shewanella; species Shewanella sp. ECSMB14101. Next base: position 108,846 of record NZ_JSFF01000011.1, on the reverse strand, counting down.
TCTCTGGGGTATCGGCAGCGTCCAGCGCCAAAGAGAGTTTCGCCTTAAGGCTCTGATAGTAGGCGTCTTGATCGGCAAGGCCTATACCATCGAGCAGCACCTTAGCCTGGTTAATCTCAGAGGTCGACAGTAATGCATCGGCATACACCAGCGATACCTCAGCCGTCTGGCACTCCTGATAAGCTTGTTTTATTAGCGGTAAGGCTCCTTCAGCATCGCCCTCGGCCAGTTGCACCTTGGCCTGATTTAAAGCGATTTGCCAGGCTTTTGGTAGATGCTGGTCAAGCAGTGCCTCAACTTGCGGCGCCTCTTGCATGCCGGCAAAGCCATCTACAGGTTTACCCTCTTTTAACACCAGGGTTGTCGGTAGGCTCTGGATCTGGAAATAGTTAGCAATCTCCATCTCCTGGTCGCAATTCACCTTAGCTAATACGAAACGCCCCTGCGCAGCGATTTGAGTTAGCATTTGCACAAGTTGCTGACTTTCAGGACTCTGCTGACTCCAGAAAGTCAACACAACGACTTGCTGCATCGACGCATCGACCACTTGCTGAATGTTTTCTTTGGTTAAATCCAATACTGAATCCATAATGTCTCTTTTTAAGAGTGTCTCTCTATGTGAGAGCATCTCTTTATCCGAAAGAGACTCTTTATCTGAGAGACTCTTTATCTCAGAGAACAGTGTCTCTGGTGGTGAATATAGATAAGTAGATAGCATAAGAGGCAGTCAAACTGCCTCTTACACACTCTAGCTTAGGATTATTTTACACCCGCTAACAACATCTTGTTCATCAATTTAATGAAGGCTGACGGATCGGCCAGGCTACCCTTTTCAGACAATTGTGCCTGCTGTAGAAGCAACTCGGCCCACTGACCAAACACCTCTTCATCCTGCTCACTGTCTAAACGCTTCACCAGAGGATGCTCAGGGTTAAGTTCAAATACTGGCTTACTTTCTGGCACGGCTTGCCCTGCGGCCTGCATCAGCTTGATCATCTGAGATGACATTTCACCGGCGCCGGCAACCACACAGGCTGGTGTATCGGTCAAACGACTGGTGACCTTAACCTCGGCTACCTTATCACCCAGCACCTCTTTAACGCGCTTCACTAAGCCTTCAGACTCGCTTTCCAACTTCTCTTGTGCCTCTTTCTCGGCAGCATCTTCGAGGTCGCCAAGTTCAAGGTCACCACGGGTCACTGAGTGCAACTGCTTGCCATCGAATTCGGTGAGGTGGTTAATCAACCACTCATCGATACGCTCAGACATTAAGAGCACTTCGATGCCTTTCTTACGCAGCAGTTCAAGGTGAGGGCTGTTCACCGCCGCCTCATGGCTGTCGGCTACGATATAGTAGATCTTGCTCTGTCCTTCCTTCATGCGCTCAACATAGTCACTTAGTGACACTGTATGGGCCGCCTCATTGGTGTGAGTCGAGGCGAAGCGCAGCAGGCCGGCAATCTTCTCCTTGTTGGCAAAATCTTCTGCCGGGCCTTCTTTTAATACCTGACCAAACTCTGCCCAGAAGCTTTGATACTTCTCAGGGTCGTTCTTGGCCAGTTTTTCCAGCATGCCCAGTACACGCTTAGTGACAGCCGTGCGCAGCGCAGTAGTGATCTTGTTATCTTGTAAGATCTCACGTGACACGTTAAGTGGCAGATCGTTTGAGTCGATAAGACCCTGCACGAAACGCAGGTAACTCGGCATGAACTGCTCAGCATCATCCATAACGAATACGCGCTGCACGAACAACTTCAACCCATGTTTACGGTCACGGTTCCACAGATCCCAAGGCGCCTTTGAAGGAATGTATAACAGGCTAGTGTATTCCTGCTTACCCTCGACGCGGTTGTGACTCCACAGCAGAGGATCGGCAAAATCATGGGAGATATGCTTATAAAACTCCTGATACTCTTCGTCTGTAATGTCGCTCTTGTTGCGAGTCCACAAGGCGGTAGCTTTGTTCATCGCCTGCCAGTGACCTTCGGTAGCAGGAATGGCTTCACCGCCCTCCTCTGTTGCTTCCTGGGCAGGTGTACCTTCTTGCCACATCTCTACCGGTACCGAGATATGATCTGAGTATTTAGTGATGATAGAGCGCAGACGGTAATCGTTGGCAAACTCTTTCTCTTCTTCACGAAGATGCAAGATGATCTCTGTACCGCGGCTCTCTTTAACAATGTTTTCGACAGTGAATTCGCCTTCACCCGCCGATTCCCACTGCACAGCCTCATCGGCAGCATGTCCGGCGGCGCGAGTGCGTACGGTAACCTTATCAGCCACGATGAAGGCCGAGTAGAAGCCCACACCAAACTGACCAATCAGCTGTGAGTCTTTGGACTCATCGCCAGAGAGGTTCTTGAAAAATTCCGCCGTACCCGACTTAGCGATGGTACCCAGATGCTCGATCACGCCATCACGGGTCATACCGATACCATTATCTTCAATGGTCACAGTGCCTTTTTCACTGTCGGCACTGACACGGACTCTTAGCTCGCCGTCGCCTTCATAAAGCTCATCTTTGGTAAGAGCCTCATAGCGAAGTTTATCGGCTGCATCGGCGGCGTTAGAGACCAATTCACGCAAGAAAATCTCTTTATTAGAGTATAAAGAGTGGATCATCAAATTTAGTAGTTGTTTGACTTCTGTTTGAAAGCCATGGGTTTCTTGGTGTGACATGGATGTTTCCTTCTCTATTTCACAAAAACGCTTATGGCTTAAGAGATGGGGCTGTATTTTTGCTTTTCAAGCCAAAAATTGACAATCAGGTTTATTTGCTCAAAAAAAATCCAGTTCACAAGGAACTGGATTTCTATTACTGAGCTTAACGACCCTTATAACGGAATGCGGCCATTAAAGGAGAGCGCCAGCGTGGTGCTGTCGACATATTCCAGCTCACCGCCAACCGGTACGCCATGAGCAATACGGCTCACTTTGACCTCATGTTGTTTCGCCATATCGGCGATAAAGTGCGCCGTGGCATCCCCTTCGACCGTTGGGTTAGTCGCCAAAATAAGCTCACTTACCTCACCTGCGGCCAAATGAGTTTCAAGCAGACTCAGCCCCAGCTCATCAGGCCCTACACCATCGAGTGGCGACAGATGCCCAAGCAACACAAAATAACGGCCAGAAAAATGGCCACCGGCTTCGATAGCCAGTACGTCCGCAGGCGTCTCCACCACACAGATAAGATCTGAATTGCCACGACGACTGCTGGCGCAGATGGGACAAAGAGTCTCTTCGGTGAAAGTACGGCAGCTGCTGCAGTGTCCCACATCACTCATGGCACTCGACAGCGACTGGGCAAGCTTGTGCCCCGCCTTACGATCACGTTCTAACAGCTGAAACGCCATGCGCTGTGCCGACTTGGGGCCAACCCCAGGCAGACAGCGCAGCGACTGAATCAACTCATCAACCAGGGGACTGAATTTCATCGTTAGAAAGGCATCTTCATGCCTGGTGGCAGTTGCATGCCGCCAGTCACTTCTGCCATTTTCTCTTTTTGACTCTCTTCGACACGTCTCGCCGCATCGTTACAGGCCGCTGCAATCAAATCTTCCAGCATCTCTTTATCATCTTCGAGCAGGCTTGGGTCAATATCGACCTTACGTACGCTGTGAGAGCCTGTCATAGTGACTTTAACAAGACCAGCACCGGCTTCACCAGTCACTTCCATGCGCGCAATCTCTTCTTGCACCTTGGCCATCTTGTCTTGCATCATCTGGGCCTGTTTCATCAGGTTGCCCATACCGCCTTTTCCAAACATATCGAGTTCTCTTCAATATTAAAAAAACTGGCTAATCTTACTGAATTAGCACCAATAAGCAATCAAAGCTGATCACCAATCTCAAAACTTATGACTTAGCTAGCCCTGTCAGCCCATACGACTCAGTGTTATGACTCATCTGACGACACAAAGTTCGATTTATTGACAAGGGCTATCGTCTGGCCCCTTTTACCCAAAAGCTCTGGCAGGTAGCTCAGGCTATCGGGATCGAGTTCCGCTTGCATCATCTGAGTCAGCCACTGAATATTTTCATCCTGCAATAACCCCTGCTGGGCCTGTTGCAACAGTTCCTGATGAAAACGCTGACGGATCTCAAGCGGCGTCTCACGATTTGCCTCTACCCCAACACTAAACTCAATCTGACAACTGTCACCCAGCGCTTTAGCCAGCGCCTCTTCCAGTTGCGCGATAGCACCAGGGGCGGCCAGATGTTTCTGGTTAGGTTTAAGTACCAGCGGCAGTGGTTCACTAAATTGCAAACACACGGCATTGACTGCCAATTGCCTGACCCGGCCACCGATATCCAGCGCCGACATCAAACGATACCATTTAAGATCCGTGTCATGCCCTTGGATCTCCCCCTGCACCGTGGCGCTCAAATGCGGTGAGGCTGTTGCGCTCAAATGCGGTGAGGCTGTTGCCCTCAAAGACGAAGAGGCTGTGGCACTCGTCGCTGTATTGTGCGGCTCAGCGGCGGTTTCATTCTCAACGGCAGTCGGCGCCTCAGCACTAAGTTCAGGACTCGGCTTTATGCTTGGCGCATTCTTATCAATATGAAGACCAGTATGAGAGTCACTATGAGGGCCAGTATGAGAGTCACTCAACTCATTAGCAGTGTGACTTGGTTGGGCAGGCGATTCCCAGGGAGGCCTGTCTTCATCTTTCACCTGCGCATCTTGAACTGAAGCGTCACTGCCCTGCGCTCGGGCCTGCGCCATATCCGCAGCGTTTGAAGCAGAGGTCTGAGCATTTACCTCGCTCTGCGCCAGGGCGTTATTCCTAGCTTGCGCATCGACTTGGCCCTCGACATCACCAAGCAAGTGATCATCACCCTGTGCATTATCATCGCTTGCATTATCAGTGCTTGCATCAGCCTGGCTAGGCCGTTTTGGCGGCACATAAGGCTGAGCGCCAGCTTGGCTTTTAGAACCTAGTAGCGGCTTTTTTGAGGCACTCTCCTTGGCCAAATCTGCCTCCGCTTCTGCTTCTAAGTCGCTTAGCAGATGCTGACGCGCATTTAAGACCGCATCGAGCAGATCATCTTCAAGCACACTTGGCTCAGAAGACGCCGCCTTTTCTGCTTGAGGCTGCTGACGCTCGCCTTGGCTTTGGCCGCTTTCTGGGCTGTGTGCGCCAGCTTGGCTTTGTACTTGATGTTCTGCAGGCGTCTTGGCCGCACTCACCTCCCCCTGTTGATAGGCAAGGTAAGCTTCATAATCGCTAGGGTCGCTCGCATCTTCATCATCGCTGTCGATAAAGAAGTCTGGTTCGAAACTTGTGGCCATCTCTTCGGGCATAGCGCTTGCGTTAACATCGCTTGCAATCGGGGCGCTCTGAGATGAAACCGGATCGACATCGCTGACTTCAGGCTTAATAGCAGCCTGTTCCTCAGCCTCCTGCGCTTTACTCTTAGCTTCGCGCTCTAGCGCTATTCCCTGACTCTGAGCCTGGCTTAAAATCAGATTTTGCTCAGCAAATAAGGCCTGAGTCTGCTCTTCATCATCAATACTCTCATGCGCTGATTCGCCATCAGCAACAGGCATGACATCAGGGGCTGGAATCACATCTGATTCAGGTGCTGGTTCAGACGCTTGTTCTGGCGTTAGTTCAGACGTTAGTTCAAGAGTGGTGTTGGGAGCTGACGTCGCGGGCGACACAGTTGCCGGGCTTAGGCTCTCTGCATCGGTTTTTTTTTCACTGTCAATGCCACCAACCGCCGCCTGTTTTGGCACAGACGCTGCGGGTGCAGCCTGATTAGGCTTATCAGCGGCCTTAGTATTTACTTCTGGCAGCAGGATCTCGCTACCCGCATCATTTTGCCAACGCTGCACCGGCGCCTCGGGCACAAAGGCCACGGCACGTAGCAGCGCCATCTCAAGACCCGACTTAGGATCCGGCGCATGGGGCAGATCTTTACGCCCACTGAGTAGCAACTGATAGTAGAGCTGCACCTGCTCCGGCCTTAGCTGCTTGGCAAAGGCCTTGATCTGCTCGGCATATTGAGACAACTGAGCAGCACTTGGGGCGAACTGGGTCAAGGTGATCTGATGCAGCAGCTCAAGCAGGCTACGCAGCACCTCGAAAGGGTCGGCGCCATAAGACAGTACTTCTGCGGTCACATTAAGCAGATTATCGACATCGCCATCACAAAGGGCCTTAAGCAGAACGATCACATGATGCTCATCTATGGTGCCAAGCATGGTTTGCACCTGCCCTAGCTGCACCTGGCCTGCGCCAAAGGCTATCGCCTGATCCGTCAAACTCAAGGCATCACGCATACTGCCATTTGCCGCCTTGGCCAGCAATTTCACCGCGCCATCGTCATAGGCGACCTGCTCCTGGCCCAAGATGTGACCAAGTTGCAGACAGATCTCATCTAGCGTCAGACTCTTAAGGTTAAACTGCAGGCAGCGGGAGAGAACCGTTACAGGCAGACGCTGGGGATCAGTAGTCGCCAGTAAGAACTTCACATGCTCTGGCGGCTCTTCGAGCGTCTTTAACAGGGCATTGAAACTGCTGCGAGACAGCATATGCACTTCGTCGATCAGATAGACCTTAAAGCGGCCGCGACTGGGGCGATACTGCACGTTGTCCAGTAACTCGCGGGTATCATCAACTTTAGTGCGCGACGCCGCGTCCACCTCGATAAGATCCACAAAACGTCCCTGAGCGATCTCAACGCAACTGGCGCATTGACCACAGGGGGATGCGGTGATCCCTTGCTCACAATTGAGTCCCTTGGCAAACAACCTGGCCAAACTGGTTTTACCTACCCCTCGGGTACCGGTAAACAGATAGGCATGATGTAAACGGTTTTGAGTTAAGGCATTGGTCAAGGCATGCAGCACATGTGACTGGCCGACGACTTGCTCAAATGTTGCAGGGCGCCACTTTCTGGCTAACACCTGATATGACATGGAACTCCCCAAGGTTGGCATCTAACAATGACGAAGCGCGCTTCATTAATCAGCAAACAATAACACGGTGCAGACCATCTCGCTAGCAAGCTAAGCGCTTAGCGGGACTAAATTTATCTTTGTGATGCTAGCTTGCAGCATCTTTAACCTATCCTGGCTTTTCACCCGTCATTTTCGTTAAAAAATCGGCTAACCTTGTCATCGTTTACCATCTTCACAGGCATTTAATACCAAGGCAAAAATTGGTTTGTGCGCGGCTCATAGGCGTGGCCCAGATAGCAAAATGCCGCGGCTAAGCCACGGCATTTTTAGGCAAAGGTAAGATAAGCGCGTTACTCGCCTTCAAACTCGCACAATGTCATTAGGGCAAGATCCATCTCGGCTAAGCGCTGCTCACCGCCAAGTTCTGGCAAAGAGATCACAAACGCTGCATGGTTTACCTCGCCACCTAACTGACGAATCAGTTTAACGGTCGCCTCAATGGTACCACCCGTTGCCAGCAGATCATCGACCACCAGCACCTTATCACCCGGCTTAATCGCGTCGATATGGATCTCTAGCATGTCATGACCATATTCAAGCTCATAGCTTTCAGAGATAGTCTCGCGCGGTAACTTGCCCGGCTTACGTACCGGCACAAATCCAACCCCAAGCTCTAACGCCAAAGGCGCACCAAAGAGGAAGCCTCGAGCTTCGGTACCCACCACCTTAGTAAAGCCAAGATCCTTGTATCGCTCAACAAACAGGGCTATCGTCGCCTGATAGGCTTCAGGGTTTTCCATTAAACTGGTCACATCGCGAAACATGATCCCTGGCTTCGGATAATCTGGAATTGTCTTAATGCTCTGCTTGATCAAGGCTAACTTGTCTGTATTCATTACTACCATCTTTTTCGATTAAGCCCTTATAAAAGGACAAACTGGCCATAAGGCCAGTTTTGACTAGAATTTTCGGCTAAAGCTTAAGCTCCTTTGGTATGGGTTGCAACAGCGAATGTCACAAAGCTTAACCAAACTCACCAAGCACGAACCGGATCAATCATCTAATTCAGGGATTTGACGAAGGTAAAGTAACAGGCCACTCAACATCGCCAGCAGCATCACCTTTACCCATAGCAGTGGCACCAGAAATATACTCAGACTAAAACTCAAACAGGTGGCGATATAGGCCTTACGTTTTAACCCTCGGCGAATGGCGCGCTCTGTATGCCAGTTTTGCAGCGCATCGGCAAACCAGGGATGGGTCATCAACCAATTATGTAGACGTTCGCTGGAACGGGCAAAACAAAAGGCCGCCAACAAGATAAAGGGAACCGTTGGTAACAGGGGAACGGCGATACCCAGCAGACCGAGTAACAGGCTGCTAAGACCGACAATTAAGTAAAAGCCCCGTTTGATAACCATTAATTCCTCGCATAAAAAAACCACTCAAAAATGAGTGGTTAGTATACCTGAGTTAGCGTTTTAGGCTATAGCAGGTTAAGGTGCTTCAACCATGATAGGGTGGCTGGCAGCGTAGGCAACATCAGTACCAGCAAGAAACCAAGAAAATAAACAAAATTAAACGGGTCTTTAAACGGCTGACTCATACTTTCCTCACTCATGATTGACAACTTTTATTGATCTAGATCAATTTTCGCGGCCATTATAGTGACAAGCCTGTATGATAGAAAGCCCTAATTGCACAAAATTTACCTAGCAGCAACCACTATGCCCCGCTGCGCCATATCGACAAGCAGTTGCCTGCAACCTTCGATGATCTGTGCCTTTGGCATTTGAGCATAAAGCTGTGACAACCAGTCACACAAGGCATCAAACTTTATCCCATCCTGTTGATCGATATAAGCAAGTACCTGAGCCGTCAACGGATTAAGCTGCAGAAAACTCACCTCATCTTGTTTATCACGATAGAGGCAAAAAAAGTTAGGCTGCTCGCTAGGCGCTGTGGGTTGATACTCAGGGCTAATGCGCTGCACCTCGAAATGATATTGAGCCACTCTGGCAGAAAGACTTAGTCCCAGAGGCGAGGTTGACAGCTGTTCAGCGCTGAGACTTTGACGGGTTAAATCATCGGGCGCCGTCGCGACCACCAGCTCCAGCCATTCATAATGGGCCAACTCCAGCATAAATGGCGGGTCTTGATCACCCGGCTGATATTCATCTTGCAGAAACAGCAGAAACTCCTGGGCTATCTCGATAAAAATCGGTGTCTGGCAATCATGACGGACAAAAAACTGCTGCACCAGCTCTCGCCAATCCTCCTCATCATACAAGGAGCTCAGCACGGGAAAACCATTGGTCACAAAGCCTTTAATATTATTAAAAAACAGCTCTCGATAGATCCCCATGCGTCTCGCATCTGTCCCGGGTGGCAAAGATGAGGTCGGCTGCTTGATATAGTCGATAAACGACTCTTGTATACGGGTAAAACTCATCTAGGCACTCCGATGGCTGGGCTGCAAAATCTCGGTCTGATACTCATGTATCTTGTTGATCTCTTCGAGCAACTCAGAGGTGGGAGGAATATTAAAATCTCGCTCAAGCAAAGTTGGAAACACACCGTGGGTCTGATAGCAGAGCTGCAATAGGTGCCACACAGGATCGATCACCTCACTACCATGGGTATCCACTTTCAGATCTTCTGCCTCATCGAAATGACCAGCGATATGCAGATAAGCGATACGCTCTGTGGGCATGGCTTTTAAGAAAGCTTCGGCATCATAGCGATGGTTAATCGAATTCACATAGATGTTATTCACATCCAGCAGCAACTTACAGTCGGCCTCTTCGAGCACGGCATTAACAAACTCACACTCGCTCATCTCGCTGCCTGGCGCCGCATAAAAGGAGACATTTTCAAGAATAAGGGGACGCTCCAGGATCGCCTCGACCTGTTTAACTCGCCTGGCCACATGAAGGGCCGCCTCATAGGTAAAAGGAATAGGCATTAAATCGTAAAGGTGCCCCTTACCCGAACAGTAACTTAAATGCTCCGAATAGATATCAATACCGTGAAGATCGAGAAACGCCTTCACTTGCTTGACGAAACTGATATCCAGCGGCTCAGGACCGCCAATAGATAAAGAGAGCCCGTGACAGAAAAAATTGTGCCTTTCGGTTAGCTGCCTAAACTGGCGGCCAAACTTTCCCCCAAGTGTCATCCAGTTTTCCGGCGCTACCTCAAAAAAATCAATCTCACTCGGTACCTTGTGGCAAAACTCAGTTAGCATCTCGCGGCGCAGGCCAAGACCTACCTTAGCTTGTGTCTTCATCACTTCACCTCTAGTGATTAAATTCGCTCGTTTCCCGGGGGGACAAACTAATTAGGCCAGTCTGCACTGGCCTAATCTGATTTGGTGGTAATAGCCTCAATGCCTATTACTTGTTACCACCACACTTGCCTTCTTTGGCCTTCTTCATGGCTTCATCACGCTTGCCTTCAGCAGCCTTCATGCCCTCACCACACTTGCCTTCTTTGGCTTTCATCTCTTCGCCACACTTACCCTCTTTTTGGGCTTTCATCTGCGCGCCACACTTACCTTCACCACATTTGCCTTCTTTGGCGCCTTTCTTCATGGCTTCGCCGCATTTGCCCTCACCACACTTGCCTTCACCACATTTGCCCTCTTTCATCGCCTTTTTCTGAGCACCACATTTACCCTCTTTAGCGCTCTTCTTCATGTTCTCGCCACACTTGCCCTCACCGCATTTACCTTCACCATCGACGATCTGGTAACCAGCTTGCATTTCACTATAACCAAACGGATTAGCCTGAGCCTGCGCTGCAAAGGCGCTGCCAACGAAAACCGTTCCTAACGCTACAGCAACAGCAGTATTCTTAACTAATTTCATAATCTCTTCCTTTGTTGATCTATTTATATGCAATGGTTTGCCAACACCTATCTGCTGCTGGCTCGGATAATATGACCCGTCACCTTGAACTTTTATTTCAAAAAACTTATCAGGCATCACATTTATGACTCAAAATATATGATAGTGCAAGCATCTAGAAAGTGATCATCGCGTGATCTGGGGCTTATAGAGTGGCGCTCATACACAAATTTTGTAACTCGTCAGGCCATGACGTAGAATAAGCGCCCTTTTACTTGGGGCCTGGACTTTCCTACCGCCCTAACCCACGGGCACTAGCCCCTTTTTGATGAGAAGCCGATAACCATGCGTGTCATACTAGCCCCAATGGAAGGCGTTGCCGACGCCCCTATGCGAGCCCTGCTAACCAGCGTTGGCGGCTATGATATGGTGATCAGCGAATTTATCCGGGTCGTCGATCAATTGCTACCCGAGAAGGTCTTTTACCGACTCTGCGCCGAGTTGAAAAATCAATGCCAAACAGCCTCAGGCACCCCGGTCAGATTGCAACTACTTGGACAAGAACCGAACTGGATGGCAGAGAATGCAGTTCGCGCCGTCGAGCTTGGCTCTCGCGGCGTCGATCTTAACTATGGCTGCCCCGCACCTATGGTTAATCGCAGTAAAGGCGGCGCCGCCCTGCTGAAGGAGCCTGAAACCATCTACCGTGTCACCCAAGCCGTCAGACAAGCAGTACCCAGTGATAAGCCGGTTTCTGCCAAGATCCGCCTTGGATGGGCCGATAAGAGCCGCTGCACAGAGATTGCCCAGGCCATCGAAGCCGCCGGCGCCACAGAGCTCACGGTGCATGCCCGCACTAAAGAGGAAGCTTACCGGCCTCCTGCCCACTGGGAATATATCGCCCAGATCAAAGCGGCAACTAAGCTCCCTATCATCGCCAATGGCGAGATCTGGGGACGGGAAGATTACCTCAACTGTCAAAGCGCCAGTGGTTGTGATGATGTAATGCTGGGACGTGGTGCCCTCACCGTGCCCAACTTGGCCCATGTGGTAAAAGGCAATCAAGCCCCCATGGCCTGGTCAGAGGTTAAAACCCTGCTGTTGCAATACTCGGATTTTGAAATCGTCAGCGAGAAAGAGAAATATTATCCCGCTCGTATCAAGCAATGGCTTAGGTTTATTGCCCGCCATTACCCAGAGGGCGAAACCCTATTTCGTGAACTTAGGGTGCTTAAAGACACCGCCAGTATACTATCGTTACTCAAGCAGGCTTAGTCACCTAGCATAACGCTGAGCCAATTGCTGTCATAAATTGCATAGAGACTGGTCTGATCATTTAAGTGCCGGATCGGAATCAGCATAAATATCACTGACTTTTGATCTCAGTCATAGCCAAGACGCCCAAGCGGTTTAGACTGATTACTAAGAATATCAACTAGGCAATGATTTGTGAGCAGATCCCATATCAGACATGAACTGTCGATGCTTGAAGCGAGTCTCAGGAAAGAGTTAGGTGCACTGCTGGCATTACATCAAATAACAGTCGACACCCAGCATCTTTCGCTGACCGCGCTAATCGATGAGATGACGGCGTCCAAATTGGCCGATGAACCGTTATTTATCAAACTTACCCAACTCGATGCGGCCTTGTGCCAGCTGGATCTTGGCCTGTACGGTCTATGCGCCGACTGTGAGGCAGATATCGAAAGCGATAGACTCAACGCCAATCCACTCGAGCAGCGCTGTACCCAGTGCGCCGCCGATTACGCCCATGAGCACAGGCACGAGCTAAGACTGACCCACTAGTCACTTAACGCATCAGCAGCCGCAAACTTCGGTTTTTTTAACTTCATAGACATAAAAAAAGCCTCCTGAATCAGGAGGCTTTTGTCGTTAAGTCACAGGGAGAGATGATTAACGATTAGAACTTCTGAGTGTAAGATGCTGTGTAAGTACGACCATAGAGGTTATACAGCGCAGAATCATAAGCTAAGTTAGAATCCAGTACTGGATCTTCGTCAGTTAAGTTACGAACACCTACTGCGAACTTACCATTCCACGGCGCAGAATAGTTATAGCTCAGGTCAAAGGTCGTTTGAGAAGGTAGGCTACCAATCTCTTCGAACGTAGTAGGATCTGTAGTTTCAGCTTGACCCGCAATATGTTGAGTCAGCAGTGATACACCATGATCGCCATAGCTCCAATCGATCACCCAAGTGAAACGATAATCAGGTAAGCCGTTGCGACCCACCATGTTGTTCACAGGACCGTCAAAGTACTCTTCATCTTCATAAGCCAGTACATAAGTAAGGTCGAAGCTTGTACCAAAATCACCGACTGCAGTTTCCATTGGCGCTAAGGTCAAGTTGAAATCAATACCTGAAGTATCGAAACCGTTACCATTCACAAGTGGTGTCGTTGCCTCAAGGATCTTACCGTCTGGGCTATCACCTGCACGGATGATTTCACCTCGAGACAGATTGCCGTAACCCACTTTAGCTTCTTCTCTTAGCAATGAATCCAAGGATACGAAGGTGATGACATCGTCAATTGACAAGCTGTAATACTCAACTTTAGTACTTAAGCTGTCTGTGATATTCCAGATAAGACCTACGTTGTAGAAATCTGAAGTCTCAGCACCAAGATCATCGTTTGCAGTACGAGTCACGTCATACTGGGTCGAACGACAATCTGATGGCGCAGTGCCTTGCAGTTCACAGTAACGGTAATCTGTGGCGTAATCAGCACTGAATGAGTCTGCCGCGTACAGATCCGATAGTGCAGGTGCTCTGAAACCCTGGCCCCAAGAAGCACGAACAACCAGGTTATCTAATGCTTGGTAACGTAACGCAACTTTAGGCGTTGTCGCTGTACCAAAGTCAGAATAGTCATCGTAACGGAAAGCAAGATTCAGCTCTAAATCATCGGTAACTGGCAAAATAGACTCACCAAATACCGCGAATACATCACGCTCGCCGCCTGAACCATTGCCTGAAGAACCAATCACTTCGCCAGCAGCAGACTCAGCATCAACCTTTGAGTTGTACTTGTACTGCATAAATTCAGTACCAAAGTACCAACCAATCAGTCCACCTGATAACTCTAAGGCTTCGAAGTTAACACCAGCGTTAACGCTATGGAACTCCATGATATCTTGAGCTAACGTGTCGTGCGAAATAGAGGCTACAACATCAGCGCTGTTACCTTCAGGACCGAAGTTAAACTCACCGCTCTTCACTAAGGCTTCTACCGTTGGACGGTGAACATAGCCAGTACCATAGTTGCTGTTTTCAGCTAGGTTATAGTGATAAGTGAAATCCCAACCAAATTGGTCGTGCTCACCCACTAGGCCGACTTGAATGTCAGTGCTGTAATCGATTGTGGTAGAGTCACGAGTACCCACATCGGTGAAACGGTAGTAGACACGGCCCGCGTTTGCATTCTTAGTGGTATCGATATAGTTACCATCTGCATCATAGTTCTGAACGTCTAACTGACCCGCATCAACGTTGAACCAACCTGCAGCTGGCGCGTAACGACCAAAGGTTTCGTTACGGCTGAAGAGACCTTGACCTTCGAAGCGAATTTCATCAGAGATCTCATAGTCAGCAGTAACATAACCGGCTGTATATTTACGAGCAGCGTGGTCAGCAGCTTCAGACGTATAGTCATAACCACAGATAAAGTCACCATCACCATAGTCATAAACATGACCGCCACCAACCATCTTTTCGTTATCACAAGCAGCCATAGGCTTAAACTGGAATGTGGTCATATCCAGGAAGTTACGTGCATAAGCAGAAACACCTGTGGTGTCCGAATACTTATCGGCTAACACGTTAGTAGAGCTTGAGAACCAACGATCACGTTGATAAATAATCTCACGATTTTGGTGTTCAAATGAGAATGTCAAACTACCTTTGTCGCTCGTGGTACCACCAACAACATGAGCTTTCCATTCATCACCACCCGGCTGTGAAGGATTCGTGCCTGTGGCAGAAACTTCTAATCCTTCAAAACCTTTTTTCAAGATGATGTTTACCACACCAGCAACAGCGTCTGAACCGTAAACGGCAGAAGCACCATCTGTAAGTACTTCGATACGCTCAATTGCTGCCGTAGGAATAGTATTCAGGTTTACTGCGGTACCACCCATGGTAGGTGAACCAGGCATACGCTTACCGTTTAGCAACACTAGGGTACGGTCGGCACCAGCACCACGAAGTGAAATATTAGCCTGACTCTGCCATGTACTTCCTGATGACTCAGAGAAAGAACCAAAAGTGTTTAGATTACTACGACGCAATACGTCAGCAACTGACATTTCGCCAGTTTTCTCAATATCTGCCGCGCTAATTGTTGTAACTGGAGAAGAACCTTCCATGTCGGTTCTTTTAATACGTGAGCCAGTTACTTCGATGCGTTCAACTTTATCGCTTTGCTCTTCAGCAATAGTAACGCCGGTAAAAGCAATGCTCGATGTCGCGGCGGCTAATAAGCCTACGCGAACCGCTTTTGCTGTTAAGGTCAAAGAGTTCATATGTTTCCCTCACAATAATGAAACTTAGAAATTAAATCCCAATTATCGAATCATTTTTTATTTTTAAAATAAGAAGTACGTCCTTCGGTAAAGATATTGTGAAAAAACATAAAACAAGTCAACGGCATTAACATTAAAACAACGACAATGATAATAATTGATACAAAACACAGGTTTGACCGCAAACAAAAACCAGCAAAATCAAAATATAAGTATCTGTATTTTATGTAATTTATATAAATGACACCTATGTAAAAAAATATAAACCATCAAATTGATATGCATGTTACAAGTTAATACACCTGTTTATTAAACGTTTTAAATATTAACAAGAGATCAAATAAATATAAAAACAAAACACAAATGCAACAATGTAAATCTATGCGATGAATAACAAAGTCGTAAGCGATAACATCTTTAACAACCTGATTTATCAAAACGCATTAAAGATCGTCTTTCAGTAGCCAGAAAAACTCCAAAAAAAGACGAATTAATAGACTGATTAACGATTAAAAAAAAGGGAAAAATAAGAAGGTTATGTGAATAATCTTCGGCCAAGTTTCGTTTAACTTGGCTAAAGATTTATGTTTATTACAGGGCTAATTTCTACGGCTAATTTTCTAGAGTCACTTTTACAGAGCTACTTTTTCAGAGTCACTTTTCCAGAGCTATTTTTACAGAGTTACTTATCCAGAGTTACTTTTTGCAAAGTTACTTTAGCAAAATAGATGGCACATTTTCCCTCGTGGGAAGAATAATAACTGAGCCAGAGTTGTTCCTGTACTAAGACAATACCGGCATAACTCGTGTCTCCGCCAGACGGCAAGACTAACTTTTCAGTGATCTGTCCAGTCTGTAGATCAATACTCACTACAGAAGTACGTACCCGTCCATCGTATAGCCGAACGACCGCATAATGCTGACCCTGATAGATAAAGCTTACCGGCCCACCGATTCGGCAATTGGTAACTTGCCACTGCCATTGAGTATAGGGAGGATGCGAGATACCCAGCAAAGCCCGCTCATCGGTCTGCCATAATGGGTCTCGTCTCAGCAGGCAAATTGCTCTGTTTTGGGCATCAAAAACCAGTCCAGACTCATTCACATAGCCAGCTTGGCTTAAACGTGGCACGAGAGGACGAAACTCGGTATCGCCTTGGCTCGTGTACAAGGCCACATAACCATCATGTTCGTGGGGATAGTAGCAAATGCCATAAAATTTTCCCTCATGAGAGGTTACCCGCCATAACCATTCTTTCTCTTTAGCCACCATGGTAGGTGCAGACCAATCTACGCCGTCGAGCGATTGCCAACAATATGAGCGCATACCTGAACCTTGCTCTGAATGGAGCGCTGCGCCACTAAACAGATAAAGGCCGTCCGGCGCAGCGAGTAATTTACCATCCCTGAGATCGGCAAAATCTAATTGAATGAGCGCCACACTGTGCCATTGTGTCCCACCATCCTCAGAACAGAGAATACGTAATGCGCCGTCAGGCGAAACGTGGGCACTGGCTTC
Source organism: Shewanella sp. ECSMB14101 (assembly GCF_000773485.1). Lineage (NCBI taxonomy): Bacteria > Pseudomonadati > Pseudomonadota > Gammaproteobacteria > Alteromonadales > Shewanellaceae > Shewanella > Shewanella sp. ECSMB14101. Next base: position 92,033 of record NZ_JSFF01000011.1, on the reverse strand, counting down.
CCTGAATACGCAATAGAGCTTATCGCGATAGAGCACAAGATCGGTAAAGGCATTGTGAGCCGACTTATCCCATATCTTGGTGACTGAGCATAATTTCATCTTGCTCTCCCTTTAGGTAATAAGCTTCATCATGGCTGACTGTGACAGATGACTCAAGCTTGTGGCCTAAGCAACACTAAGAACAAGGCATAAAAAAAAGCCGCACAAGGCGGCTTTTAGAAGTAAATAATGTTTTAGCTACGTTGACGTGGCGTTTTGCCCGCCGTGGTCTTGTGCTTACGAACGGCGCGGCGGATCTTAGCACTCTTCACCTTAGCACGGGCCACACTGTGCTTATCGGTACCTAGCAAAGTACGGGTTTCTTCTTCTAGACCAGCCAATTTACGCAGATAGTTCACCTGCTCAATTGGCAGCTCTCCCCAACCGCCACGAGGCAGTGACTTAGGCAGATCGATCATGCCGTAGCGAATACGAATAAGACGACTCACCTGCACTTCCTGGGATTCCCACAAGCGGCGAACCTCACGATTACGCCCCTCGGCTAGCGACACATGCCACCACTTGTTCATTCCCTCGCCGCCGGCAGGCTTCACCTTATCAAAATGGGCTGGGCCATCTTCTAAGGTCACGCCGGTACGTAAACGCTGAATACAGGCGTCGGTCACCTCACCAAAGGTACGCACCGCATATTCACGCTCAACCTCATGGGAAGGGTGCATCAAACGGTTCGCCAGCTCACCATCAGAAGTGAACAGCAACAAGCCTGAGGTGTTGATATCCAATCGTCCAACCGCCACCCAGCGCGAATCACGGGTCTTAGGTAAGCGATCGAACACTGTTGGACGACCTTCAGGATCTTTACGACTACAGATCTCCCCTTCGGGCTTATGGTAGGCGATCACACGGCAAACCAAATCATCCTCAGACTTAATCGATACCGCACGGCCGTCGATACGCACCTTGGCATCAGCCTCGATACGATCGCCAAGCTTGGCAATTTCACCGTCTATACTAACTCGACCTGCAGCAATCCATGCCTCCATCTCACGACGGGAGCCATGGCCTGCACGGGCCAAGACTTTCTGCAATTTTTCACTCATTAGTAGACTCTTCATCGGTTTTAGGCGCCGAAGCAGAATCAGGAATCGCCTGACTCTGACCAAACAGCGCCGCTAATGACTCGGCATCGGATAAGGGAGGAAGGTCCGCTATCGTGTCCAAGCCAAAATAGGCTAAAAATTCATTTGTGGTCGCATAGAGCCCGGGCCTGCCCGGCACCTCTTTATGACCAACAATCTTAATCCAATGTCTATCGGATAAACTCTTGATAATGTGGCTTCCTACTGCCACACCGCGCACAAACTCTATGTCTGCACGGGTCACCGGCTGGCGATAAGCGATCACCGCCAGGGTTTCCAAGGTCGCTCGTGAATAACGCGGCGCCTTCTCTTGCCACAAGGGCTGTAAGTAGGGGCTCAGGGTTTCGATAGACTGAAAACGATATCCCCCGGCAACCTTGACTAACTCGATACCGCGCCCTTGATAGTCCTGCTGCAACTCCTCGATAGCGGCCTTCACTTTAGCGCGGGAAACGCTAAAATTTGCCAGCACACTCTCGTTTAACTGCTTGATAGAAACAGTTTTCGCCATCACAAACAAGCTAGCTTCGATCAATTGCTTAAGTTGATCAGGGTTTATTTGCAGTTTCTTACTCGACAATCAATAGGCCCTAACATGTATGGTCGACAGTGGCTGCGCCTGAATAAGGTCGACCAATAGCTCCTTTACCAGCTCCATCAGTGCAAGAAAGCTTACGACCACGCCCGCTCGCCCTTCGGAAACATCAAACAGCTGCTCGAAAGGCACATAAGACTTGCCTTCTAGCATAGCCAAAATTTGTGTCATGCGTTCCCGTGTCGACAGGTGTTCACGCCTGACATGGTGATGCTCAGTCGCTTCCACACGCTTTAATACGGCGGCAAAGGCGCCAGCTAACTCTACAAGCGACACAGATGGCGGCAGCAACACAGGTTTAATATCTGGCGCCGGTTGCACTTTAGCCTGAAACACATCACGCTCTAACCTAGGTAAGGCATCGAGCCTTTGCTGGGCATCTTTAATCACCTCATAGGCTTTCAGTTGCCTGATCAGCTGCGCCCGCGGGTCGTCCTCTTCCTCTTGGGCTAACTCTGGCTTAGGCAGTAGCAGCCTAGACTTGATCTCGGCTAAGGTCGCCGCCATCACCAGATAGTCGGCAGCCAGCTCTACCCTCGCCCCTTGTAACAGCTCAATATATTCAAGATATTGATCCGTTACCGGCGAAATCGCCAGCTCTACCACATCCAATTTCTGTTTGCGGATTAGATAGAGTAAGAGATCCAGCGGTCCTTCAAACGATTCAAGGAACACCTCTAGCGCTTCGGGAGGAATAAAAAGATCCGCCGGCAGTTGCTTAACCGGTTCGCCTCTGACCACGGCTAAAGGTAAACTTTGTTGAGTCCCCTGCATCCGCTCTCCCAATTACCAGGCCCCAAAAGCGTTATGACTCAGACCTTAGGGCATGAATCCTTGACTCTTAGGGCTTGAATCTTAGCGCTAAAAATAGTGTGCTAAACGACACCAAACGCGCGATTATACCTGCTAAATCTGCCAATAGACAGGGCTTTAACCAAACTGACTCACGTCACCAGCGCCTTCACGTAAGATCTCGATATCGCCCTCGGAGAGATCGATTACCGTAGTCGGTTTCTCACCAAGGTATCCGCCATGAATGATCACATCAACCTGGTGCTCTAAGATGTCACGAATATGTTCGGGATCTGACTCCGCAAACTCAGCGCCAGGTAAAATCAGACTGGTAGACATCAGCGGGGCATCGAGTGCTTCAAGCAGCGCCAGTGCAATCACATTGTCAGGTACGCGAATACCTATGGTCTTCTTCTTAGGGTTTTGCAGGCGCTTAGGCACCTCTTTGGTCGCCTTGAAGATAAAGGTATAAGGCCCTGGTGTATTGTGCTTCAGCACGCGATAAGCCTGATTATCGACCCTGGCATAGGTCGCCAATTCCGACTGGTCACGTACCATCAAAGAGAAGTTATGATCATTCTCTATTTGACGGATGCGCACGATGCGGGTCATCGCGTCCTTTTCACCAAGCAGGCAGCCCAGGGCATAACCCGAGTCTGTGGGATATACCACCACACCACCTTGCTTGATCACATTGACCGCCTGATTAATCAGGCGGGTTTGAGGGTTTTCCTCATGTACATAAAAAAACTGACTCATGGGGTTTCCATCCAATTATCCATTTGCCAAACCCAATCGACTCCTTGGGGTTGGAACATATTTTTGCCCAGCTCTAGCCAACTACCTGGAAAGTGGAAATCACTTCCCAGCGAGGCATACAGACCATTGAGCCGACTCAAGGCTATTAAATTATTACGATCGTCCAAGGTTTGCTGACCCAGCACCACCTCCATGGCATCGCCACCAGCCTCCTTGAACTCCCGTACCAAGCGTTTCAACCATTTTGCCGACAGCTTGTAACCACTGGGGTGAGCAAGTACCGCGATACCACCGCATTGGTGAATGAGCTCAATGGCCGTTGCCATATCAGACCAATTGTTAGGCACATAGCCAGTCTTGCCCCGCGCCAAATACTTCTTAAACACGGCGGCAGCATTGGTGGCATACCCGTTGTCGGCTAACCAACGGGCATAGTGGCCGCGACTCAGCGCGGCGCCGTCGGCTAATGCCTTAGCACCTTCATAGGCACCCTCAATGCCAGCCTTAGCCAGACGCGTACCTATCTCCTCAGCCCTCGTCTCTCGCAGCGCCCGCTGCTCAATAAGAAAATCATTGAACCCCTGATGCTCGGTGTCGATATTGAGCGCAACGATATGAATATCAAAGTTGTTCCAACGGGTAGACACTTCACATCCATTAATCAGGGTCAACGGCACATCCTGGCTCTGGTTGAACTCGTGTGCCTCTTTTAAACCGGCTAAGGTATCGTGATCGGTAATCGCCAGCATCTGCACCCCATTACTTAGGGCTCTGGCCACTAATTCTGAGGGGGTTAACTGGCCATCGGAAGCCGTAGTGTGGCTGTGAAGATCGATTAAACGCGTTTCATTTGTCATCCCTTTATTCTACTCGACTTTGTTATTAGAAACATCTAATTGGATGAAATTGGATGAGAATCGTTAAATATCCTTGTCAATCTGTACAGCTTAAGATCAAAACCAGGTTAATAGGGCACAAATAGAGAAATATTCAATTGACAAGGCAACAGATGGGATGTTTTTATATAGCCAAGACAAAGATTCAACTTTTACGTGAGACAAACATTCAATGACTAATCAGCTATTCAACATCATTAACTGGTGGTGGCACTTCCCAACATAGCGGGTGGTGTGAATATCTGTGCTCATGTAAAAGAGACAAGATTCAAACAAAAAGCCCGCACTCGATGCGGGCTTTTTGCATTTAATCACCTAATTTTATTAATAGATTTAACAAGCACTAACTCAATAACTAAACGAAGTTAGTCCACTACCGGCAGTAGGAGCGCAAATATGGGGCAAGAGATTCTGGCCAGCGTCAACACGATAAAGGAGCGGATCACCTATCATGATGATCCCCTCAACCTCTATCAGCAATTGACGCAAGACGCAGCACATACCATGTTGCTGGAGTCGGCAGAAATAGACAGTAAGGATCACCTAAAAAGTATCATCATGACCCACGCAGCCTTGGCGATTCGTTGTGAAGGATACCAGCTGACCTTCAGCGCATTGAGCGACAATGGTCGAGCTTTGCTTACCCCCATCGCCAACTTCTTTAACGTCGCCAATAGCCAACTCGAGGGTGATCATCTGACCCTTACCCTGCAAAAAGATGCCGGGCAGTTAGATGAAGATGCCAGACTTAAGTCAACTTCGCCGCTAGATGGGTTACGCAGCCTGCTTAACCATATTGATACCGGGAAGCAGACCGAATTTGAAACCCTGTTTCTCGGTGGCGTATTAGCCTTCGACCTTATCGATACCATAGAGCCACTGCCCCAAGTCGCCCCCAGTGCCAACAGCTGCCCCGATTATCTCTTTTATCTAGCCGAAACCCTTATCTTGGTTGACCATCAGCAGCGCAGCGCCGATATCATCACCCATGACTTCACTCAGCAAGACAGCACTCAAGCCATGCTCGCCGAGCGCCTGCGACAACTGAGTCAAAGCTGCCAGACACTTTCGCCCGTGGCCCCCTTAAAGCCTGTGCTCCATGAAGCCGAGGTCAACATCTCAGATGATACCTTCAAGACGATAGTGACAGATCTGAAAGAGCATATCGTCGCCGGAGACATTTTTCAGGTCGTGCCTTCACGCAGTTTCAGCCTTCCCTGCCCCAGTACGCTAGGCGCCTATCGCGCACTAAGGCAAACCAACCCTAGCCCCTATATGTTCTATTTTCGCGGCGATGACTTTACCTTGTTTGGCGCCTCGCCAGAGAGTGCACTCAAATATGAGGCCAGCACTAATCAGGTAGAGATCTATCCCATCGCCGGCACCCGCAAACGCGGTAAGACGGCCACAGGCGAGATAGATTTCGATCTCGATAGCCGCATCGAACTTGAACTGCGTCTGGATAAGAAAGAGCTGTCAGAGCACCTGATGTTAGTGGATCTGGCCCGCAACGACGTGGCCCGCATCAGTCAAAGTGGTACGCGCAAGGTAGCCGAACTTCTCAAGGTCGACCGTTACTCCCACGTGATGCATCTGGTCAGCCGGGTAACGGGGCAGCTTAGAGCCGACCTCGACGCCCTACACGCCTATCAGGCTTGTATGAATATGGGCACCTTAACGGGTGCTCCCAAAGTCAGCGCGGCGCAGCTTATCCGCACCGCCGAAAAAACACGCCGCGGCAGCTACGGCGGCGCGGTCGGCTATCTCAATGGCCTGGGTGATATGGACACCTGCATCGTCATCCGCTCAGCCTTTGTCAAAGAGGGCATAGCCCATATTCAGGCCGGTGCTGGCGTAGTCTATGACTCAGATCCCCAGGCCGAAGCCGATGAAACCCGCCAAAAAGCCCAAGCCGTTATTTCAGCCATTAAGATGGGAGGCGGACTATGAAGCTCTACCTACTGGATAATTTCGACTCTTTTACCTACAACCTGGTAGATCAGTTCCGCAGCTTAGGCTTTGAGGTGGTGATCTACCGCAACGATCTCGATGCCCAATTTATTGCCGACAAACTGCTGCAAGAACAAGGCAAGGCTGCCCTGGTACTATCCCCCGGCCCTGGCGCACCCCAGGAAGCGGGTTGCTTAATGCCACTTATTGCCCTCTTGGCGGGTAAGGTACCCATGCTGGGGATCTGTTTGGGCCACCAGGCGATGGTCGAACATTTCGGTGGCAAGGTCGAACGAGCCAAACAGGTAGTGCATGGCAAAGCCAGTCCAACCAGCCACAATGGGCAAGGACTGTTTCAAGGGCTGCCTTCTCCGCTGCCGGTCGCACGCTACCACAGTCTGGTCGCCACCGAGGTACCCGAATGTCTAGAGGTGATCGCCACCACAGAGGAGATGCCGATGGCCATCTCTCACAAGCAGATAAAAGCCGTTGGCTTTCAATTTCATCCGGAGTCAATTTTAACCACCTTAGGTAGCCAACTGCTCACGCAAACATTGACCTATCTGACCCAAGACGCTGACGGCCAAGGAGTAGAGTAATGAATGAACGACAGCCCATTTTAGACAGACTGTACCAGGGCCACGCCATCAGCCGCGAAGACACCAAAGTCCTATTTGGCGACATAGTGCAGGGTGAGATGGATCCTGTAACTATGGCCGGCATGCTGGTCGCCATGAAGATGCGCGGCGAGACCATAGATGAAATATCCGGCGCCGCCGATGCCCTGCTGCAGGCCGCCAAACCATTCCCCACACCAAGTGATACCACGCGCGCCCAGGGCGTTGTCGATATCGTTGGCACTGGCGGTGATGGTCACAACACCATCAATATCTCAACCACCTCAGCCTTTGTTGCAGCGGCCGCGGGGGCTAAGGTCGCCAAACACGGCAATCGCAGCGTATCGAGCAAGTCAGGGTCATCGGATCTGCTGGCGCAGTTTGGTATCGATTTGACCATGGCACCTGAGATAGCGCGTGACTGTCTTGACGACCTCGGGCTCTGCTTTTTATTTGCGCCTCACTACCATGGCGGCGTGCGCCACGCGGTGCCCGTTCGTCAGGCATTAAAAACCCGCACCCTGTTTAACGTCTTAGGCCCACTGATCAATCCGGCACGGCCCGACTTTATGCTACTGGGCGTCTATGATGAAAAGCTGGTTCGTCCAATTTGCGACGTGCTCAAGGCGCTGGATGTCAAACGCGCCATGGTGGTTCATGGCAGTGGCCTGGATGAGGTCGCCATTCACGGCAACACCTTAGTATGTGAATTACAACAGGGCGCCATCAGCGAATATCGCCTGACACCTGAGCAGCTCGGGCTGCATCAAACCAGCATAGAAGCCTTATGCGGCGGCGATCCTCAAGAAAATGCCGAAATTACCCGCGCCATATTGCAAGGCAATGGAAAATTAGCGCACACTGAAGCGGTTGCCGCCAACGCAGGCTGCGCCCTCTATGTGGCCGGCCTGAGCGATACACCGGCGCAAGGCGTCGCTTTAGCACTTGAAATCCTAAAACATGGCAAGGCCTACAGCCTACTTGAACAGCTCGCTAGCGCGAGTCAGGGGAACAACTAAATGGGAGCCAGCGTGAATAGTTCGAACGACACCCCACAGGCCGCCAGCAATGTGCTGACGCGAATTGTCGATACCAAGGCAGAGCACATTGCCGCCCTAAAACTCAGATTTCCTGAAGACTCACTGCAACCTAAGCTGTCAGATCGCAGCCTGTTTGCGGCGCTTAAAGCCCCTAACGCCGGTTTCATCTTCGAGTGTAAGAAAGCCAGCCCATCTAAGGGTTTGATTCGTAAAGACTTCGACGTTGAAGCCATCGCCGATGTTTATAAGCATTATGCTGCGGCTATCTCAGTGCTGACCGATGAGCAATTTTTTCAAGGCGACATGGACTATCTACCTAAGGTTCGCGCCCGGGTCACTCAGCCCATCTTGTGTAAAGACTTTTTCGTCGATCCCTATCAGGTCAAGCTAGCGGCCCATCAGGGGGCTGATGCCATCTTGCTGATGCTCTCTGTGTTGGACGATGAGCAGTATAAAACGCTCGCCACTATGGCTGCCCAGTACCAGTTGGATGTGCTGACCGAGGTCAGTAATGAAGAGGAGCTTAAACGCGCCATCGCCTTGGATGCCGCCATCATAGGGATTAACAATCGCAACCTGAGAGATCTCACCACAGATCTGGCGACCACTGAGGCGCTCGCGCCACATATCCCGGCAGACCGAGTAGTCGTCAGCGAATCTGGCATCTACAACCAGCAGCAGGTCAGAAGATTGAGTCCTCTGGTGGATGGCTTCTTGGTAGGCAGCTCGCTGATGGCAGAGGCCGATCTGGACCTTGCCTGCCGCGCACTCACCCTTGGCCACAATAAAGTCTGCGGTCTGACCCGCGTCGAAGACGTAAACGCCGTCGCCAATGCTGGCGCCCTCTATGGCGGCCTGATCTTCGCCAGCAAGTCACCTCGCTGTGTGACGCCTGAGCAGGCGCAGGAGATGGTCGAGCAGCAGCGAAGCAGCGCTAAAGCACTGCATTTTGTTGGTGTGTTCGTCAATGAAGATATTGCCACCATCGGCGCACTTGCAAAACGCCTTGAGCTGTTTGCGGTGCAGCTTCATGGCAGTGAGAGCGAATACGATATCGACCAACTCAGACTTGCCCTAAACGCACAAGGAAGCCAAACCCAAATTTGGAAGGCGGTTGCCGTCAATGTCGATGCCGGTGTTAATGTCGACAGTGATGACTCACAAGCATTAACCATTCCGGCCAACGCCGATCGCCTGCTTTACGACAGCAAAACAAGCGCGACAAACGGCGTACAGTTTGGCGGTACGGGGCAATCCTTTAACTGGCAGCAGCAGTTGCCCAATAAGGCAAGTGCCATGTTAGCCGGCGGTCTAAGTGCAGATAACGCCTTCGACGCTGCCAAACAGGGCTTCTTCGGGCTGGATTTCAACTCAGGCATCGAGTCGGCGCCAGGTATTAAAGATCATGAGTTGATCGCCCGCACCTTTGCCGCCTTACGACAATACTAAATTTTAATTTTGCGGCGCCCACTCAGCGCCGCCAAGCAACGAGAGACACAAATGATGACTAAGTTGGACCCCTATTTTGGTGAATATGGCGGCATGTTTGTCCCCCAGATCCTGATGCCAGCACTTAAGCAGCTGGAAAGCGCCTTCGTCGATGCCCAAAACGATGAGAGCTTCAAGGCGGAATTCAGCGATCTGCTGAAAAACTATGCCGGTCGCCCAACCGCCCTGACCCTGACCCGTAATCTCAGCCCTAACCCACTGGTGAAGATCTACCTAAAACGTGAAGATCTGCTCCATGGCGGCGCCCACAAGACCAACCAGGTATTGGGCCAAGCCCTGTTAGCCAAGCGTATGGGCAAAAAAGAGATCATCGCCGAAACTGGCGCGGGTCAGCACGGGGTTGCTACGGCGCTGGCCTGTGCCCTTTTGGGTCTAAAATGTAAGGTTTACATGGGCGCCAAAGACGTTGAGCGTCAATCACCCAATGTGTTTCGTATGCGTCTAATGGGCGCCGAGGTGATCCCTGTCACCTCTGGCTCTGCCACCTTAAAAGATGCCTGCAACGAGGCGATGCGCGACTGGTCCGGTAGCTATGACAAGGCCCATTACCTATTGGGCACCGCGGCCGGGCCACATCCCTTCCCCACCATAGTGCGCGAATTTCAGCGCATGATAGGCGAAGAGACCAAGGCGCAGATCCTCGAACGAGAGGGCCGCCTGCCCGACGCGGTGATCGCCTGTGTCGGCGGCGGATCGAACGCCATCGGCATGTTCGCCGACTTTATCGATGAACCCTCAGTCAAATTGATCGGTGTCGAGCCAGCGGGCTTAGGCATAGACACCCCAAAACATGGCGCGCCGCTTAAACACGGTAAAACAGGGATCTTCTTCGGCATGAAGGCGCCTCTAATGCAGGATAGAGAGGGCCAGATTGAGGAGTCTTACTCTATCTCGGCAGGCCTGGATTTCCCATCAGTGGGACCACAGCACGCCCATCTGGCTGCCACCGGGCGCGCCACCTATGAGTCGGCCACAGATGACGAGGCTCTCGAGGCCTTCCAGCTGCTGGCTCGCAGTGAAGGGATCATCCCGGCGCTGGAATCGGCTCATGCCCTGGCCTATGCCATTAAGCTAGCCGAGACCGCCACTGAAGAAACCCTGCTAGTGGTTAACCTGTCAGGCCGCGGTGACAAAGATATCTTTACCGTCGCCGATATTTTAGAGCAAAAAGACAATCAAGCAGCCACAAATAAGGAGAGCGGCAATGAGTAACCGTTATCAGGCAGCCTTTGCCGCGCTAAAGCAGAATAATCGCGGCGCCTTCGTGCCTTTCGTGACCATAGGCGATCCCAATAAAGAGCTGTCACTCAAGATCATTAACACCTTAGTCGACAACGGTGCCGACGCCCTCGAGTTGGGCTTTCCCTTCTCCGATCCGCTTGCCGACGGCCCGGTGATCCAAGGCGCCAACTTAAGATCTCTGGCAGCAGGCACCACGCCAAGCGACTGTTTTGACATTATCAAAGCGGTGCGCAGTCAGTACCCAGAGTTACCCATAGGTCTGCTGCTGTACGCCAACCTGGTTTTCGCCAACGGTGTCGATAACTTCTACGCCAAGGCCAAGGCCGCCGGGGTCGATTCTGTGCTTATCGCCGATGTGCCGGTAGAAGAGGCTACGCCCTTTATCAGCGCCGCCAAAGCCCACCACATCGCGCCGATCTTTATCGCGCCGCCTAATGGCGATGCTGAGACACTGCGCCAAGTTTCAGAGGCAGGCGAAGGCTACACCTATCTGCTATCCCGTGCAGGCGTGACAGGCACTGAGTCAAAGGCGGGCATGCCCCTTGACGATATTCTCGCGCAGCTTAAGACCTTCGATGCGCCTCCGCCACTGCTGGGCTTTGGCATTGCCGAGCCGGCACAAGTTAAGGCGGCCATCGCATCGGGTGCCTTTGGTGCCATCTCAGGCTCTGCCGTGGTGAAAATTATCGAGACCCATCAAGATGATGAGCCTGCGCTGCTCGCCGCCTTAGCCAAGTTCACCCGCGAGATGAAAGCGGCAACCTAAGTCCCCAGCGCCTGAAGCTTAAAGCGAGCGCCAAGGACTAACAACCAAGCGCTCTCCAAGACCACCTAAAAATCCCTGCCTGCTGCGGGGATTTTTTATTCAACCTTTCCTCTTAACTGATCCTTTTATTCTTGAGTCGCGTACCTGTTTATTAACCCGTACCGCTTACCCAAGATTTTCTTAACTTGGGTGGTCTTAACTGGGGTTTGCTTAACTGGAGTTTGCTTAACAGGGCTGTGCTGAACTCAGCGTTAAGCAGCGCTAACAGTTAAAACTGACTAATTGGGGCCTGAGAATCGATAACACCCAGCGCCTGAACCCGTTAGGACTATAATTGCTCTAGCAGTGATACTTTTTACTGACGGCGCTTATATTGAGGGCTCTTGGTGCACTAATGGCTTTTCGAGCTAAAGGCTTTGCCCTTAGTCTTCAATTAACAAAAGGACACTTCATGCAAAGGTTTGACAACACATTCAAAGGGGTGATTTTCGATCTCGACGGCACCTTAGTGAGCAGTTCTCTCGACTTTAAGGCCCTCAAGCAGGCGATTGGTTGCCCATCACAGCACGATATTCTCACCTTTGTAAAACAGCTGCCGAAGACGCGATCAGAACAAGCGTTAGCCATCATCACCCAAGCCGAACACTTAGATGCGCTTAGCGCCAAGCCGCTCGATGGCGCCTTAGCCCTATTGGACTTTCTGCTACTGCAACAGATCCCCATGGCAATAGTGACCCGCAACAGTCGCCGGGCCGCCGAGTTAAAAATAGAGCGCGGTGCACTACCGATAGACCAGCTTTACAGCCGAGACGATGGCCCTGCCAAACCCGATCCCAGCTGCTTGCTGATGTTGGCCAAGGCCTGGCAAATCGCCCCCCAGCATATCGCCTATGTAGGCGACCATCACTATGATGTCCAAGCTGCTAAGCGCGCTGGTATGCAATCTGTGTTACTTAGCAAGCAGCGATCCTATGGTGAGCAACATGGTGCCAGCTTTATCTTTAAGGATCTTGTTGAACTCCATAGGGCCTTGCCCTCTATCTCGCTATGCGCTTAATCCCCATGAGCAGCCGCCTATTGCTGACGTCATTACTGCTCATGCCATACCTGCTAATGACTCAAGGAGCCAATGCCAAAATGCAAGGATTAGAACTACTCGCCCACCCTGGTCACTGGGAGATAGTTAACGATGGGGTAATGGGCGGACGCTCCCAGAGTCGGCTCAGTGAGGCCTTGACCAAGCAGCAAGAATATATACTGCGCTTTAGCGGTCAGGTATCTCTTGAAAACAATGGCGGTTTTGCCTCTGTATCCCGTTCGCTGAACCACGAAGAGCAACACACACTGCAGCAAAGCAATCCAAGACGCATCAGTATCGAGGCGTTAGGTGATGGCAAGCGCTATCAGCTAAGACTTAAAGTCCTCAAACAGGGGCAACTGGTAGGCTATAAAGCGGGATTTACCACTCAAGCTGCCACCGATGGGCAGTGGTCATTTGAACCAAGTGATTTTATAGAGACCTTTCGCGGTAACGATTATCCAGAACGTGCCTCTCCTGACTTTACACAGATCATCGCCGTTGGCCTGCTCATTGGTGATGGCCAAGAGGGCGACTTCGAGCTGCAACTAAGAGAGATCGGCATTCAAGAATAAACGCTAAACTCACTAGCCCTGGTGCGAGAGGAACTCGATGATCTCATCCATATTGAGGTCAAAATCATCGGCGCGCACATTTTTTACGATAAGATCGTCACGCATCGCCGCTAGATCGATATTGGCAGACACCTCAAAATGATTCGGATTCAGGCTGTAGAAGGGCTTCACCTTAGGTCGAATAGGATCTTGACGATTATGACTCTCCACAATGGCCAGACGATTCGACTCCAGCTGCACCAAAGAGCCCACGGGATAAACCCCCATACATTTGATGAAATGATCCACCAACTCAGCATCCAGCTCCTTGTTCTCCCCTAAGGCCCTGAGAATACTAAAGGCCTTCACCTGGGGATAACCCGCCTTATAGCAACGATTTGCCGTTAAGGCATCGAAAATATCACAGATTGAAATCATTCGGCCGTATAACGAGATATGCTCAGCGCGCACGCCATAGGGATAGCCCTTACCGTTGAGCTTTTCATGATGCAGTTTGGCCACCTCCAAACTGAGCGGGGTAATATTTGGCGTGGCTTCAATGATACGAATCGAATGGTTGGCGTGGGTTTTCATCACCTCAAACTCGTCGGCTGTCAGCTTGCCCGGCTTATCGAGAATGGCGGGTGGGATCATGATCTTACCCACATCATGCAAGAAGGCGCCAATGGCCAGCTCATGCACAATCGCTTTATCTATCTTGAGATAGCAGGCAAAAATGGTCATCAATACTGACACGGCCACAGAGTGCTCTAATAGATACTGATCTTTGTGGCGTATATTGATCACGCAGGCCAGCGCATCGGGATTTTCAAAGATGGCTGATATCGACTGCTCGGTGACACTCTTTACTGGCTCCAGCGACAGCGGCACACCATTTTTAGCATCATCAAACAGCCTAGCCTGTATCGCTTTTGACTCTTCAAACAGTTGCTTAGCCTGGGTTAATTGCTGCTTAAAACCTGATGAGCGTTGTGGGGGCTTCGGGGCAGCAGATTTAGCCACCTCAGTGGCAGCCAGGCGTCTTTTGCTGGTATCCACCAACAGCTTCTCGACCCCTTTACGCTTAAATCCGTCTATGACCTGCTGCTTAGCGATCCATCCCTGCTCGGCCAGATGGAATTTATTCTTGGGTAGAGAGATCTCAACCACATACATGCCAACAGCCAATTCAGAAACATCCAGTTCCACTATCATTCGTTTTACGCCTCCCCCAGGAGGAAATTTGTTGTTACTGCCCTGCGCCTCGCCAATTGATCACTTTGTCAATGTGTGGCGATAATCGTCTGATGAGCTTTGTATGCCAGAATGTATCACAGCCTTGGGCGAATCAGTGTAAACAAATTTGCTCAAGCTTTGAAGAAGGTCAAAAAATCCACATCTAATCATTAACATAGCAAGGTGCTTTACAACATTTTAGTGGATTCCCCAGCAAGTGAGGCAACATAAGTGACTCGCTAAAATGTGCACCAGCGCAGATTAAACTTAATTCATCACAAATGCGGCGCTTCTGCCGTCTATCATCTTTTGCCCCATTGAAGAGGCGTGTTACACTGCCACTCATATCTCTTCATTGTTTAGTAAAGTAGCCTACATGAAACAACTGCTCGACTTTTTACCCTTGGTGATCTTTTTCGCCGTCTATAAATTTTTCGACATCTATATCGCCAGCGGCGCCCTGATAGCGGCCACAGCCTTGCAGTTAATCGTCACCTATCTGCTTTATAAAAAAATCGAGAAGATGCACCTAATCACCTTTGCCATGGTGAGCTTCTTTGGCACCCTAACCTTAGTCTTTCACGATGATGCCTTTATCAAGTGGAAAGTCACTGTCGTTTATGCCCTGTTTGCCCTGGCGTTGGCCTTGAGCCAATATCTGAATAAGCCGATCCTCAAAGGGATGTTGGGTAAAGAACTGATTGTGGCCGACAAGATCTGGTCTCATGTCACCTGGTACTGGGTCTCTTTCTTTGTCGCCTGTGGCCTGGTTAACATCTATGTTGCTTTTAACCTCTCCCAGGAAACCTGGGTGAATTTCAAGGTCTTTGGCCTCACGGCACTGACCCTGATCAATACCGTAATCACTGTCGTTTACCTCTATAAACATATGCCTGAAGAACATAAAAAGGAACTCAAATAATGTGGTACATGATCTCATCTCAAGATGTTGAAAACAGTTTAGAACAACGCCTGCAAGCCCGCCCAGATCACCTGGCGCGCCTGCAAGCGCTGTCAGATGAAGGCCGCCTGATGATCGCCGGACCGCACCCAGCAATCGACAGCGACAACCCAGGCGAAGCGGGCTTCACTGGTTCTTTAGTCGTTGCCGAGTTTGATTCACTGGAAGCGGCGCAGGCCTGGGCCGATCAAGACCCTTACATCGCCGCAGGTGTTTATCAAAGCGTTATTGTGAAGCCGTTCAAGCGCGTTCTCCCGTAGTTTTTAATCCAGGAAGCAAGCTTTTGAAAATTGTTTCATTCAATATCAATGGGTTAAGGGCTAGGCTGCACCAACTGCAGGCGCTGATCGACAGCCACCACCCAGACATCATTGGCCTACAAGAGACCAAGGTTCACGATGAGGCCTTTCCGTTGGCCGACGTCGAAGCCATGGGCTATCAGGTCCACTATCATGGTGGCAAGGCTCACTATGGTGTCGCCATGCTCTCCAAGTTGCCGCCGGTCAAGGTACAAAAAGGCTTCCCCACAGATGAGGAAGATGCCCAGCGACGCATGATCATGGGCACTTTTACTCAAGCCAATGGTCGCCCACTGACAGTACTGAATGGCTATTTCCCCCAAGGGGAAAATATCAGCCATGAAACCAAGTATCCGGCTAAGCGTAAGTTCTATCAGGATCTGATGAGCTACCTCAACGACCACCATAGTCCAGATGAAGACATTGCCATCATAGGCGACATCAATATCTCTCCTGTGGATCTGGATATTGGCATTGGGGAAGTCAACGCCAAGCGCTGGTTAAAGACAGGCAAGTGCAGCTTTCAACCTGAAGAGCGCCAATGGCTGCAAACCCTACTGGATTGGGGACTGATAGACACCTTCCGTCAGCTGCATCCGGCACGTGGTGAGCGTTACTCCTGGTTCGACTATCGCAGCAAAGGCTTCGACGACAACCGCGGACTGCGTATCGATGTGATCTTAGCCACCCCGTCGTTGGCCGAGCGTCTTACTGAATCAGATGTGGACTATGATCTGCGCGGTATCGATAAACCGTCGGATCACGCCCCAATCTGGAGCAGTTTCAAAGATTAGTGTTTCGCCACGACTAAGCATTAAAAAAGGCGCCAATGGCGCCTTTTTTCTGTTCGATAGCATTTAACCAGCTGCTACTGCAAACGATATTGAGACAAGATCCCATCCAGCTCTGCCGAAGACTGCTGCAGTTCGCTGGCCAAAGTGACCGAACGCTCGGCGGTATCTTTAATGGTTTGCGACTGATCACGGATCTCATTGAGCTGCGAGGCGATATCCCGCGCCGATACGCTCTGCTCCTCGGCGGACGCGGCGATCTGCGAGCTCATATC
Organism: Shewanella sp. ECSMB14101; assembly: GCF_000773485.1. Lineage (NCBI taxonomy): Bacteria > Pseudomonadati > Pseudomonadota > Gammaproteobacteria > Alteromonadales > Shewanellaceae > Shewanella > Shewanella sp. ECSMB14101. The sequence continues at coordinate 75,534 of NZ_JSFF01000011.1, read as the reverse complement.
AAACACGTGATCGATAGAATCGGCCATAGTATCCACATCACCGCCCACAGACTCAATCGCTGTGCGGCCAAGTTCGGCCTGCTTCACAATCTCATGGGTGATATCCGCCAGCTGACCCGATCCCGACTGCAATCCCTCAATCATAGATTGGATCTCAACCGTTGCCTGCTGCGTTCGTCCTGCCAGGGTGCGCACTTCATCGGCGACCACGGCAAAACCTCTACCCTGCTCGCCGGCCCGAGCCGCCTCAATAGCCGCGTTTAGCGCCAGCAGATTGGTCTGCTCTGAGATGCCGTTAATCGTAGTGACTACAGCACCAATCTCGGTGGCATTGCCCGACAGCTGGTCCACCGCGCTCGATGCCGCATCTATCTGGCCGGTTAACTGGCTAATACGGCGCACCGCCTCGGCGATCCGCTGCTTACTGTCTGCGGCGGCCGCTGCATTTTGCTTGGTATGATCTGAGGTATTGGCAGCGTTATGAGAGACCTCTTCGATAGCCGCTGTCATCTGATCCATGGCCACAGCCACAGTATCGAGAAATTGGTGCTGGAATTGCGCCAGTTCATCATTCTGCTTGGCCTGCTGATTAAACTCTTGTGAAGCCCTGGCCAGGGTCTGGGCATTATTGCCGATCGCCTTGACCATCTCGGACATGTTATCGGCGCTGCGATCGATCTCCCGAGCAATGAGGCTGAAGTCGTCTTTGCCAAAGAAATTGAGCCTGAAGGAGAGATCGCCATCGGCCAAACGCTTAATAGCAATATACATATCCCAAAGTCCGCCCCCCAAAGAGGTGGAGATCCAGTAACTGAGCTGATACAAAGGATAGAGAGCGATAAGGGCAATCCACAGCATCCACCAGGCATCACTTTTACCCTGAGCTTCCCAGGCAGACACCTCTTGGCTGAGCTGCAGATATTGGCCGTTGATCGGCGCACTGGCGGTCACCTTGTCACCCCGACGCGATTGCTCAGGTCGACTAGATAGTGTCAGACCATTATTGGCGGCAAATGTCGCCAACTCAGCACTGCTTACCCCCTGACCGCTAGCCACCTTGGCGTACGCGTCGACACTGGCCTGCACCCTGGCGGCCGAGGCGTCCTGTAGATGCGTCACTGCCGCGTTGAGGTTAAGGATGGCGATGGTCAAGGTGATGGCCGTCACCATGGTACAGACCACCCAAAATTTACCGTTGAGGCTGAGTTTGATCAGCAAGGCATCTATCTTTCTAAACTGGATAGCTTTCATGGAAACCCACTTCTTATCAGGCTAAATTGACAACGACTTTCGATCTACCAGATCAAGTTAAGCACATTTTCTAATCTTGAGCCTTGATTAGACGTAACTTAATGGCTGGCAAAGTTCTGCCGGTAAAGGCAACCAGCTGCCCGGTCAATAAGGTCATGGCATAGCCAAGCAGTGCACCAAGAAGGAGTGGTGGTATGATGCTGGCGATATCGCCGCCTAAGGCAAAAGTGATACAGCAACCGATAAAGGCGCCGGGAATAAAGGCGAGTCGCTGGTAACTGGCTTGTAAACACATGAGGCTGGTGACTATGCCGGTAAGCAGGTATCCCACCAGCGGCGTCTCAAAATGACTCCCGCCAGCAATGACCACCCAAGCCCAGAATACACCGGACAGGTTGGTAAACCAGCTCATGAGTACCCCTTGAAACCCCGCCTTTGGCTGAGCAAAAAAGGTACTGCACGCAAGAAAGCCAACCCAAGTGACTAAGTGAAATGCATCGGCAACCCCTGCCCAGATGGCAGCAAGCAGCCCTGCAGATAATGCAACCTGCATACGATTTTCCATGTATGACCCCTCATTACATTGGAATATTATTTTTGGTTAAATTACTTCAATTTGAGTTACAAAAATAGGATCCAGGCCAAATAAACAGGAATTAATCTAAATAGATTAAAAAATAACCGATCTATGTAGTAAAAGAACGTAACTTATGAGTGAGAAACCACCGGGCATGGAGCCAAACAAGATAAAGGGAAGCTGGGCCAGTCAGACAACGCTGACCGGCCCGTAACAACTAGACGCTGAAATGATCACTTAACGGTAGATCACGCACGCGAACACCGCTGGCGGCAAAGATTGCATTTACTATGCTGGGTGCAACAGGCGGTACACCCGGCTCGCCAACCCCGGCAGGAGGCGCATCGGAAGGAACCAAAATCGTTTCGATTTCAGGGCATTGTGACAAGCGCAGCAGAGGATAATCATGAAAATTAGACTGCTCTACCCGCCCATCCTTAAAGCTTATCCTGCCCATCAAGGCGATACTTAAGCCAAACATCACCGCCCCTTCAAGCTGAGACGCCACCCTATCTGGGTTAACTAAAGTGCCCGCATCTATGGCAATGATTGTCTTAAGCACCTTAAGTTGCTTATCCTTGCTGACTTCAACCAAACTGGCTGTCGCCACAAAGGCGGTAAAGCTGCGATGCACCGCAAAGCCCCAGCCTTGGTTTGCCTTCGCCTTAGGCTGAGTCGCCAACTTCTGCTCTACCGCGGCGATCACCCCCTTATAGCGGGCAGTATCCACCGGATGACGGGCCAAGGTTTCACCATAATTGCCATAGTTAAAGCCTTGATCGGCAAAGGTCTCTTGTCTATCGGGTCCCAATAGTTCGCGCCACATACTGATGGTATCCAGCCCGCGCTTATGGGCCAGTTCATCAACAAAGACACCGATGCCGAAGCCGTGCTGTATGTTGCAAACCGAGCGCATCCAACCGATACGGGTATGAGCGGCAGCTTTTACTGTCTCACAGCGCAGGCTGTCGATGGCCAAAGGCACATCCACAAAGCCCAGATCCAACTCAGAGGCACTTGGCTCATCGACCCCTTCGGCGAAGGTAGAGCTAATACTTGGGAAACCGGTACGTTGCAGCATGGCCTCGACCCCATTATCCCCCACTCTAGCCTTAAAGTACTGGGCACTGATGGCGTGCAAGTAGCCGTTTTGCAGCTCATCTTCCCGGCTCCAACACACCTTAACCGGCCGCTTAACGTCACGGGATAACAGCGCAGCCTCGACGCAGTAATCAGGCTTAGACTTACGGCCAAAACCACCGCCGAGCAGAGTCACATGCACAATCACCTTTTCGGCCTCTAGCCCTAACGCACCAGCGACTGTCCCCTGGGCGCTTTGTGGCGTTTGAGTCGATGCCCAGATCTCAACGCCACTCTCGGTGACATTCGCCGTTGCTGTCGGCGGCTCCATCATGGCGTGAGCCAGATAAGGTACGCTATAGACAGCTTCTATGGTCTTGTCTGCTGGCCAGCTCTGTTGCTGCTCGCCCATTTGCCGCACTGGCTTACCGCTCTCTTGCACCGCCTGCTTCAAAGCTGTCAGATAGGCGCTCGAATCATGACTATCGTTGGCCGAACTGGTCCACTCGATTGCCAGCGCGGCGCGCCCCTGGGCGGCACTCCACGAATTTGTTGCCAATACGGCAACGCCGCCTAACGGTTGAAAACTGGGGGCGCCCTGAGGTGTCGGCAGTTTGATCACATCCACCACACCGGCAACGGCTCTAGCCGCCTTATCATCAAGTTTGGCTACTTGGCTACCCAACACTGGTGGGCGCACTATGCTGGCATAGAGCATATTGTCCAGATGCACATCGAAGCCATACTGGGCGGTGCCATCGAGTATCGCCTCCATATCCACTATGGTGTGCCCTTTACCGATATGGGTATAGGCATCGGCTGACTTGAGCTTAAGTTCAGACACCTCGGGAAGCGGCAATTTCGAGGCCGCCAATGCGAGATCGCCAAAACGTAAGCTGCGACCAGAGACGCGATGCCGCACCTGATTATTGACCGTCTCTAACTCGCTCACCGGCACTTTTAGCTGCTCGGCGGCGGCCTGCTCTAACATGGTACGGGCCATGGCACCCATCTCTCGCATCTTGTCAAAGCCTTTACGTATACTGCGCGAACCATCGGTGTTTTGGCTGCCGTAACGCTTGTCGGCCAAGCCCTGCACCACGACCACCTTGTCCCAGTCGGCGCCTAGCTCGTCGGCCAACACCTGAGGAATACCGGTGCGGATCCCCTGGCCCATTTCGGAGCGATGACAGGTGAGATAGACCTTGTCATCCTCACCGATAGCGATAAATAGATTAAGGCGTGTCTCACCGCCTTGAGCCAGCGCCATGGGGCTCCAACTGATCCCGCTGGCTCCTAAGGCCAATCCACCACCGGCGGCGCCAAACAGCTTTAATACGTCCCGGCGACTAAAATTTTGTACAGCGCTGAACTGGCTCATGCTTCCACCTCCCTCGTCTGGCCGTCAACCAGGGCGGATGGCCCGGCGGCGGCTTCCTTGATTGCGGCCTTGATGCGGGTATAGGTGCCGCAGCGACAGAGATTACCCACCATGGCTTCTTCTATCTGAGCATCATTGGGCTCTGGATATTGGGCAAGCAAGGCGGCGGCCGACATCAACTGCCCCGCCTGACAATAACCACACTGAGGCACATTATGCTTGCGCCACGCCGTTTGCAGCTTGTCGGCAGCCAAGCCCTCTATGGTGGTCACCTGTTTGCCTTGTACCTGCTTCAAGCTAGTCAGACAGGCCCTGGTAGGCTCACCATCGACATGAATGGTACAGGCGCCGCACAGGCCAGCCCCGCAGCCGTACTTAGTGCCCGTGAGGCCCAATATATCTCTGATCGCCCAGAGTACTGGCATATTGGGATCCGCATCTAAGGTGTAATCTTTGCCGTTAATCTTCAGTCCGAGTTGAGGATTGGACATCACTTTCTCCTTGTTGACCCCGCAAATAGATAGGGTGACGATTAAACTTAGTTTGGCCAGATAGGCTTAACAACGCGCTCGGTAGGCCTCAAGCTGTGACCGGGTATCGATATCGACCGCCGCCTCAGGCATCGCCAGGGCGATAAGCTGCCCCTCTCGATATAGCCTGGTTAACAACGCTTTGGCGCCGCGATCCCCCGATAAAGCCATGAGCGACTCAAAGTCATCATGGCAAAAGAGGGCTGGTGCCCCCAAAGTTAACTCATAATAGGCACAAACCCGGGTATTTTCCCGGCGACGCGCCGAAAACAGCGCCAGATAGTCCTGGGAGGCTAAAGCCGGCTGATCGCCCAACGCAATAAGTAGGCTCTCAGCCCCCTGCGCCTTGGCATATTGGGCGGCGGTGGCAATCGAGTGCGCCAGCCCTAACGGCCAGTCTGGGTTATGCACCTTTAGCGCCGAGGTCGGCAGGCAAGCTTCTATTCTCTGTTGATGACCTCCGGTGATCACGACCAGGCTAGCATCAAGCGCTTCCGCCACCAGCTCAAGGGTACGATACTGCGCCAGAATGAGCGGCTCATCGAGCGCTTGTTGCTCTTCACGGCCTGCCCCTGATTGAGAAAGCGGTTCAGCCAGTTTAGCGCCGCCAAATCGACGGCTCTCACCGGCAGCCAGCAGCGCGATCATCACCTTAGGCTTAAGCCCTGTCATGCCATCACCTCTTTAAGCGCCACCCGTTTGCCCTGATGAAACACACCATGACATTCAGACAAGATACTTAAGGCGATAGAGGCTGGCAGCTCACCGCCTAAGGCGAGCCCGGCGGGCGCAGAAAAGAAGGCTTTAAAGGCATCTTGCTTAAGGTTGGCGATTGCCAGCACCCTGTCTCGCCGATGACCAGGCCCGAGCAGCGCCAGATATTGTAGCTGGGTTGCGTGCTCAGCGATCTGCCCTAAGGCCTCGGCATCGAGCTGTAAGTTGTGTTGCATCACGATGGCGCCGTCAATCCGCGCCCAAAACGCCTCATTGAGCACATCGACCGGCTGCTTAATCACTTTGGCTCCGGGAAAATCATACTCTCTGGCGTAACTGGTGCGCCTATCGATCACATCGACCTGCCAGCCAAGCTGCTGCGCAATCATGCTCACGGGCTGGGCATCCAAGCCGCCGCCAAAAATAGCGATACGGTAACGGGCGCGCAGAGGAATGATTAAGGATTTTTGCTCTCCTGCCAGTATCCCGGCGCGGGGAAAGTCTCTGAGACACCAGTTGGCCTTGGCATCATCCAGGGCCTGCTGATCGCCCCACACCATGGCGCGAGGTAATGGCGTCACCGGGTCGGTCAGCTGCAGCTCATAATGACACTGTCCCTGATTGGCTAAGGTCTCTTTTAAGCGCTTAAAGTGTAAATAATGATTATCTGCGCAGAGGGGCACCAGCATTAAGTACACTATCCCCCCGCAGCCCAGCTGATAACTGGCGTCTGTCTCGTCGGACGCATCGTAGCAGACGTTAACCGCCTGCCCTGTCTGGATGACCTGCTGGGCCCGTCGCCGCAGGTCCGCCTCTAGGCAGCCACCGCTCACCAGGCCCACACTCTTGCCCATACCATGGATCAGCATCATGGCGCCCACCTTACGATAGGCCGACCCCTCTACACGGGTCACCACCGCCAATACCCAATCATCTTGGGGTGCCGACGCCCAGGCGCTAACAAGATCTTCGATGTGATGTGACATATCCCTGTGTCTCTGTTTGCCGCAAAAGATATTCGTGATCTTTTAACCTAGCAGAGACGGGAATAAGAAAACAGGTTCAATACGTTGCAAAAGATTTCATTGCATCATGAAGAGCAAAACGGCGACCTAAGGTCGCCGTTATCAGATCAACTCAGCAGCTGGTCGGCAACAAAGGGGTTTTGCTGCCGCTCGGCGCCGAAGGTAGAGATGGGGCCGTGACCAGGGATAAAGCTCACATCGCGGCCTAACGGCCAGAGCACTTGAGTAATCGATTGGATCAACGCCTGATGACTGGACTGCGGAAAATCGGTACGACCAATTGAGCCTTTAAAGAGCACGTCACCCACCCAGGCCAAGCGATCCGACTCGCTGTAGAACACAATATGACCCGGCGTATGCCCGGGGCAATGCAACACTTCAAGGCTCTGCTCGCCCACGCTGACTTTATCGCCTGCCGCCAAATATTGCGCTGGCTCAAAGGACGCAACGGGCAGAAAACCAAAATGCTTACTCTGCTGTGGCAATGTCTCCAACCAGAAGGCATCGTCCTTATGGGGGCCGACAATAGGTACGCCCGTAGCCTCGGCCAAGGCCTTGGCGCCGCCCACATGATCGATATGCCCATGGGTCAGTAAAATCTTCTCTAAGGTTAAGCCATTATGGGCCAGTTGCTGCTCGATGCGCTCTATATCACCACCCGGGTCGACCACTGCCGCCCGCTTGCTCTTTTCACACCAGATAATGCTGCAATTTTGCTGAAACGGTGTCACGGGCACAATTTGATACTTCATCTTATTCTTCCACTTTCATCCACCTCGGCATAGGTTACGATATCAAGGTAGGATTCTCTAATGACACTGACAAAAAGATTGATCTAGGATAACCTATCGGCGTCATTTAGTACCCTACAAGTCTGCGCTTACAGGCAACATTTCATCATAAGGTTCACCATGTCCGACTCACAACGCCTTGCTGGCATCCATTGTATCAAGCATTATTTTAGCCTGCCCTTAGATCACAGCGCCAGCGACGGTGAAAAGCTAACCATCTTCGCCCGCGAACTGGTGGCACCAGAGCACAGAGAGAGCAAACTCCCCTATCTGGTTTATTTCCAAGGCGGGCCAGGTTTTGGCGCCATCAGACCCGCAGCAAACGGCGGCTGGATAAAGCGCGCCCTACAGGAATACCGAGTGTTATTGCTGGATCAGCGCGGCACAGGCCTCTCAAGCCCCATCAACTATGCATCATTAGCCCATCTCGACTCACAGGCCCAGGCCGATTATCTAAGCCATTTTCGCGCCGACAGCATCATCAAAGATGCCGAGCTTATTAGGGCGCAGCTCATAGGCGATGAAAAATGGAGCATCCTCGGCCAGAGCTTTGGCGGCTTCTGCGTATTGAAATACTTAAACGATGCGCCCCAAGGACTCAGTGAGGCCTATATCACGGGCGGCATCCCCTCGCTCACCCGCACCGCCGATGAGGTCTATCAGGCCACCTACAAGCGAGTGCTGGCCAAAAACCAGGACTTCTTCGCCCGTTTCCCGGACGCTCAAGACTTAGTTAAACGTCTGGCGACCTATATACAAGAGAACGAGGTGCGGATCGCCACCGGCGAGCGACTCACGGTGGAGATGCTGCAACTACTTGGGATCAACATCGGCATGGAGCAAGGCGGCGAGCCAGTATACTACCTGCTGGAACAGGCCTTGATAGAGACGGCCCAGGGCACTCAAGTCAACCCACTGTTTTTGGCTCACTTCTGCCAGCTGCTGGATTACAACACCAACCCCATCTTCGCCCTACTGCACGAGAGCATCTATTGTCAGCAAGACGCCTCAAGCTGGGCGGCCCATAGGGTCAGACAAACCTATGATGAGTTTAACTACCAGGCGGACAAGCCCTTTCTATTTACTGGCGAGATGGTCTATCCCTGGTTCTTCGACCAATTCACTAACCTCAAGCCACTGAAACACGCGGCGCACCTGCTGGCAGACAAGGCCGACTGGCCCATGCTCTACGATCCCGCCAAGCTGGCCGACAACCAGGTGCCGGTGGCCGCGGCCATCTACAGCGAAGATATGTTCGTGGAGATGAATTACAGCCTGGAAACAGCGGCTCAGGTGGGTAACTTGAAGTACTGGCTTACCTCTGAATATGAGCATAATGGCATCCGTATGGATGGTGAGCATATTTTGGATAGGTTGATTGGGATTAATCGTGGAGAACGACTTAGGTAAATCTGCTCGGGGGGCGTATCGCTCGCCCCTTTTCCCCTGCTCTTCTCGGCCGGCCGCTCGCTCGCTCATAGTAACGGTTCACTTTAATCGTTGAATGAAATTGTCATTAATTAAGGTGATTTGAAGGTCGAACCTTCATGGCTACCTAACGCCTGCCCGGCGAGGGATGTGCAAGCACACTTTTGGCACGCCGCAAGCACATCCGTGTGAGCTTCACGGCGGCGTCCATGCCGCCGAGAGCCAAAAGTGTGCTTACACCAGTATATAAACGTCTCTTCGATTTGGATTCATTTACTACGAGTAGTACTTTGTAACTGTTCATCTGTTAAGTGAGTTTGGAGTCGAACCTTCATCTCTATCATTTGCTGCAGCAGGTGCAGTGCATGGATGCACCAATGTAGTGATCACAGGGATTTGAATAAACGACCTTTATGTGCAGATACATTTGCTACCCGCCGACTCTTTGTTTTAAAAAGAGTCATCCATGTAGGCTCGACGATGGCATCTAACCTACATGGATGTAGGAAATGCCAATAAATGTAGGGAACATTTTTGGCCCTGCCATCTACGTCCGCAAATGCATCTACACCTAGTATCTATCGTTTCTTCGATTTAGCTTCGTCTGTTTCTCGTTGATATAAGCTATTATTTTTAAGGAAAACAGTGCATAAAATATGACGCGTCATGTTGAATACCAACTATAGATTAGATTAAAGTTTCACCAGTCAAGGACAGAGCTTGGCCAACTCGATTCAAACATCGACTACGCCATACAGGGAATGAAAAAACCAACAAGCACCAATCAAATCCCTCAATAAGTTAACTCTGACCCTATTTAATTGGGAAAACAGCCGGAATCACGCGATCGTACTTTATGGAAATCTTGGCACCAGGTCTGGACAGATGGACAAGTCATAGACGATGTGCTTGGTGGAATGTTGGGGTGGAGTAATTTGAATGAACAAGCTGATTTTAAGTACATTTTTAGGTATCTTGGCTGTACTCAATACTTTTAGTGCTAGTTCAATACCACAAAGCATACAGATTAATAAGTCTGGCGAGATTATAAATGGTGAGTTTTCAACATCATTTATGTCACCTGCTCTTGAAAAGTTTGTCATTTCGATCTCTATGGTTGATGATACGAATATTAGCAATATTCAGTTAATTATGCCGAGTGGAGTTGTCATTAATTCTGAGAATGCTTCAAATTACAATTGTAACTTTCTATTCTTTACCCCATTGACTCCGCAAGAACACTTAATTTCGTTAGAAAAGAGCCTTATCATAGAGCTCAATAATGTTACCTCAGGTAACTATGTCATTACAGGAAAGGCGAGTGGCTCTCAAACTCTTATCCCAATCAGTATAAAATTCCCTACATCAAAAATAAATGTCGCATTAACAGTTGGCGAGGTTGGTCCAAATAAAAAACCAATTAGCGTAGGAAATATGTTTCCTGTCGATGTGCAACTGTATGATGATGGCGTTCCACTGGCTACAGCCGAAGCCTCTTTTGAGTTTGTGAAAGATGGTGTTGTAGTCAGCAAGATTATAGCTGTAGATGATGGCTCTGGAATGGACTTCAAAGCCAGTGATGGGAGTTATCATGCTTTTTTCATCCCTGAGGTTGAGGGGGAGTACACTGTGCTTGTCAGAATTAATGGTACTAATTTAAACGGTGAGAGGTTTGAAGTCAGTGTTGACCAAAGCTTTAAATCTATACTCCCACAAGTATATATTACCGGCAGTGTTAATGAGATATTGGTCGACTTAGATAAAGATGGTTATATTGATGAACTCAGATTGGAGTTTGAGACTGCAGGCCCATTTCAATCGACAGGATTTTATTACAATAGGGTTACGTTAGAGACCGAAGATGGTACTAAAATTTTTGCAGGGAACAAAATGGATGCTACAAAAAATAAAATTTTTGTAACGTTTAAGGGGGAGAAACTAAGGAGCCTAGGATATTCAGGTAAATTTACAGTTTCAGATTTCTGGCTTGATTATGGTTATTTGAGGATTCAAGATAAAGATAATTTTTACACTACTTCATATTTTGAACAAGATTCCTGGGAACGAGACGATTTACTTTATTTAGGTAATGTGACATTCGAGCCCATTGACAGCGTGGATGGGCGTTTCATCGAAATGATTGACGTATCCTTTGATGTCGATACGCTTCCCGCAGCAGCAAAGTTTGGCTATTCGGCCACAATAACCACTGTCGGTGACGAGCATGTCGGAGTCTATGGCAATCCTGACATCGAACTGAAGAAAGGGATTAACAGAATTACATTCTCCATTCCTGCAGCTGATTTTGCAAAATTACAATCAAACACAGCATTGAAAATAAAACAATTAACCATGTATCCATTAATAAAGGGTGGCAATGTTATATCTAAAAGGAATGTGGCAACCAGTGCATTATATTCCTGTTGGGACTTTCGAGGCTGTTCAACGGCCGAGAATGCCATTCCCGTTGTGGTAGGCGATGAGGTCACTTCTACTGGAAAAGCCATGTATATACATGTAGCCCAAAATGAATATGACGGTGATTTGCTCAAGGTTAGCGATCAAAAGAAAGATAATCTTGGCACATTAACACAGTGGAGCATTCAGTTTGATTAAGTTAAGAATGTTAGAGGCGTTGTGTTCGCTATTATTCGGCGCTGCACTGTTTTACAGTGCAGCGCCCGGGGATACAGGTGTCTCTTTTTTCCCTATGTTGCTGGATTTGGAGCCGCTCTACATATGCTTTGCTATCTGGCTGATATTATCCGGTCTTGTCGCTTGGTATTTCGGGCCTGCTAAATGGCCGAATATGTTGATTTTTGGGGCCATAGGCATGCTGGCTGTAGTCGTGTTATATCCTGTTGAAAAAAGAGCCTATCAGCCCCCAAGCAAGATAGTTGCCGCCGCGACACAGTATTTGGATAACAACAATATCTTATATAGCGATTTCATAGCAGTTCCAAGGACTAGAAGCTTATTTGATCCATTTAGGCCTCATTATTGGGCTATTCGTGTTCACGCCGATAGAGTACCCAGTGAAGTAGAAACTGATGTTTCTTGGGATCTAGAAAAGTATGGGCGGTTTGAGGTGTCTGTTAGAGAATCATTTTGGGGTACTCTGGATATTAAAAGTGGAACATGGTCATCCGATCCCTCATATATTTGGCATAAGAAATAAGTCGCATAAATTATGGATACCATCCAACAACACTTCAACATCATTCAAGCCCGTCGCTAGAGCGCAAAAGAAATTAATCGGGCTAGCCATATGATATGTGGAGTCAGTGATATGTGGGGTCAGAGTATACTTTATTTGATTACCATATTTTTCCTCACCCCCAGCTTTAGAGTTCATGCTCTATCGCATTTCTAGCATGATTACTTTCGCCGTTAATGGGATTGGCGTTTGTTAAGGTGATTTGAAGGTCGTACCTTCATGGCAATCTAACGCCTGCCCGGCGAGGGATGTGCAGATACACCCGTGAGACGCCGTGAATAAATCCCTTTAGGCTCTACCGAAACATCCCTGTTTCGGAAGCTCACTGGCGTATCTACACTCAGTATCTAACGTCTCTTCGATTTGGCTTCATTTGTTACGAATAGCCATTTGGAACTGCTCATTCGCTAAGTAAGTGGAAAGTCGTACCTTCATCTCTATCAATTGCTGCCGCAGGTGCAGATACATTTGCTACACGCCGACTCTTTGTTTTAAAGGGAGTATCCATGGAGACTCGACGATGAAATCCCTGCCATCGACGTCCGGAAACGTATCTACACTTCGTTATCTATCTCTTCAAACTAGCGAAAATTGTAAAGACAAGAAGTTGTCACGATAAAAAAGCAATGTTAAGTTATGTTCGCTTTAATAAAAACTCTGCTATATGTGGCAGAAGTTCATTAGATATTCAGAGAATACTCTACAAGAGGTTTTTTCAAACATGGATGTACTAATCAATTTTGTAATTCCCATTCTAGGTTTATTACTAGCCATAGTTGGTGCATGGGATAAACTCGCATTTGCAGTTAAACATTACTCAAACAAAAGAATTGAAAATAAAATCAAGAAGATAGAGTGCGATCTAGAGCAACTGGAAAAATATAAAAAAGACCAAGCCATACTAACTGCATATCTTTTCAAACAAACTTTTTTATTAATCACTGTCGTTTTTTTTGCATCTTTGGTTAGCAAATTCCCTGAAACCAGCCTTGAGAGCCAAGCAGTAAATGTCTTACTATCTACTATTCTTTCTTGGTTCGCAGGTTTCTTTGCGGGCCGAGGTATAAGGGTGACAAACTTTGTCTTGAATTACTCAAAAATCAAAGAAAAACTAGAGAAAAAATTAGAAAAGTTGAATCCAGAGTCTCCCCTCCGACAAGTTAATACAGTGTAGAATCTAACTATAATATTGTTATCAATTAAAACGATCACAGTGAAAAACTAAATTTCAACCTTCTAGATTTTATACGTAAAGGAATACAAATGAACATTGTCACACCTACAATCATTCTTGAAGATAATGAATCCTTCGAACAAGATTTACTTGATCGAAGAAATTTTTGTCAATCTCTATTGAATTTAATATCTAAGTCAAGCGATGAACTTGTTATATCTCTCAACGGGGAGTGGGGAGTTGAAAAAACTACATTTGTAAAAATGTGGCAAGGTATGCTTACCCAAGACCAAGTGCCTAACATTTATATTGATGCTTTTGCGAATGACTATATAGATGATGCATTTATTTCCGTTGCTAGTGCAATTATGGCTTACATCGAAACAAATGCAGTAAAGCCAAATGACGAAAAGCTTAAAAATTTCAATAAAAAAGCAAGACAAGTCGGGGTTCAATTATTATCATGGACTGCTAAAGTAGGAATAAAAGCGGCTACATTGGGCGCGATAAAAGATAGCGATATAGAAGAACTAAAGGATATTAAATCTGACTTAGCCAAAGGGCTATCAACTGTCGTAGGTGACTTTGTCGGTGAAAGGCTTGCATCTCATAAACAAGATGTAGAGGTGCTTCAATCGTTTAAAAAGTTACTATCAGAGATGCCAAGCCTACTTAGTCAAGATGGGAACAAACCCTTTGTGATAATAATTGACGAACTCGATCGTTGTAAACCTACTTATGCTGTAGAGTTAATCGAAAAAATAAAACACCTATTTTCTGTAAAAAATGTGGTATTTATCCTTGTTATGCATAGGAAACAGCTTGAAGAAGCCGTCAAGTGTGTCTATGGTTCCAATATAGATGCGCATACCTATCTTCAAAAATTTATTAACATCGAAACCTCAATTCCAAAAAAATCAGGTAATCTTCGCGACACAGATATCGCACGATATAATAGAAGGCTTTTCGATTTACATCAGATAGAAACATGGGGTGATAACAGCCATCTAGTTGAATCAATAGAGGCGCTAGCGAAACACTTCGATTTATCACTACGCCAACTAGAGCGTGTCTACACATACCTAGCTGTTTTTTACGCTTCTTCAGCACAAAATCAATTTAGACTTGTCCCAATAATTTCTTTCCTAGCTGTTATAAAAGTGATTAAACCTGACTTATACGAGGCTCTTTCACATCAAAAATTAACCTACGAAGAACTCTGCAACAAGACTGAACTGTCGGAATATCTACAAGAAGATAACTACATAAGAAAGCTAAAGTTTATTGCGATGTGGCTTAAGTTCTCTCTTATAACAAAAGAACAATTTGCTCAACTAGAAGAGAATGATCGAATAATACATTTTGATCAGTCATTGTGGGCATATAACTTAGAAAGAGAGCAAATAATTCCATTCTTTATCAATAAATTGAACATGTTTAACGTGACTTAAAAATAAATAATAGGTATCCCTACGTTATATAAACCTTTAACGACAATGGGGCAAATGTTAGCCCCTTCTTCATCGCTTATATTCTACATCTAAATTCAACTATTCAGACCATTCACTCCACCCAGGTGTAGGTGTCGAGGGCGAGGATTTGTAGTTCGACGCTTTGGTGTAGTCGTAGTGGCGTCTTACCAGCCTCATTAATCCCTTCGCCCTGTCCTGCGCCTAGGGCGACGTAGAAGGGCATCAGGTGTTCTATGCTGGGGTGGTTGAACCGGGCGTGTGGGGCCTGGCGCTCGACATCCAGCAGCGCGGGCAGATCTCCTTGGGAAAGCTTATCGGCGATCCAATTCACGAAGCTCTGCATCTTCTCCACCTTTTGTGGGTCGCCGGGTCGGCGAAACAGCTCACCTAGGTTGTGGCTGATGCCACCCGAACCCAGTACCAATATGCCTTCGGCGCGCAAGGATTTTATCGCCTGCCCCAGACGGTAGTGATAGCTCGCGCCCCGGCGGCTGTCGATAGAGACCAGCACCAGTGGGATATCCGCTTCGGGATAGAGGCGACAGAGCGGCGTCCAGAGGCCGTGGTCCCAACCAAGCTGGTCATCTAACTCGGCGTCAACCCCGGCGGTCTGCAGAAGATCCGCGATCTTAGCGGCCAGCTTGGGCGCGCCTGGGGCGGGATAGTTCACCCGGTAGAGGGCGTCGGGAAAGCCGTAGAAGTCATGCACTGTGCGCGGGGCCTCGCCAGATGCGATACGCACCTTGCCACTGAAATCCGTGTGGGCCGAGAACACCAGCATCGCCTTAGGTCTTGGCAGTAGCTGGCCCAGTTCGGCGAGAAACGCGGCATTATCGCTATCATCCAGGGCAAGCATGGGCGAACCGTGGGAGACAAACAGGCTCGGCATGAGCCCGGCAGTGGTTGCAGTCTCTATGGTTGCAGCATTTAGCTGCTCACTCACCTCAGGGGAGATCTGTCTTAAGCTCTTACTTGCGCTCATATTTGTACTCATGTTTGCACTCATGCTTGGTCTCACTTTTAAACTCTTTTCTGAACTCATAAGCTAACCTGGGGGCCGACAGGCACTATGCCCGCTGGATTCAGGGCCTTGATCGAATAATAACCCTGCTTGATATGCTCGAAATTGACCGTGGCTGCGATGCCATCGAGGGTATAAATGCGCTGCAGATAGGCCTGCAGGTGCGGCTTCTGGGCGATCAGCTCACGGTTACACTTGAACAGACCATAGTAGGCGACATCGAAGCGCACTAAGGTCACAAAGGCGCGAATATCCGACTCGGTCAGTTGCTCGCCGAGCAAGTAGGGGCGACCATCGCTCAGGGTCTGCTCCAGTTCATCGAGCAGGCTAAAGACGCCTTGGTAAGCTTCTTCGTAGGCAAACTGACTGGTGGCAAAGCCCGCCTTGTAGACACCATTGTTGAGCTGATGATAGAGACGCTCATTCAGGCTATCGATAGCTTGATGTAAATCCTGTGGATAGAGGTCTAACGCCGGATTTAATGCCGAGTCGGTAAGATGATCGCATGCGCTGTTCAACATACGTATGATGTCTGCCGACTCATTATTCACTATGACCTGGCGCTGCTTATCCCAGAGCACGGGCACGGTCGCCCTACCGGTAAATTGTGGGTCCACCTGGGTATAGAGCTGATGCAGATACTTGTGGCCATTGAGGCTGTCACCGTGCTCTAGGTTAGTGTCGTCTCCACCTACTTTACTGTCTGACGCCCCGCCAAACTGCCAGCCCTGCTCCGAAAGCACGGGGTTGACCACGCTGACGCTGATAAAGTCAGTTAATCCCTTAAGCGCTCTCACCATCAGGGTACGTGAGGCCCAGGGGCAGATATAAGCGACATAGAGATGATAGCGACCCGCCTCCGCCTTGAAACCGCCCTCACCCGTAGGGCCAGCCTTGCCATCCGGGGTGATCCAGTTGCGAAAACTACTGCTCTGGCGTACAAATCGTCCCTGCTTATCTTGCGCCTGCACAGGTTGCCAGGCCTCAGCCCATTGACCATTAACTAACATGGATGGCTCCTTAGCTCTTATTCAACAAGGATTGAGTTGAATCTATTAGGCAAAAGGCATCAAAATCTATGCTTGGTTCCTGATGCCTAATATGTGTTGCTTAGTCTGTGATGCTTAGTCTGTGATGCTTAGCCTTTAAGACGCGCTGTCAGTATGGCATCGACCGAGTAGCGTCCGCCGCCCTGCAGCGCCAGTGATAAAGAAGCCGCCAGTAGAATCAAGGCAAACTCATAGCCGTTGTTAGAGACAAACAGGCCGTTACCCAGATGCACCGTCATGGCGACCGCCATAGTGAATGCCGCCAGCGCAGCAGCCGGTCGAGTGAGTAATCCCAGTACCAACGCCAGACCACCAAAGAACTCGGCGCTACCCGCCAATAGAGCCATGAGATAACCTGGTTCAAAGCCGACGCTT
The DNA here is from genome assembly GCF_000773485.1 of Shewanella sp. ECSMB14101. Lineage (NCBI taxonomy): Bacteria > Pseudomonadati > Pseudomonadota > Gammaproteobacteria > Alteromonadales > Shewanellaceae > Shewanella > Shewanella sp. ECSMB14101. The sequence continues at coordinate 58,449 of NZ_JSFF01000011.1, read as the reverse complement.
GCCATCCACTGTCCTGTACCTTCCAGGCCGTAACCCCCAAACCAACCGAAAAGTTTCTGGGCGCCATGGGCGGCCAGGATAAGCCCTAAGGGCAGGCGCAGTACCAAAGGGGCCAGTCCTGCATCGCTGTTAAGTAGTTTGATTAAGGTTTGCTTGTTCATAATGATCTCCTCAAAGATATTTGGTTTGCAGCCTTTCGCTTGGATTAGGTATAAGCCATTGGCCATTCGCTGCCGATGAGGTAAATGTAGCTCTCAACGTTAAATTGATAAACATCGCTATCATTTAATAATTAGCAACAAAATAGCGATAATAAGTAGAGATGCCAGATAAGGCTTAGAGACTAAAGCTTAGAGACTAAAGCTTAGAGATTAAGGCCTAGAGATTAAGGCTCAGAGACTAAGGCCGGGGGAACTGGGGCTTATAAACCTGGGCTTAGGGCTTGAGCACAAGAGAGCTGGCTAAAGCGAGAAAGCTGGCCAGAGCGAGAAAGCTGATTAGCGCCAGCTAGTCGTCTATAGCATCCCAGTATGGGGTCTTACCATAGTATTGGCTCAGGGCGTCGACAAAACAACGCACCTTGCTGGCGAGAAACTTACGGTGCACATAGACGGCGTATAGGCCAAAGGGCTCAGGGGCGTAGTCGGTCAAAATTGCCTTGAGTTGACCACGTCGGAATGCCTTACTCACGAGAAAAGTGGGCTGCACCACTATGCCGCGGCCCGCAATAGCCGCCTCTACCAGCATGTCACCATTATTACAGGCAAAATCGCTTGGGATCTTGAGCGCAGAGAAATGCTCGCCAAACCGACCGAAAGCCGCGCCCAGATCTGAGTAGCTAAAATGCAGATAGTTGTGATGGACAAGATCCGCCGAGGTCTTGGGCTCACCACGCTCGGCCAGATATGCTGGCGAGGCGCAGACAACTAGCTTGATCGGGGTGAGCTTCTTGGCGATCAGCGAGGAGTTTGAGAGCTGACCGATGCGCAGCGCCACATCGACGCCATCTTCCAACAGATCCACCTTTTTGTCGGTCAGGGTGATATCTAACTTAACATCAGGATGTTGCTGCTGAAATTTCACGAGTGCGCTTGGCAGGTGATGGATGCCAAAGGACATGGGCGCGCTGACCTTTAGCAAACCCGAGGCCGTCTCGCTAAGGTTGGTCAAGGCATTGTCCATCTCTTCGATATCGATAAGCACCTGCTGACAGCGCTCGAAATAAGCCCTACCCGCCTCGGTCACATTGACCCGTCGGGTGGTGCGATTAAGCAGGCGCACCTTAAGATGCTCCTCAAGCTGAGACACATATTTACTGACCAACTGAGAGGAGAGCCCAAGCCTGTCGGCCGCCTTGGTAAAGGAACCCTCCTGCACCACTGCCGTAAAGGCCTTCATAGTATCAATTCTATCCACCGCCCGCTCCTCAATTAGTCAGCTTATGTTGATAATCAGAGATAAAATAGTCCATTTACCAAAATAAAAGAAGGTAATTTAAAATAAGTAAAACAATCAGTATAAGCTGTGCACGCCGTTGTCAGCCCTTAAAAACTGGGCTAAACCTATAACAGATGCATACCAAGATAAGCAGGAGACAAAGATGGATTACCACTTAACTCAGCTAAGCGGCGATATACTTGTGGGAATAGTTAACGAGCAGCTCAGGCTGAACTGCCAGGATAAACAGGAACTCTTTTACCAGTTAGATATTCCCAAAGAGCAACTGGAGCAGAAGTTGGCCGCATCAGGCTTTGAATATGACCCCATCAGCAACCAATACCGCGCCTGCAGATAAAGGCTTTCACAGCAATTATCTGCCACGATAGCAACTCTTGGGGCCTCCGAGCCCCTGCTCTTAATGAAGCAACTCCCCGACTGCGCTTGTGCCCTACAACAGAGCACTCATTAACCTTGGCCGTACTGAGTTGCAAAGTTGCATTAATGGGTATGCACTCAGGCTTTTGCTTAGGCCCTTGCTTTAGATGAGCGCGGTTTAGCCGTTCCTCTAGCATTGCCCTTGGAGGCTGTTTTAGCGCTTCCCTTAGCCGCGCCGCTATTCTTGCCGCTCGTATTGCCTTTGCCACCTGCTGTGCTGCCACGGCGATTTCCATAACCGCGCTTCTTAAACTGGCTCTTAGGCGCCTCGACCCCTTGTAAGGCCTTGGGCAGCTGGGCACCCGCCTGCATGATAAGTCCATTAAGCGACTCAATAAGCGGCGCCATGAAGGTTAAATATTTCGCCTCTTTACGGCTGATGGCATCTAGGTGACTCTCCCACAGCGCCGTCATATCTGGCGTTGTTGCCGACTCTGGCAGGCTGTTGATGAGTCCACGACCGACCGCGGTGGAGACAATAGATTTCCCCTGACGCGCCAAGAAGCCGCGCTTAAACAGAAGCTCGATGATCCCAGCGCGAGTCGCCTCTGTACCCAGGCCATCAGTTTCTTTTAGGATCTTGCGGATCTCAGCATTAGTGACATAGCGGCTGATCCCCGTCATGGCGCTGAGCAGAGTCGCATCGGTGAAAGCCTTAGGTGGCTGGGTCTGCTTCTCGATAAGCTCTCCCAGCCCCGAATGCAGCGCCTGTCCCTTATGCAGCGGTGGTAACTGCGCCAGCCCCTCTTCACCTTCACTCTCTGCTTTGTCATCGCTACGCTTGGGAAACAGCTGCTTCCAGCCAAGGGCGATCTCTTGTTTTGCCTTGGTATGAAAATGCCCCCCGGCGATCTCCACCTCGACCTGGGTCTCATGATAACGATAGACAGGATAAAACTGCGCCAGGTATTGGCGGGCCAGTTGCAGATAGATTTGCCGCTCGGCCTGACTTAGGGCGCTCAGGTTAGCCACCTTCTCGGTCGGTACTATGGCGTGGTGAGCGTCCACCTTGGCATCATTCCAGGCCTTGGAGACTATCTTAGGGTCTGGCGCATCACGCTGGGCCGTAAGCTCGCCCGCGCCCTTGAGCACGGCGCCTATCACGCCAGGGGCTAAGGCCAATTGCTCCTTGGGCAGATAGCGGCTGTCGGAGCGCGGATAGGTGATCAGCTTATGTTTCTCATACAGAGACTGACAGGTATCGAGCACCGCCTTGGCACTCATACCAAAACGCTTGGCCGCATCAATCTGCAGCGACGACAGATTATAGGGCAGCGGCTGCCCCTGCTGTTTATCTTTTGCCTTTAGGTTGCTCACCACTGCCGCCTGCTCGGTTATCCGCCCCACCACATTTTCCGCAAGACGCCGCGACAACACCCGTCCCTCTTCGTCCATATAGGGCTGGCAGGCCTCACTGGGTTGCCACTTGGCCTTAAAGTGAGCCTGTTCTTGAGTATAGAGATTGGCGAGCACCTCATAGAAAGGCTTACTGACAAAGTTTTCAATCGCCTCATCACGGCGCACAACTAAACCGAGCAGCGGCGTCTGCACCCGGCCGACAGAGAGCACGCCCTGATAGCCCACCTTTCGCCCCTGTAACGTATAAGCGCGGGTCATATTCATGCCATAGAGCCAATCGGCGCGGGAACGCGCCAGGGCCGAGGTCGACAGAGGGATAAACTCGCGGTTGCTGCGAAGCTGCCCCAAGGCACGTTTCACCGCCTGGGGGTTGAGATCGCTTACCAGCAGACGCTGGGTCTGATTGAGCTTATCCCCTTTTACGCCCAGATAAGCGATCACCTCATCCACCAGCAATTGACCTTCTCGATCAGGATCACCGGCATTGACCAATTGGCTCGCCTGCTTAACAAGCTTTCGCAGTACACTGAGCTGGCCCCGGGTCTTGCTCTTGGGAGTCATCTTCCACTGCTGTGGCACAATAGGCAGGTGCTCGAACGACCAGGACTTAAAGGCAGGATCATAACTATCGGGCTCGGCCTGCTCTAACAGGTGGCCGATGCACCAGGAAACTGTGTCGCCATTGGCCGCGGTGATATATCCCTCCCCCTTCTTGAGGGGCTTAGGTAACACATCGGCGATCGCCCGACCTAAGCTGGGTTTCTCTGCTATGTAAAGGATCATGTTGGCACCAATTACTGTATAAATTAACAGTAACTTTAAACCACTCGCGCCGTCGGCGCAAATGTAAGAAGCCAATCTGATGCTTACGTGTAAATTTAGTTGAGAACTATTCTCATTAAAGAGTAGCCTAAGGTTAATTCACGGAGGCTAATATGCACACACGACTCAAGACCCCCTACCGACCCGACCGCTTGCTGAGCTACGCTATGCTAATGGCGACGGCATTGGTCCTGCTTTTGATGCCATACTCGCAAGTGACTTGGCATGCCGCTCCCCTGCCACTATTTAGCCTGCTGCTTCTGCTAAGCTGCGCCGTAACCTTGCTGGCAATCGCTCGGCGTAGCAGAGTGCATCGCCCGGCGCTTACCCTGCTCTTTAGCATTTGGTTACTGGTATGGTTCAGCCAGGGACTGCTGCTTCCCTTATCATTTCGCAGTGGCTAGCCAATGCACTCTTCGACTCACGAGATATGATTCTAACGATACAAATTAAAAAGGCGCCTCATAAGAGACGCCTAGCTAGCCTAAAAGCTTAGAGGATCAACTTAGGTTTTTAACTTGCCCAGCTGCTGATGCTGCTGCTCAACTAAAGCCGCCAGACTGGCACTGCTTTGCTGCGCCTCATCGGCCAGACGTGCCAGCTCAGAAGCGGAATCGGAAATACCCGTGATATTACGATTAACCTCCTCCGTCACCGCGCTCTGCTCCTCTGCAGCCGTCGCAATATGCGTCACCTGACCTGAGACCTCCTGAATTTGACTCACGATAGTGTTGAGTGAACTCAAGGCCGACTCGGTTTGCGCCACTGCGCGTTGTGCACCATCTACCCCTTGGTCGATGATTTGTGAGGCACTGGTGACCTCTCGCTGCAATGACTCGATTAACTTACTAATCTCATCGGTCGAACTCTGCGTCTTAGACGCTAGCGCCCGCACCTCATCGGCCACCACGGCAAAACCCCGTCCTTGCTCTCCGGCGCGGGCCGCCTCGATGGCGGCATTGAGGGCCAGCAGGTTAGTCTGCTCGGCAATGGCGCTAATCACCTCAAGGATCTTGCTGATATTGGTGCTGCTTTCCGCCACCTTACCTACGGCCTCCTTAGCCAACAGCGATTCTTGGGACATTTGGGTCACATACCCCATGGCCTGACTCAGGCTGTCTTCGCCGGCTTTGACATTAAGGCTCATCGCCTCTGTTTCCGAGGCCGTCTGCTCAGATGCCTTAGCCACCTCAAGCGCGGTGGCACTCATCTGATTCACTGCGGTTACCACGCTCTCGATATCACTGTATTGACGATTAACACTGTCATGGGTCTGCTGAGCAATATCTGCCGCCACCTGACTTTCGGCCTGTGAGCGCGATGCCAAATCTTTCAGCTCACTGATCAATAACCTGAGCTTAGTAATAAACCCATTGATGCCGCCGCCTAAGGCGATAAGCTCGGCGTGAGATTCAACCGTCACCTGCTGAGTCAAATCCCCCTCGGCACTGGCGAGGTTCTCAACCCGGCTCTGAATCACTTTAAGAGGTGCGATTATCGAGCGAATCACCACACTAATGGTCACTATGGCGATCACAGATACTACGGCGCCGACCATCAGCAACAGGCTTCCCAGAGAACTTGCCATAGCAGACATAGAAGCGTCCATGGCATTAGCGGCCTGGTAGGCATCTTCCTTATCCACTTCAATCACCAGAGACCACTGCGCCTCAGCAAGTGGAATGTCGATAGGAAACGCCACAACAATACTTTTCTCCTGCTCAAGATAGCCTCCCTGACGGTGCAGCCCAGTCAACTGTGAGGCTAACTGAGACGAGATAGACTCAGACAAGGGCCGCGCCTTCTTATCATAATGACTAGCCGCGACGACCAAGCCCTGCTGACTAAGCAGCGTCACTTTGGCCTTGCCTTGATAGAGACTGGCCGATAACTCATCGATCAGTTTCTGAAACACTGGCAGGTTAACATCCACACCAATCACACCACGAAAACTCCCGTCTACCACCACAGGCACAGTGAGCGAAGTCATCAGAGCATTATTGCCAGGGCTAATTTCGTACAGGTAGGGCTCCATTAAGCAGGGGCGTTTTTTATCTCTGGCACACAGATACCACTCGGCTTCGCGTACACCAAACTCGTTAAGGGTATCGACATATTTTTCTTGCGCATCATCCACCTGCTGGTGCTCGACGCTGCCATCGCTATTACGGGTGTAATAGATCTCCAGCGACCCCGTCTCGGGTACGCTGTGGCTGACATTGCCGGTATATTCATCATCACGGCCATCATAACCATTGCGATCGAACTGGGCGTACATGGAGGAGAGCTGGCTATTCTTTTTCAGCACACCAGTCACCGCCTCTTCGACTCCATTACGAGAGAGGGGCTGAGAGCTAGCGCTCTGCTCCATCATGCCGGCAAAAGAATAGGGGATCCGATAAGCCTCGTTGATAAAACCCGCCACTCGTTCACCGTACTCACTGGCTCTGGCACTTAGACGCTGCCGCGTCTCGTTATGTAGGGTGCTTTGCACCTGCTGCGCCAGCTGCGCATTCTTATCACTTAAGGACCACCAGAGGCTAAAAGAGAGAATGGCAACGATGATCAAAAACAGTGCAGAGGTGATCCAAAGCAACTTAGTACTGATGGACAATTGTTTCATTTATCACTCCTAAGGGTGGCTACAGGCATGAGGCGATGCATGTTCAATTATTAAAAATAGCACTAAAGCATTAAAACACCATGCTATCAGGCATTTAATTAGGGCTACAGAGGGAGTGACTTAGCAAAATGTACCATAAAAAAAACCGACCCTTTGGGTCGGTTTTTTACTCACACCAGTGCTATCCCCTATGGGTGACAGACGTTGTGCAATTCCAGGTTGGTACCGATATCCTTGATGCGGTTGGCCTTGGCATCATCGTTACGTAGCTGGGTTAAATGATCCAGATAGGCTTGGTCAACATCGTTGGTGATGTAGTTGCCATCAAACACCGAAGTTTCAAAACGCTTAATATCTGGGTTTTGCTGACGGACGGCTTCGATCAGATCTTCTAGATCTTGGAAGATAATACCATCGGCACCAATCAGCTTATTGATCTCATCGGCGTCGCGACCATGGGCGATCAGTTCGCTCGAAGTCGGCATGTCGATGCCATAGACGTTAGGGAAGCGGATCTCAGGGGCTGCAGAGGCGAAATACACCTTCTTGGCACCGGCTTCACGTGCCATCTCGATGATCTGCTCAGAAGTGGTACCGCGCACAATAGAGTCATCCACCAGCAGCACATTCTTACCCTTAAATTCGGCGTTAATGGCGTTAAGCTTGCGGCGTACTGACTTCTTACGCTCCTGCTGACCAGGCATAATGAAGGTACGCCCGATATAACGGTTCTTCACGAAGCCCTGACGGTATGGCAAGTCAAGATTACGGGCGATCTCAAGGGCGATATCGCAAGAAGTTTCAGGAATAGGGATCACCACGTCAATATCGTGATCTTCCCACTCTTTCTTAATCTTTTCACCCAACATGGTACCCATGTTCACACGGCTACCATAGACTGACACCTTATCGATAGTCGAGTCAGGGCGGGCAAAGTAAACGTATTCGAAGATACAAGGTGAATAGCTAGGCGACTTGGCGCACTGGCGGGTATAGAGTTGGCCATCGAGTGAGATATAGATAGCTTCACCTGGCGCGACATCACGCATTGTCTCAAAGCCGACGGCATCGAGTGCGACACTCTCAGAGGCCACCATATATTCGGTGCCCTGCTCTGTCTCATGCTTACCCAGTACCAGAGGACGAATGCCGTAAGGATCGCGAAACGCTACCAGGCCTTGACCGATAATCATTGCCGCCACAGCATAAGCACCACGAGTCACATCGTGTACCTTAGTGACCGCCTCAAATACCTCATCGGCAGTCAGGAACTGACTATTGGTGTGTTGCAATTCATCTGCTAACAGGTTGAGCAGAACCTCAGAATCAGAGGTCGTATTAACGTGACGGCGCTGCTTCAGCAGGCGTTCGTGCAACGCAACCGTATTGGTCAGGTTACCGTTATGAGCCAAAGATATACCAAATGGCGAGTTAACATAGAAAGGCTGTGCCTCTGAAGCACTTGAGCTACCCGCAGTTGGGTAACGTACGTGACCTATGCCCGCAGAGCCTTGCAGACGCTGCATATGCTTAGGTTCAAAAACGTCTCTTACCAGACCATTGGCCTTACGCAATCTAAACGCATTACCATCTACGGTGACAATACCCGCAGCGTCCTGGCCACGATGCTGTAGCACAGTAAGTGCATCATAGATTGTCTGATTAACCGATGATCGGCCAACTATTCCGACGATACCACACATGGGTAGGTTTCCTCATTTTAAGATGTTCTGATAATTATTATGTTCGCCTTTGCTCTGGACAGAGGCGTTAATCCGCTTAAGATTGTTATATTTTGGGTACAAAGCTTGAGGTGTTTTCCACATAGTCAAAAAACCATTGGATAACCACTCCGAATTCGGGAACCAGCTGCGAGCTGGCCCACCAATCTGTTTTGGGCGCGCCGGTAAACGCATCCAAGAAAAAGAGTATCGCGCTGACGATCAAGGCGCCGCGCAAGGCACCGAAACAAAGGCCCAGCACTCTGTCTGTGCCCGACAGGCCAGTCTTGGCCACTAACTGGCCGATAAGATAATTAACCAAAGCGCCGAGGATAAGAGTTGAGACAAAGAGGATAGCGATGGCAATGCCATTGCGCACAAACTCATCTTTCATCTGGGTCAGGTAGACGGCAAGGTCTTCATAAAACTGACTTGCAACAAAGAAGGCTGCAAACCAGACCACGAGTGACATAGCCTCTTTAACGAAACCACGAAGTAGACTAATTAAAGTCGAGATTGCGATAACCGCAATAATGGCATAATCGATCCAAACCATTGAATAAGGTGATCCAGCATTAGCATTAAGACGGCGGGATTTTACCAGAGACTGAAGACATTCTCACCCCCTAGCCTGATTTAAAATTGATTTAGTTTATCCGCAATTACGGACACTGAATTCTGAACTCAATCCACCTCTCCTTAACCTTAGAATAAAAAAGCCCAGGCAATTGCCTGGGCTTAGTATCTCACATCGGGACCACTATAGCAGCGGACTATAGCAGCGGGTTATAGTCGACCACAGCCGATTTAAGACCGGTAAACTTATCCAGCTTGGTCTGCAGTTTCTGCAATTTCGCCTTAGAGATATCCGGACCCACAAATACCTTGGTCAACTGACCATCAACAGGTTTTTTCGGCACTGTATAGGCTCGGTAACCTTGGTCTCGCAAACGTTTCACTAGGGCATTAACGTTAGCGGCATTCTTAAAGCTGCCCAGCTGAAGCGTGTAGGCTGAGCTAGCGACTGCTGGCTCACTGGTCGCTTTGCTATCCTGCTTTACCGCTTCAGTCTTACTTGGCTCATTTTTGCTTAAAGCTGAATTGCTGGCCTCAGGGTTACTTGAGCCAGAATCACCAGGCTTGGCCGAAGAGGTGCTGCCGCTTGCCGTAGTGCTATCAGTCTCTGATGCCGGCAAGTTCTGATTAAATTGCTCTTCCTGCTCACTGAGATCGATAGGCTCGAATGACTGCAGGGCATTGCTGTCAGATTCAAACTGAGGACGCAAAGGGATCTCGGCAAACTGCTCTTCCTGATGCTGTTTCTTACCGTCTAAGATATCGGGCAGAAAAATGACCCCCAGAGCCACTAATACTATGATGCCGACTAAACGGTTTTGAAACTGGCTCGATATCTTCTCTTGTTTGACTTCTACTTCATCCACCTGCATTCACCCAAGGTCCAATTGCTTAAACTCAGCCACAGTGTAAAAGGAGCCAAACACAATTACCACATCGGATTGGTTAATCTCCTGTTTTAACGCCTGATAAGCATGGCGAACCGATGAAAAAGCCATGGCTTGCTTGCCCTCTCCTAGGTAACTTAGAAGATCTTCAGCCTTGGCGCTGCGTTCGCAGTCAAGATCCGTCAGATACCAGGCATGCACCTGTTCATCGAGCAGACCGAGCACGGCGCGGCAATCCTTATCCTTTAACATGCCGCACAGAGCGAAGATCCGCTGGCCGTCATAGGCCTTAAGCCGCTGCGAGAGATAGCGCGCCGCATGGGGATTATGGGCAACATCTAAGATGATCTTAGGCTGCTCACTGACCACTTCGAGCCGCCCGCTCAATCTGGCACGGTTCAAACCTGAATCGATTGCGCCGCGCGGCAACTCGGTCTCTAATAGGCTCACTACGGCAACCGCTGTCGCGGCGTTAGCAAGTGGTAGCGTAGGCAGTGGCAGATCGGGGAGTGATAGGTTGCCCAGCACTGCTTCGTTGGCGCTAAAGCACCAGTCGGACTCAGTGACCTGGTAGCTGAACTCATGATTCACCCGCACCATTTGGGCACCAATAGCATGGGCGTATTCAACCACTGTCTCGGGAAGGTCCGGCTCCCCTATCACCACAGGGCGAGCAGTACGCATTATTCCAGCCTTTTCACGCCCCACCAGCTCCCGGGTGTCACCGAGGTATTCCTGATGGTCAAGATCGATAGCTGTGATCACCGCGATATCGGCATCTATGATGTTAGTGGCATCGAGTCGTCCACCCAGACCCACTTCAAGCAGCACAAGATCCAGCTTTGCCTGTTTAAACAGGTAGAGGCCCGCTAAGGTGGCATATTCAAAAAAGGTCAGAGAGGTGGCGCCGCGCGCCGCATCGATGGCGCAAAACGCCTCAATAAGCGCCTCGTCGCTGGCATCAACCCCATTGATACGCACACGCTCATTGTATTTAAGCATGTGGGGAGAGCTGTATACCCCCACTCGTTGACCCGCCTGCGTCATGATGGCTTCTATCATGGCGCAAGTGGTTCCCTTGCCGTTAGTGCCGGCAACGGTGACCACCTTGGTACTGCCAAGGCTCTCCAGTCCCATGGTTTTGGCCACCGCCGAGACACGGCCAAGGCCCATATCGATTTCGGTAGGATGAATAGCCAGCAGGTGTGCCAGCCAAGTGTCGAGGCTTGATTGTGCATTGGGTACAGGCGTCATAGCGATATTGGTCTAATTCTTAGGTTTCAATTCAGGGTTAATCGAGCATAAACAGCGGGCCCAGGGCCAGCTTAGGTAAGGCATACTGCTCAGGATAGGTCACATCCACCAGATACAGGCCATTAGGCTTAGCCGTTGCCGCCGCCTTAGTGCGATCTTTTAATGCCAGCAGTTCTTCAATCCAGCTCACAGGTTGACGGCCATAGCCCACCTCAAGCAGGGAGCCGACAATATTACGTACCATGTGATGCAAGAAGGCATTGGCTTTGATATCGACGCAGATATACATCCCCTGACGCGTCACATTGACCTCGTGAACACAGCGAAACGGGGTGTTGGATTGACATTGAATGGCACGAAAGCTGGTAAAATCCTGCTCGCCCAGCAGATACTGAGCCGCCTCATGCATCTTGGTTTCATCAATCAGCCCCGGATAATGACTCACCCCAGAGCGGAGGATCCCCGGACGGAACTGATGGTTATAGATCATGTAACGGTAACGACGGGCGGTGGCGGTGAAACGGGCATGAAACTCATCGTCCACCTCCTTGGCCCAACGCACGGCAATATCATCGGGCAAGTTAACGTTAACACCTAAGGTCCAGGCACTCTCTTTACGCACGGCGCTAGTCTCAAAATGGATCACCTGCCCCGTGGCGTGCACACCGGCATCTGTGCGTCCGGCGCATTGAATCGAAATGGGTTCGTTGGCAACAAAAGAGAGCGCTCTCTCGAGCTGGGCTTGTACCGAATCGACTTCGGCCTGACGTTGCCAGCCAAAATAACGGCTGCCATCATATTCGATACCTAATGCTACGCGCATGAAATACCTGTCCTCATGGTTTATTAAAATTTCACTAGGCGGCGGATTCTAGCATAGTGTCACGCCGAACTGGATAGCTAACTGTATCAAGCTGCGACATAAAAAAACGGTGCCTGAGCACCGTTTTTATACCGAACGCTAGACCTTAAAGATCATCAAGCAGTTTCTTGGCTTCCGCCTGCTGGCGATCGTTTCCGTCTAGCTCGACCTCTTTCAGCAGGGCCTTAGCACTGTCCATATCATCGATTTCGATATAGGCACGCGCCAGATCCAATTTGGCATTGACGGCGTTCTCTTCATCGTCAACATCCACCATAGTGGCGTTGCCCATCAGATTATCCAGCTCGCCCATATCCACATCCAGCTCTTTATACTGGTCGACATCGAGTTGCTCTTCATCGGCCTCATTGAGCAGTCTATCGATATCGATAAAACCATTATCCTGTTGGAATGCGGTAAGATCGTGCTCAGGAACGGCTCTCGACGGGCGCTTCTTCTCGGCCGCATCGAGGGCCGCCAATGCCTGATCAACCGTTAGGCTATCGTCATCATCAAGCTGCAAAGCGATACTATCATCGTCATCATCGAGAGACTCATCTGCACTCGGTTCCGCACCGGTTAAAGCAGACGCATCCCACTCAAGCATATTGTCGTTGCTACGCTTGTTGCCTTTCAAATCATCGAAGAAACCTGACTCGCCCTTATCGGACTTGGGCGTATCCTCGCTCTCTTCAGCCGACTCGAGATCGGCCAGCAAGGCATCAAGATCCACCGCTTCATCGTCTTTATCTGCATCGCCCTTATCGGCAGGCGCTTCATCAAGCTCAAAGGCTAAAGGTTCAAGAGTCGATGTTTTGACCTCTTCCTGCTCTGGCTCCTCGAGGGCAACCTCACTAGGCTCAACGGCTTCCTCTGCGGCCTCTAACGAGGGCGCGTCATCTTGAGGCGTTTCTTCTTGGGGAGCCTGTTCTTCGGACGAGTCATCCTCGACCGCTGTTGCTTGTGGTTCAAATTCGGCAAGTAGCGCGTCCAGATCCGCCTCTGCGGTTTCATCACCGCCTTCATCGAGCTCTGCAGCCAGCTGACGCGCTATCTCCTCGGCGTCCTCATCTTGAGCAGTCGCTTCTTGCTCTTCTTTAGCGGATTCTGACGCTTCTTCGGTATCAAACCCAGCTAACAAGGCATCGAGATCGGTATCATCAACAAGCTGCTCATCACCTTTATCTTCGATAGCGCTCTCAAGCTCTTGGGCTATTTCATCGGCAAGCGTCTCGTCTTCTGTTGGAACCTCAAGTGACGGCGCTTCTTCGGCTAGCGCCTCTGGTTCCTCCTCTGGCGTGACCTTTGGCTCGTCGGCAGGCAGATCAAACTCAGCCAGCAGCGCATCAAGATCTTCCTCTTTAGGTTCATCGGCGCTTGTCTCTGCCTGTTCGAACTCAGCTAACAAGTCATCAAGATCGGTTTCGGTCTGTGCCGATTCATCAGCCGCAGCCTTCGGCGCTTCAACCGGTTCCTCTGCGGGTGCATCAAGCTCGGCAAGCAAGCTGTCCAAATCATCTTCTTGAGGAGCCTGAGCCTCTTCTTGCTCCTGCTCTCCCATCGCCTCGGCCCAAAGATCGTCCAGAGATTGACCTTCATCTTCGATAGGTGACATCACCTGCTCATCGCCGGCATCCACCACCATATCGGCAGCGCTATCGAGCGGTGCAGCCTCGTCACTTAGGTCAGCCTCAGGCTTAAGTGCATTGTCATCGACCTTCATCAATGAATCGAGGGAGTCAGCCTCATCGTCATTATCAAGACGTATCGCCATAAGCTCTTCGCTAGCTTCTGGCGCAGGCGCTTTTGGTGCATCATCGACTGGCGGCGTGATGGGCGCAGCTTGCTCTTGCTCTACCGCTTCATTTTTACTATTGCGGCGCTTGAGCCCTAACCAGACCAATACGAGCAGCAGCAACGCCGGAATGGCAGCGGCCAGCCCGATATAGAGTGGGTTGCTCATCATGGTGCGCCAGCTGTCATCAGGTTCTTTCGGCGTGACAGGCTGAGTGGCGGCGACCAGCTGCTGACGTAGCTGTTCGACTTCGCTATTAAGCTGCGCTTTCTGCTCTTTTTGGATCAGCAGCGCCTCTTCTAACTCGGCGATACGCGCGCTCTGTTCATCTATCTTGCTTTGCAGCATCTCGGTATCGTTATTACCCAGATTCAGCTGATCCTGAGCCCTTGCCAGCTCATCGGTCAGCGACAGATTCTTGGCCTGCTCGCTTTCCAGCTTGGCTGTGAGCTCTTCAATCTGTTTTTGCTGCTCGACACTGACCTTCAACACAGGTTGGCTGCTTGGCTGTGGCTCTGATGGTGATTCTGCCTGAGGCTCTACCTTTGCCTCGGTTTGCGGCGCGGGAATAGGCCTAGCTGCAACCGTTTGTGGTTTCTGGCGCCAGCCTTTGTCGTTATTTTGTGCCTGCTGTTTCGCCAGACTCTTAGGAATCGCCTGCATCACCTCTTTAGAGGGGATAAGCAGAATCATGCCTTTCTCTAGGCTGTTGTAGTTATCACTGGAAAAGGCGTGAGGGTTGGCTTCATAGATAGCCGCCATCACCTGATACACTGTCACACTGGAATCGGGACGAGTCTTCTGAGCAATGCTCCAAAAGGTATCAGACGCAGTCGTCGGTCCGTATTGGCGCAGAGTCTGGCGGGTTTCGCCATCAGGACCTGTAATATTAAGGGGTTCAGCAGCAGATAAAAAACCCGATGTCGACGAGAGAACAAGCAGTGCGCTGGCTAGCAGACCAGCAAGATGCGATGTGCGAAAGTTCATCAATTCTTCCCTTTCAAGCGATGATTAACTGCCATTTGGCAGCATGCTTTAGGCAATTGTATTTATTGAGATTACTATAAACCAGATTTAGGTGGCCTGCTACTGTTCACATTTCAAAAACAAGTGATAACACAAAAAAAGCCTGCATGATGCAGGCTTTTTCTACAGTTACTCATCCTATTGATGGGATCAGTAATAATCTCTAATCAAAACTTCAGCGATCTGCACGCTGTTTAACGCCGCGCCTTTTCTAATATTATCAGAGACTACCCAAAGGTTTATACCGTTAGGGTGAGAGATATCTTCACGCACACGCCCCACATAAACCGGATCTGTACCTGCCGCCTCGGTCACTGCAGTTGGGTACTCTTCGTTAGACTCAAACAGCTCTACACCTGGAGCGTTATGCAACACAGCTTTAACATCATCTGCACTCGCCGACTGCACCGTTTCGATATGTACGGCTTCCGAGTGACCGTAGAACACAGGCACACGCACCGCCGTTGGGTTAACGACTATCTGATCGTCGCCAAAGATCTTCTGCGTTTCCCACACCATCTTCATCTCTTCTTTGGTGTAGCCGTTATCCATAAACTTGTCGATCTGCGGCAGCACATTGAAGGCGATCTGCTTAGGGTAAGCCTTTGGTTCCACTGGCAGACCTTGTAGCAGCTTAGCGCACTGATTGGCCAGCTCTTCGATCGCCTGCTTGCCTGAACCCGATACCGACTGATAGGTCGCCACATTGATGCGAGAGATCCCAAAGGCATCATAGATAGGCTTTAGGGCCACCAGCATCTGAATGGTTGAACAGTTAGGGTTGGCAATAATATTGCGGTTACGGAAATCGGCGATTGCCTGAGGGTTAACCTCGGGAACCACTAGAGGAATATCGATGTCGTAACGGAAATGTGAGGTGTTGTCGATCACAACACAACCATGCTCTGCTGCAATGGGCGCCCACTTGGCCGATACGTCACCGCCAGCAGAGAAGAATCCCAACTGCGCCTGAGACCAATCGAAGCTTTCCACGTCTAAAATTTCGACCTGTTTACCATGGAAAGTTACCGTATCGCCCGCACTACGACTACTGGCTAAAGGGTACAAATTCGCAACGGGAAAGTTGCGTTCTTCGAGGATCTCAATCATTGTTTGACCCACGGCTCCCGATGCACCTAAAACGACTACGTTAAATTCCTGCGACATAATTACAGACCGACTCCTGAAAAACCTAATTCGAGCAACCAATCTACATCAGAACCCGCGTTATTGGCTAGCATTAACGCACTAAATTCACGCCGATGTTTGTGATTTTTTCTCATCTGGTCGAAGCCCTTGTCGTTTTGGAATCGCTGACGAAACAGTTCATCGTCATCACGCAGGTCGTAAACCAGACGCACTAGGCTAAGCAGCGCCTTTTCATCGGGCACAGACAGGGGCGACAATTGATGGCTCCACAATGGCGGCAACAGACTGGTGAGGGACTTGTCGGCCTCTCTGCCAAGGCGTGCCATTAAGGCCTGATACAACATAAAGGTACCGCGGGCCTTACCTTCTAGGCTATAGCCCGCAATGTGCGGTGTGGCGATCTCAACTAATGGCACGAGTTCGTCCATGGGATGGGGCTCACCTTCCCACACATCCAGCACCAACTTGAGATCATCCCGCAGCTTTTTCACCTCGATAAGAGCTCGGTTGTCGATCACCTCGCCGCGGCAGCAGTTCAGCAGCCAGCAGCCATCTGCGAGCGACTTAAGGCGCACCTCATCGAAAAGATAATATGTCGGATGATCGCCATCACGGGTCAAAGGCACATGCAAAGAGATCACATCACAGCGCTCAACGAGTTCATCTAAAGAGACAAACTCGCGCCCATCGCCCGCTTCTTCAAGCAGGGGATCGTTGAGCAAGGTTTTGACCCCATAGGCCGCAAGGCACTTTTGCAGCGCCGTACCCGTGTTACCCGCGCCAACGATGCCGACGGTTTTCCCCTTGAGCTGGGTATTAAAGCGTCTGGCCAGTTCGAGCATGGCATTGAAGGCGTACTCGCCAACAGCCACAGCGTTGCAGCCCGGCGCATTGGTACAAAAGATGCCGCGCTGTTTGAGATAGTCTAAGTCCAGATGATCCATGCCAATGGTGGCACTGCCGACAAAGGTCAATCGCTCGCAGTCCTGTAGCAATGACTTATTCACCTTGGTGACCGAGCGTACCAGCAGGACATCAGCCTCTTTTACCTGATCTGCGGTCAAGGTACGGCCATCGACACGCTCCACCTCGCCAAGATCTGCAAACAGGGCTTCGACATAGGGCATGTTTTCATCGGCTAAAATTTTCATCGACTTCTCATCATGATTTACTTTCGGGCTATTTTGCCCCAAATCCCAGATACAAAAAAGGAGCCCTAGGGCTCCTTCTCGTTAATGTTTGCATCACGCTCGAATTAACGAGTACGTGGGCAAAGCTCTTCAGCGCTGAAGAAGTAAGCGATTTCACGCTCAGCAGAAGCAACAGCGTCTGAACCGTGAACGGCATTCTCGTCAATGCTGTCAGCGAAATCAGCACGCAGAGTACCGCGAGCAGCTTCAGCTGGGTTAGTGGCACCCATGATTTCACGGTTAGCCAAAACAGCGTTTTCGCCTTCTAGCACTTGAACCATGATAGGACCAGAAGTCATGAACTCAACCAATGCACCGAAGAAAGGACGCTCGCTGTGCTCAGCGTAGAAACCTTCAGCTTGCTCTTTGCTTAGGTGAACCATTTTAGAAGCAATGATTTTCAGGCCAGCTGTTTCAAAACGGTTATAGATAGCACCAATGTGGTTTTTAGCAACTGCATCAGGCTTGATGATAGAAAAAGTACGTTCGATAGCCATGTCTAGCTTCCTTCATTAAACAGGTTTTTAAAAATTCGCGCGGATTATACGAAATAAAATCCGAAAAACCTACCTTTATAACCAGATGAATGAGACATTCATCAAACTGTCATCAAGGCCAATGGGATCCAGTTAGCACAGCAAGTAGCATAATCGAGCGGCTGCGAGGCTTTAGCCGCTCGGGTCAGGGTTAATACTCATTGATCCAGCAGACTTGAATCGCTTCTAACACCCGCTCATTACAGTGTTCGGGATCATCATCAAACTCATCGAGCGCCAGCACCCAATCGCGCAGATCGGTAAAGCGGATTTGGCTAGGGTCAACTTCTGGGTGCGCTTCAAGTAGCGCCAGAGCAACATCGAGAGAATCTATCCATTTCATAGTAACGCCTCTTAGTCTTAAATGCGGTACCTTAAGTCTAGCCCTTTTGCCTATTTCAGAGACAAAAAAGCCGGTCATCATGACCGGCCTTTCTCTTCTATGCACCCGTTAACTCAGTCTATCCTTCGCTAACCATGTTAATAGTGTATTTAGGGATCTCTACCACAAGATCGCTATCTGGCACCTTAGACTGGCACGATAGACGACTCTCAGGCTCCAAGCCCCATGCCTTATCGAGCATGTCATCTTCGAGCTCATCACTCTCTTCGAGTTCATCAAAGCCTTCACGAATGATCACGTGGCAAGTGGTACAAGCACAAGATTTCTCACAGGCATGTTCAATGGTGATGCCGTTACGCAGTGCAACATCTAATACGGTTTCGCCCACCTGTGCTTCGACAACCGCACCATCTGGACATAACTCTTCATGGGGTAAAAAAACGATTTGAGGCATATTGTTACCTATAGTTTGTCAACCGACTGGCCTTTAAGCGCCAATCGAATGGAATTATCCATACGTTTTGCAGCAAAGCTTTGGCTGGCATCGTCAAGCGACGTTATAGCCTTCTCGATAGCATCCGTATCTTCTTGACTGGCCACTTCAGCCAGGTGAGTCATTCCCTTGGCGATCGCCGCAGACTCTTCGGCATCAAGCAGGGCACCATCTTTGGCCAACGCGGCCGATAAAGACTCAAGCACCCGAGCGGCTTCTACTTGCTGCTCAGCCAACATACGACGCTCGATATCATCTTTAGCATGGGCCATCGAATCTTTGAGCATAGTGCCAATCTCTTCATCGGTAAGACCGAATGAAGGTTTAACCTGAATGGTTGCCTGAACGCCAGACGATTTCTCCATGGCGGTGACGCTGAGCAAACCATCGGCATCAACCTGGAAGGTAACGCGAATATGCGCCGCACCTGCTGCCATTGGCGGTATACCTTTGAGGGTAAAACGCGCCAGAGAGCGACAATCTGCCACCAGCTCACGCTCGCCCTGCACCACATGGAATGCCATGGCAGTTTGACCATCTTTAAAGGTAGTAAACTCCTGGGCACGGGCAACTGGAATAGTCGTATTGCGGGAAACCACTTTTTCCACCAGTCCGCCCATGGTCTCGATCCCTAAAGAAAGAGGGATCACATCCAATAGCAAGAGATCAGATTCAGGCTTGTTGCCCACCAGAATATCGGCCTGAATCGCTGCGCCGATAGCGACCACGCGATCGGGATCGATAGAGGTCAAAGGCACCTTACCGAAGAAACCTTCGACACGTTCACGCACCAAAGGCACACGGGTCGAGCCACCCACCATGACGGTTTCAAGCACCTCGTCGGCACTGATACCGGCATCACGCAAAGCGCGGCGACAGCTGGCAATTGTTTTCTTAACCAGTGGTTCAATCAGGGCATCAAACTGTGCCTTGTCGACCACTTGCTCAAATACCTCGCCCGCAGCCATCGTCAGGCGAGCAGTTACGCTTTCCTGCTCGGTTAGCGCTTCTTTCACGCGGCGACTCTCAATAAGCAGTGCACGACGCTCACTGGCCGTGAGGCTTGAAAGTTGCCAGCTCTGCTGCAGATGCTCGGCTAAGGCGTGATCGAAATCATCGCCGCCCAGGGCCGAATCGCCGCCGGTGGCCATCACTTCAAACACCCCTTTGTTGAGGCGTAAAATAGAAATATCGAAGGTACCACCACCCAAATCATAGATGGCTATCACGCCTTCTTGACCCGAATCGAGCCCGTAGGCGATAGCCGCGGCGGTGGGTTCATTCAGCAGACGCAGCACCTTGACCCCAAGCAAGCTTGCCGCTTCCTTGGTGCCCTGACGCTGGGCATCATCAAAATAGGCGGGGACTGTGATCACCACACCTTCTAACGAACCGCCTAGGGTCTTTTCGGCGCGTTCGACCAAGGGTCTTAGAATGTCAGCCGAAATTTGAATAGGATTAAACTGGCCCGCCTGAGTATTAAACAACGGCAGGCCGTTTTCACTGGCGGAGAACTGATAAGGAAGTGAGGCATCCTTGGCCTGAATGTCACTCAGGCTGCGTCCCATGAAACGTTTCACCGAGACCACAGTATTAAGCGGGTCTTGGGCCGAAAAACGCTCGGCATCGACTCCTACCTGGACTCCATCTTCACTGTAACGCACCACTGATGCTAATGCATGACGGCCAGATTCGTCTGCCAAGGTGTCGGCGACGCCGCTGCGTACTGCCGCCACCAGAGAGTTGGTTGTACCTAAGTCAATGCCTACCGCCAGCCTATGCTGGTGCGGTGCGGCGCTCTGTCCGGGTTCAGCGATCTGCAAAAGTGCCATATCTTTCCAACTTAAAAAATAAAGGCTCAAGCAATATTGAGCCAACTAAACATGAATCACGCTTAAAAGAGAGCGTCTTCCGCTCGCTCGAGTTCCGCCTGCAACTTCGCCATAAACTTGAGCTTACGCACCAGATCGGCGGCCTGTTCCAGAATCGGCTGATCAGAAGACTCTATAAACTGGGCAAGTTGTGCCGTGATGGCACTGCGATACTCACTAAAGGATTGGTGCAGGTGCTCGATTACCTCATCGGGATCGTCACTGTCGGCAATCTCCTCTAAGGCCTCACGCCACTCCATCTGCTGCATCAAAAACCCAGTATCTTTCACTGTGGTCGACTCGTGGCTTAAGTCTATTCCTTTGAGGCTCAGCATATGCTCGGCGCGCGAGATAGGATGTTTTAAGGTGTTATAACCATCATTTACCTGTGCGGTACGTTGCACGGCCAGGCGCTTATCTTGCTCGCTGGCATTGGCAAACTTATCTGGATGGACCGCCCTTTGCAGCTCGCGATAGCGTTCTGACAATATGGCGGTATCCAGGTCAAACTCTGGCGATAAACTAAACAGCTCAAAATAGTTCATGAATCTAGATTCGGTCGCTAAACGGTAAAGCTTTCGCCGCAGCCGCACTCCCCTTTAGCATTTGGGTTATTAAACTGAAAACCTTCGTTGAGCCCTTCTTTGACGAAGTCCAACTCAATACCTTGCAGGTAGATGAAACTCTTAGCATCAATGATGATTTTCACACCATCGATCTCATAAACTTCATCGTCATCATTAAGGTCATCGACAAATTCCAGCACGTAAGCCATGCCGGAACATCCCGAGGTTTTCAGCCCCAAACGTAATCCGATACCTTTACCACGGTTGGCCAAGAAGCTTCTTACTCGCTCGGCCGCCGCCGGTGTCATCGTTATTGCCATTGTTACTCCGACTATTACTTTTCGTGCTTGGCCTTATATTCGTCTAACGCTGCTTTAATCGCATCTTCTGCCAAAATTGAGCAGTGGATCTTCACAGGTGGTAGGGCAAGCTCTTCAGCAATATCCGTATTTTTAATGGCTTGCGCTTCTTCAATCGTCTTGCCTTTCACCCACTCGGTGACCAAAGAGCTAGACGCGATAGCGCTACCACAACCATAAGTCTTGAACTTGGCATCTTCGATAATGCCATTGTCATCGATCTTCAGCTGTAACTTCATGACGTCACCACAGGCAGGCGCACCTACCATACCGGTAACCACTGAAGGATCGTTCTTGTCGAATGAACCTACGTTACGCGGGTTCTCATAATGATCTATTACTTTTTCACTGTAAGCCATGATTCTGCTCCACTCTTTATTCGTTTATCAGCCGGATTAATGATGTGCCCATTGCACTGTTGATAGGTCGACACCATCTTTGAACATCTCCCACAGTGGAGACATCTCTCTCAATTGGCCGATAGACTTGGTAATGGTCTCGATCGCATGGTCAATCTCCTCTTCAGTCGTGAAACGACCGATAGAGAAACGGATTGAACTGTGCGCCATTTCATCGTTTAACCCTAATGCACGAAGCACATAGCTAGGCTCTAAGCTTGCCGAGGTACAGGCCGACCCTGAAGAGACCGCCAGATCTTTAAGGGCCATCATCAAAGATTCACCTTCGACGAAGTTAAAGCTGACGTTCAGGCTGCCGCAGTATCTTTGCTCTGCATCACCATTGATATAAGTTTCTTCGATATGCTTGATACCGTCCCACAGTCTGTCGCGTAGACGACGGATACGAGCGTTATCACTTTCCATATCGGCTTTGGCAATCGCCGCAGCTTCACCCATGCCCACAATCTGGTGAGTCGCCAGGGTACCACTGCGCATACCACGCTCATGTCCACCACCGTGCATGGTCGCTTCCAAACGGATACGTGGCTTACGACGTACGTACAAGGCTCCAATACCTTTAGGACCGTACATCTTGTGCGCTGAAATAGACATCAGATCGACCTTGCTCTTTTGCAGATCGACTGGCAGCTTACCTACGCTTTGAGCGGCATCCACATGGAATATCACCTTCTTGGCGCGGCACAGTTCGCCGATGGCGTCGATGTCATGGATCACGCCAATCTCGTTGTTGACATGCATCAAACTCAACAAGATGGTGTCTTCGCGCATCGCCGCTTCGATTTTCTCAATCGGAATGATGCCGTTTGATTCTGGCTCAAGGTAAGTCACTTCGAAGCCTTCACGCTCAAGCTGACGACAGGTATCCAACACGGCTTTGTGTTCTGTCTTACTGGTGATGATGTGCTTGCCTTTCTTATGGTAAAAATGCGCAACACCCTTAATGGCCAAGTTATCAGACTCGGTGGCACCAGAAGTGAAAACAATCTCACGAGGATCGGCGTTAATCAGCTCAGCAACTTGATTACGGGCGATATCAACCGCCTCTTCAGCTTGCCAACCGTAACGGTGAGAACGTGAAGCGGGGTTACCAAAAATCCCGTCCATCGTCATGTATTGCATCATTTTTTCTGCAACTCGAGGATCGACTGGCGTCGTTGCAGCATAATCTAAATAAATAGGAAGCTTCATCTCACACTCCGTACTTAGTAGTCTTCGCTCGACCACTTACCACGTACATATAGTAATAATTAAATAACAAAGTTAACTTATACGGTTACTCTTTGTTCCTGTTGCATCTTGTCTTGCTTTATTGAGATAAATTGCACATCTCTTTTATTCATCAGACCCGCAAGGCTAATGCCATTTAAAAAATCTGAAATCTGTTTACTCAAATCACCCCAGAGCGAATGGGTTAAACACCGACTGCCGCTCTGGCAATTTCCCAGTCCTTGACAACGCGTGGCGTCAACTGACTCATCCACCGCCCTGACGACCATGCCCACAGAGATATCGCTGGCGTCATACCCGAGGCGATAACCGCCACCAGGTCCTCTTACGCTAGAGACCAATCCATGTTTACGTAATTTGGCGAAGAGTTGTTCAAGATAGGAAAGGGAGATTCCCTGACGCTCGGAGATGTCAGCTAATGGGACTGGGCCAGATGTAGAATGCATTGCAACGTCTAACATTGCCGTTACCGCATACCGACCTTTTGAAGTTAGTTTCATAGCTACCACTGCTCTCTAAAATGCTTAAGTCAATTCAACCATACCTGACTGTTTTAGTCAAGTATAAAACCTAGCAAGTTAGTCAGGTATTAAGGACGTTATCGGAAACAGGAAATACCCTGCTTCGTTGCTGGGGTATTTAACCTGTTTCAACGCAAAGATTCAACGCTGAGGGGCAATAAATCTCACTCTTTATCAAATAATGGGATCAAACTCATCTATCGCTTGCTGACGCTTCTCGGCCGCGGCTTGTTCAGCATCACTAAATTCGCCCACTTCGAGCTCTGGTAGTCGCTCGGTACAAACACTTCCACCCATACTCTGAACCGCTTGACACACCTCTTGTACCTTAGAGTCCATCAGATGCATATGATCTAACATCTGCCCGATGGCATTTGCCACTGGATCGGGATTATCTGGTGAGACAGCATACGCATCAAAGCCATATTTCTTGGCCATCTCGGTGCGGCGCTGAGCATGCTCTTTAGACTCATCACTGGGTTTCGCCACCACACGGGCCGGTATACCCACCACAGTTGTGTCTTTAGGCACCTCTTTCACCACGACAGAATTGGAGCCAACACGGGCGCCATCATGCATAGTAATAGGCCCGAGGATCTTAGCACCAGCGCCGATCACCACATTGTTTCCCAGGGTTGGGTGGCGTTTGCCCGCCTGCCAGGTAGTGCCCCCCAAGGTGACACCGTGATACAGGGTACAATCGTTACCAATTTCGGCGGTCTCACCGATCACAACGCCCATGCCATGGTCGATGAAGAATCGGTCGCCTATGGTGGCGCCAGGATGAATCTCCACCCCGGTCAACCAGCGAGAGAAGGTCGAAATCATACGCGCCGTCAGGCACCATTTGCGCTTCCAAAGTTTGTGGCTGATGCGATGGATCCAGATAGCCTGCATCCCCGGATAGTTCAGCAAGATCTCTAACGTACCGTTAGCCGCCGGATCTCTATGATAAATGGAGGCTATGTCATCTTTAATTCTGGAAATCACGCCCATGGCTCTATTCTTCCTTCGTTGACCGCTTATCTTGTTCAACCACTTGTTGTGCCAATTCGACTTTCTTATCTACCGAGGTCAAGATGCCACGAAGAATATTCATCTCCTGACTTTCAATCCTCGCCCGGCTAAATAAACGTCTGAGTTTAGTCATTACCTGACCTGGATGCTGCTTGATGATAAATCCGGTACCCAGCAAGGTATTTTCCAGGTGGATAAAGAAATTCTCCTGCTCTTTGGCCAGCGGATAATCTTGTTCCTCAACCACTTCAGGGGTCATATTCAGGTGAGCAACACGAGCCTCATAACAGATGAGCTGCACCGCTTGCGCCAGATTCAGCGAAGTATATTCAGGGTTTGCCGGAATAGTCACATGATAGTTGCACTTTTGCAGTTCATCGTTGCTAAGGCCATTACTCTCACGGCCAAATACAATGGCAACGGGTCCGTTTACGGCAGCATTCGCCAATTTCTCACCGGCTTGACGTGGATCCAGCATAGGCCAATCTAGGGTGCGGCTACGGGCACTGGTGGCGATCACCAGACTACAATCGGCGATTGCATCGGCCAGACAATCCACTGTCACCGCATGTTTGAGAATATCAGAAGCACCGGCTGCCAGCGCCACCGACTGGCCGTCCGGTGCGACCTTAGGTTCGGCAAGATAAAGGGTGGAAAGTCCCATGGTTTTCATGGCACGGGCGGTTGAACCTATATTTCCAGGATGGGTGGTTCCTACGAGAACGACACGAATATTGCTAAGCATGAAACAATTTGATTTCTTTCTATAGAACAGTGGATTGATGGTATCACAGGGCGCTAAGATCCCTTAATACAAAAATCTATATTTGATATAACAGTAAAACGACGTATAATGTGCGCCGATTATTTATATCTGTTCTTTAACATCCAGGGGATTGTAATGCATCCGATGCAGACTATTGCTGTGCGCGCCGCTCGCGCTGCCGGCCAAACAATTATGCGCGCTTATACTGAACTCGATCGTATCGAAGTTAGCGCAAAAGGTATCAATGACTACGTGACTAACGTAGATAAAGAAGCAGAAGCTGCCATTACATATCAAATTCGTAAGTCGTACCCAGACCACACCATAGTTGGTGAAGAAAATGGTGAGAATAAGGGAAGTAATAGCGACTATATATGGATTGTTGATCCCTTGGATGGCACTAACAACTTTGTTAGAGGCATCCCCCATTTCGCGGTATCTATCGCCGTACAACACAAAGGTAAGACTGAAGTTGCCGTCGTTTACGATCCCGTTCGTGACGAGCTGTATACTGCCGTGCGCGGTAAAGGTGCCAAACTGAACGATTTCCGTCTTCGTGTCAGCAAGATCAATGACTTAAGCGATGCCATCGTTGGTACTGGTTTCCCTTTCAAGGCGAAGCAGCATTCTGAAACTTACATGAAGTTGCTCACCTCAACTTTCAGCCAGTGCGCCGATCTTCGCCGTGCAGGCTCTGCTGCACTCGATCTCGCCTACGTCGCAGCGGGCCGTATGGATGCCTTCTTTGAAATTGGTCTTAAGCCTTGGGATATCGCTGCCGGCGAACTGATTGTCCGCGAAGCAGGCGGCACAGTCACTGACTTTACCGGTAATCACGGTTACATGAGCTCAGGCAACATCATCGCCGGTAGCCCTAAGGCAACTGTTGCCATGGTCAAGAGCTTCCGCCCTCTACTGAGCGACGCCCTAAAGCGCTAATCACAGCCGCTAATCCTAATTTATGCTAAAAGCCGCCACCTCTGTGGCGGTTTTTTTATGCCTTCAACTTTTTATCCTTGGCAAATATAAAAGCCACACCCGCTTATTTACATGCATATATAATACACCTTATAATACCCGACATAATTACTCGGATATATTGAGACGCATATGCTTAACATAGATGAACCCGCCCATCGACAACCCAAGCTGGCTTTACTGAGATTAGGTTTTCGTCCCTTCTTCCTATTTGGCGCTCTGTTTAGCCTCATTGCCCTGGCACTTTGGGGCAGTTTTCTTACCGGCCGTCTCGGCTTTGCCCCTCACGGCAATCCACTCTGGTGGCATGGGCATGAGATGCTGTTCGGTTTCGTGATGGCCATTGTTGCCGGCTTCTTGCTCACTGCATCACAAACCTGGACGGGGCAAAAGAGCATCAAGGGCTGGCCACTGGGTGCCCTCTTCCTGCTATGGCTAAGCCCACGCATTTTACTGATCAATAATCAATGGGGATCTTTTGAGGTTATCGCCTTGCTGGATCTCCTTTTCGCGCCTGTAACTGCACTGGTGCTCGCCAAACAAGTGATCGCCGTTAAACAGTGGCGCAACTTCGCCTTTATCCCTATCTTGCTGCTGCTCACCCTTGCTAACGCCCTGAGCTACTATGGCGTCAGCAGTCAAAACAGCTTGCTGGTATCTCATGCCTTTCACGGCGCGACCATCTTGATGGTCACCATAGTGGCGTTAATCGGTGGTCGAGTGATCCCATTTTTTACCGACCGAGCCACCCAGTGGCAGAGACTAGATAATATCTCATGGCTCGAAAAGCTCACCTTTGTCAGCTTAATTGCCTTGTTTATTGCCATGCTTATCGGCCAACCACTGCCCGTGATGATCTGCGCCGCCATCGCCGGCATTGCCCTTTTGGTACGCTGGTCTCGTTGGGGCGTCCAATCGACCCTTAAAGTGCCGCTACTTTGGTCACTACACCTTAGTTACCTTTGCATTCCAGCAGGGCTTTTGTTGATTGCCAGCGGGGCCGGCGTCTCAGCGGGTCTACATGCCATGACAGTCGGGGGACTGGGCGGGATGATCTTAGCTATGATGGCCAGGGTATCTCTGGGTCATACGGGGCGTAACCTGCTGCCGCCCAAAGTGATGCCCATTGCCTTTGGCTTAATCTTACTCTCAACGATAACTCGGGTATTGGCTAATCTATACCCTGAACAATTTATCTTCTGGCTGACGCTAGCCTTGCTTGCATGGATCATAGCGTTTGGGGCATTCGTGCTCTGTTATGCCCCCATTTTACTGCGTCCAAGAGTCGATGGTCGACCCGGCTAAGCGTGGTTAAATCGACGGTAAACATTCAGAATGTGAAAAGCGTCACAAACAGCCCCTAGCATAGCGCCCAATAGTTGTTACCATCTATAAAAACACTATTGAGCGCTATTTATGGGAAAACTCTACTCGCAATACGGCTCTAAAAGCCTCAAAGCAATAGAACATTTTGTTTTAATTATCATCGCCATCGCCACCATTATCGCTATCGGTCAAGAGGTAGTGCATATCATCAAGATGGGCGAAGTCGCACTGGCCGATCTTCTGTTGCTCTTCATCTATTTGGAAGTGTTGGCCATGGTGGCCAACTACGCAGAATCCGGTAAATTACCGGTGCGTATGCCTCTGTATATCGCCATTGTCGCGCTGGCCCGTTATCTGATCCTTGATATGAAAGCTATGGAAGATTGGCGGATATTGGCAATTTCAGTCTCTACCTTAGTGCTAGCCAGCACGGTTATCGTGATCCGTTGGGGACAACTTAAACTGCCCTATCCACGTAAAGAGGATGATCACTAGCACCTTGAGGGGGAGTCTACTTAGACTCCCCCTTATTTCAACCTGAATCGCAGGCGACTACCGACCACAGCATGCCCCACTAGCCAACTGCTTTTCTTTTGTAAATCGACAACCAAGTCCCATCGATGCAGCAACATGAATAACTAACCGTTATTCATGTTGTTATAACTATTATTTCCCGTTAAAACTGTGCTACGTTTAAAAGGCTAAATTACTACCTATTACAGCAAGGACTACTCTGATGGATCAAAACGAAGATTTTGAAGAACGCCGCAAATCGCTACGAGTCGACATGGAAGCTGAGCGGGTCCTCATCTCTTGGACCGACGGCTTGGGCGTAGCACACACAGATGATGGGATCTGTATTGATCTGGCCCGCCGCGGCGTACTCATCGAATATAAGAAGCCCTTTACCCTTGGCGAACTGATAGAAATAACCTTTAACCCCAAGACCGATAAGCAGAACAGCATTAAAGCTCAGGTGTGTCGTTGCTCCGAATGTGGCCCCTTACGTTACCAGGTCGCAATGCAAATTGTTTAGCCTTTTCAGTCAACTAAAAACGAGAGTTCAGGCAGTATCTATAACTCTGTTCTATACTAAACAGCATCAGTTCCGTGAGATGAACCTGTGCTACAGTTCGAGGGAGACACGCTATGATTTTGCTTGTTGGGGGTGAAAAAGGAGGTGCGGGTAAAAGTTGCCTCGCCCAAAATATCGCCGTACATATCACTCAAAAATACCAGGCCAATGTATTAATGGTCGACTGTGATCCCCAGCGCACCACCTCGGATTGGATCCAGGCCCGTAACGAAGATGCCAGCCTCCCCGCCATTAACTGTATTCAGCTTTATGGTAAAATCCGTAATGATCTCTTAGGGTTAGACCAGAGATTCGACTATGTTATCGTCGATTGTGGTGGACAAGATAACCTTGCAATGCGCGCCGCCATGTCGGTGGCCACCTATGTGGTATTGCCACTGCGTCCAAAACGGCGGGATCTCAAAACCTTGCCTCACATGGAAGATATGCTCAGCACCTGTAAGATGGTGAACCCTAAGATGGTTGCCACTGTGGTCATGACCCAGTGTCCAGCCCTTCCCAGCCAATACAAGCGCATTCTCGAAGCCAAAGAGGTGGTGGAGTCGTTTGGACTCAGAGTGCTGGATTCGGTGACCTTTAGCCGTAACATCTACGATGACAGTGAAGAACAGGGATCGTCGGTCATCGAAATTGAACCGGATGGAAAAGCCGCCGCCGAAATACGTGCTATTGCAGATGAGCTGTTTGCAATACCACCAGAAAATTCTTATGAGCTTAACTGATCTTAAACGTCGTAAACCTAAACCACGAAAAAAACTATCGGTTGAAGAGTTTATCGAAGATGCTAACAACTATGCTTTTGGCCAACCCAGCCTGGCGAAGCGGATCAAAAAGAAACGCAAAACCAATACCACGGTCAACCAAAAAAAGCAGGCCAGCCGCATCTTTCGCCATGCGACCTTTACCCTAACAGAAACCAGTATCGCTCAACTCAATGAACTGGCGAAGGAGAGTAAGATCGCCAAGTCTCGTCTGATCCGAATGATGATCACCGAGTTCGCCAGTAAATCGAAGCAGCAGCTGCAAGCCTTAATTGAGGTTAGCGAAGATTAGTGATGGCAGATGCGATCGGCGGCGGTTTCAATTCCCGCTTCCGATTCAGTAAACTTGCCCTTTTGCTCAAGGAAAGCGATTAACTCCTGAGCGTCCATTTCACTGGCCGAACAGGTGTGATAACGGGCATTTTCACCAAAGGTTTGAGACATCAACTGAGTCAGTTCCCCTTTAGATACCGCGCGTCCCAAAGAGAGCATAAGTTCCATCACCTGATGGCCGTGTATTGAATCTGACATGATCTTCCTAAAAGACACAAAATAGATATACCTTTTATAGCCTATCTGAAATATGAAAACTTTGATCCGCTTGGCAAAGCCCGCCACTTGTTCTGAATCGAGCGTGGATGCTATGCTGATCTCACTATGGCCTCTCATCTAAACGAGTATTATTGTCCCTATGCCGCTTATCCTATTACTCACCCAACAGATGTGCTTCTATCTGGTCATTGTCTACCTATTGAGTAAAACCCCACTCTTTAAGTTGTTTGCCGAAACCGCAACTCGCCTGCCCCATAAGATATATATCTATCTGATATTTTCAGGGTTTTGTATCATGGCCACCTATTTTGGTGAGCAAACCAACGATGCCATCGCCAACACCCGTGCCATGGGCGCCGTATTAGGTGGGCTACTTGGCGGGCCGGTTACCGGTTTTCTAGTGGGGCTCACCGGCGGATTACACAGATACAGTATGGGCGGTTTTACCGATCTGGCCTGCGCCATCTCCACCACACTCGAAGGCCTGTCCGCGGGCATCGTTGGCTACTATCTGCGTAAACAAAACCGCAGTGAAATGGTATACGCCCCGCTAGTTGTTGCCCTAGTCACCTTCTCCGCCGAGTTGTTACAGATGGCGCTGATCCTCGCCATCGCTAAGCCCTATGTCGATGCCGTTGCCCTGGTGAAGCAGATCGCTTTACCTATGTTGCTGGTGAACTCTATCGGTGCGGCCCTATTCATGAGTATGGTGCGGGATCAGAAAACCATGTTCGACAAGCTCTCATCGGCATTCTCCACCAAGGCGCTAAAAATTGCCGAGCGAAGTGTCGGAGTTCTCTCTAAAGGCTTCGATCAGGAGAGTAGCACTAAGGTTGCCCAGATCATTCTAGAGGAGACCAACGTCGGCGCAGTCGCCATTACCGACAGAAAGAAACTGCTGGCATTTATCGGCATCGGCGACGACCACCATATACCTGGTACCCCTATTTCATCTAAGATCACCCAAGATGCAATAGAGCAAAACTGCGTCATGTTTGCCGATGGCGTCGAGACCCCCTATGCCTGCTCGATTTCACCTCAATGTCGGCTGGGCTCAAGCCTAGTGATCCCTTTACGCTGCGAATCTGAGGTGATTGGCACCATCAAGCTCTATGAGCCGAAAAATAAGCTATTTCTCAATATCAATCGCACTCTGGGTGAAGGGATTGCCAGGTTAATGAGCAATCAAATTCTCTACGGCCGCTATGAACTGCAACAGAGCCTGCTAACCCAGGCTGAACTTAAACTGCTGCAGGCCCAGGTTAATCCCCATTTCCTATTTAATGCGCTCAACACCATTGCCGCCATCATAGGTAAAGACCCGCTGATGGCAAGACAGCTTATCCAACACCTATCGCAGTTTCTGCGTATCAACCTTAAGCGCACCACGGGTCTGGTCACCTTAAGCGACGAACGGGAGCATATCGATGCTTACCTTACCATTGAAAAGGCGAGGTTTATCGACAGACTCACTGTACATATCGATATTCCAGAGAGCCTAAACCTCTATCGACTACCGGCATTTACCTTGCAGCCCATTATAGAAAATGCGGTAAAACACGGTACCTCTCACCTATTGGAGCCCGGTGAGATCTGGGTCAGTGGCAGAGTAGAGCAAGATTTATTAGTATTGGAAGTAAAAGACAATGCAGGTCTGTATCAGCCGGAACGCAATACAGACACCTCAGGATTAGGTATGTCCATCGTCCATAAGCGGATCCAGAGCCTATTTGGCCCCCAATATGGCGTTAAGATCAACTGCGAGAAGGACCGTTTTACTCAAGTTATAATTACTCTGCCGCTTAACCATGCGGCGCAAACGGAACCCACAGCGTGATCACTTGTTTAATAATTGACGACGAACCCTTTGCTCGAGACGCTTTAGATGATCAACTCTCTGCCTATCCCGATATACAGGTGATTGGGCAGTGCAGCAACGCCATCGAGGGCATGCAGGCCATAGGCAAACTCAAGCCTCAACTGATCTTCGTCGATATACAGATGCCTAAAATCTCAGGCTTGGAGATGGTGGCCATGCTCGACCCCGACAGCATGCCCAGGATGGTATTTGTCACAGCCTTCGATGAGTATGCCATCAAAGCCTTCGACAACCACGCCTTCGATTACCTGCTAAAACCCGTCGATGAGACCCGTCTTGCCACCACCATCGCCCGGGTTCGCCGTGATCTTCACCAACAACCCCTTGATGCGGTGTTACCCACACAGCTTGAACATGTTCCCTGCTACTGCGGCAATCGCCTCAAGGTGATCAATGTCGAAGAGGTGGAGTTCGCCTTTAGCGATCTTAGCGGTATTCATGTCAATACAGGGCACGAGCAGGTTCATACCCATCTGACCCTCAAGGTATTAGAGGAGAAAACGGATCTGGTACGCTGCCACAAGCAATACCTGATTTCCCCCCAAGCCATCAGCGAGATCGTCATCTTAGAAAATGGTGCCGAAGTGCTCACCCACTCAGGTAAGACAGTGCCAGTATCCAGACGCTTTCTTAAACCACTCAAACAACTCTTCGGCTTTCACTAATACCGTTACGGGCCTGAAATAACCGCTTAATCTGTTTATTCGACCACTCACCTAAATGTCGGTTTCCTTAAATTACCGACAGGTTACACTCTTGTTAACTTTAAATGGGAGTACTTATTATGATGTGGTTTCTAATGTGTGTCGGCCTGCTACTCGGTGGATACTTCATCTATGGCAAGTTTGTTGAAAAGGTGTTCGGTATCAATACCGCTCGCCAAACCCCGGCTTTTACTAAGACTGACGGCGTTGACTATGTGCCTATGTCTAAAGGCAAGGTCTATCTTATCCAACTGCTTAACATTGCTGGTGTAGGTCCTATCTTCGGCCCTATCTTAGGTGCGCTATATGGCCCAGCAGCCATGTTATGGATTGTTATCGGTTGTATCTTCGCCGGTGCAGTGCACGACTATTTCTCGGGCATGCTGTCGGTGCGCAACAATGGTCAATCTGTGCCTAATCTTGCCGGCAAGTATCTGGGTAAAAGTGCAAAACACTTCATGAACGTGTTTGCCATCATACTCCTGTTGCTTGTGGGTGTTGTCTTCATCTCGGCACCTGCTGGCCTATTAGGCAAGCTTACAGGTTGGGATGTTAGCATCTTCCTAGGCGTTATCTTTGCCTACTACCTTATCGCTACTATCGTACCTGTCGATAAGATCATCGGTCGCCTCTATCCATTCTTCGGTGCCCTGCTCCTCTTCATGTCTGTAGGTCTTACCATAGCGCTGATCGTATCGAGCGAGCATACGCTGCTACCTGGCTTCACTGCCGGTGACTTCCTGTCTAACCTTAACCCGAACGACATGCCACTCTGGCCTGCCCTGTTCATCACCATCGCTTGTGGCGCCGTATCTGGCTTCCACGCGACTCAGTCACCACTGATGGCACGCTGTGTTGAAAATGAATCTAACGGTCGCTTCGTATTCTACGGCGCAATGATAGGTGAAGGCGTGATTGCACTTATCTGGTGTGCTATCGCACTGTCATTCTTCGGTGGTGTTGAAGGTCTGAACGCAGGCATGGCGGGTAACCCTGCAAACGTAGTGTATGAAGCATCAACGGGTCTACTGGGCGCAGTTGGCGGATTCATGGCGATTCTGGGTGTGATTGTACTGCCTATTACCTCTGGTGATACTGCTTTCCGCTCAGCGCGTCTTATCCTATCTGAGTTCTTTAAGATGCCACAGACTGCACTGCCTAAGCGTCTGATACTGGCTATCCCACTGTTTATTATCGGTGCGATTCTGACACAGGTGGACTTCGGTGTTATCTGGCGCTACTTCGGTGTTGCCAACCAAACCACAGCGGTAATGATGCTTTGGACCGCCTCGGCTTACCTACTGCGTCATAACAAACTGCACTGGATCTGTACTATACCGGCCATGTTCATGACGACAGTGGTGATCAGCTTCCTGCTTAACTCAGCCACCCTGGGTGCGGGTCTGCCTATGACTGTATCGACCGTTGCTGGCATTGTTGGCACTCTGGTGATCGCTGCTCTTATCATCATTAAAACCAAGGGCCGCGGTGAAGAAGAGCTTGTAGAAGAAGCTTAACTCAATAGGCTATACCAACAAAAAACCAGTCGCAAGACTGGTTTTTTTTGTTGGTCAAATCAACTCACACAAGCTCAGCCCTTGAGACACTCGGGGCAAATATGAACACTGGCACTGTCATTTGAAAGCCAGACTTCACCTTCGCTGATGTTAACCTGTAGACTCATGTTACGCGTTACCATCTCACCCATCGCCTTGACTGACTCTTCGGCAAGATTCCACACCTCAAGGTTTTGATAGCGACTTAAGGCTTGCTCATTCTGCTGCCACCAGATAGGCACTGCGCGACCACCATAGGTGTAAAGCAGCACCTTATCGGCGCGACTACTCGCCTTACGCAGCCACTTCTCATCACTTTGGCCAAACTCGATCCACAGCTCTATCTCATCGCTTAAGGATTTCTGCCATAGCTCGGGTTCCCCTTCGACACACAACCCCTTGCTAAAAGCCAAGGTATCGCTGGCATTCAGTGCAAAGGCCAGCAGCCTGACCATCATGCGGGCATCAGTTTCCGACGGGTGTTGAGAAAGAGTTAGAGAGTGATCTTGATAGTAGCCACGATCCATGTCAGCAATCTGCAGTTGCACTTTATAAACGGTTGCTTTGGGCGCCATAATGCTCAGTCGTTATGAATAAAGCGCCTAGTTTACCCTATTTAGGCGACTTGTGAGCAAAAGGCGTTAAAGTGCGCCGGGTCGCAGATGCTTCGCCATAGGAAAGTGCGCCTTAAGCTGCGCGACAAATGAGCTGCTGCCATAAACAAGCAAGCGCTCCCCCTTATCTAATTTCAGAGCTAACTCGCTCATCGCGACTAAAGGCATACGACCCGCATCGCGTCTTACCAGCTCTGATAGACGCTCTGGCAAGCTAAGATCGCTACAGATCCAATCAAGGCGCTGCATCATAGGCACCGCCGCTAAAGGTAGCAGATCGATAGGAGTATGTTCTTCAACGAGTAGCAGCTCACCGCTGGCCTCAAGACTCTCGAAGGCCTGTTCGAAATACTTAGGGGTATAGCCGTCGTATCTGTCACCGTTTAAGCGGAAAAATTGCTCCCAAAAAACCTTACGCTGACTAAACACAGGCAGACGCTGTTGCACCTCAACACGCTTAGCAGCAATAAAGTCAAATAGGTCACTTAATGACTCTGGCAGCCAGGTTTCCAGACGGGCTCTGAGTTCACGGGCAAAGACAGGTGCCGCGCCACTGGTGCTGATGGCAACCTGTAACCGCCCTCTATCGACGATAGCAGGTGTGATGAAATTACATAGCTTGGGAGCATCGACGACATTGACCCAGAGTCCAAGTGTCTTGGCTTGCAGGGCAAACTGACGATTTAACTCATCATCTGCCGTGGCCATATAAAGAAGATCTATGCCTTGAAGGTCATCGAGTTCAGCAAATCGCTGCTCCAAGGCTATCTGTCCCTGATTCGCCATCGACATCACGACATCACAGACATCTGGGGCAATCACATGAATATGGGCCTGGGTGCGCGTTAGCAGCTCAAGTTTACGACTGGCCACTTCGCCAGCACCAATCATCAGGATTTTCAACCCATCGGCTTGGGCGAAAATAGGGAAATATTGCATAGTCTAAGTGACTTGTCTCAAATAAGGATAGGACAAGAGTAAAGTAAGGCTTATCGAGCGGCAAGCACTACTAGCTAAGCTGCTCGCTTCGCTCGGCGCTGCAATGCCAACATAGCTCAAAATTTCCTTCATTCATCTCATGGCATTTAACACATTGCCACTTAGGACTCTCGCTATTAAGCGTCTCTAGTTGAGCCCTGGCCGCCTCATATTGTGACTCGGCCACCCAGAGCTCGACATCTTGTAAATCAACTGGCAGCTCGCCAATCCCGCCGAGGAGGGCTTCGCCCTTAAGCTCGACGCCAATACCACAGGCCTCTAACATTCCTTTCCAGGCATGGGCCTGTAACAGGTTTCCGCCGGCCACCATCTTACTGCGCTCTTCCATGTATTATCCCCTACTGCTCTTGCTCTACTGGCAAATTATCAGGTGTTTTGATCAATCGCTCAACATCCTAGCCTTAAAGCTTATTGATTGTCGAGGCGGAATCCGGCCAAATTGGCAATAAAAAAGCCACGATAACGTGGCTTTTTTAGCAAGATTACAAGTGCACTTAGGTCTAAGGCATCAGCGCATCTTGATCGGCGCCTTCTTTTTCAATCTCAACTGGCATCATATGTTCACGATTGATACCCAGTTTAATCGCTAGGAAACTCGCCACATAGATAGAAGAGAAAGTACCCACAAAGATACCCATCAACAATGCCGTTGCAAAACCATGGATCATGGTGCCCCCCTTAAGGAACAGCGCCACCACCACAACCAGGGTTGTACCTGTTGTGATAATGGTACGACTCATGGTCTGGGTGATTGAGGTATTCACAATCTCTTCTGGCGTCCCCTTACGCATCTTGAGGAAGTTTTCACGGATACGGTCAAACACAACGATAGTATCGTTGAGCGAGTAACCTACAACCGTCAACACCCCTGCCAATACCGTCAGGTCAAACTCAAGTTGGAACAGAGAGAAAACACCAAGAGTGATGATCACGTCGTGCGCCAATGCCGCCACAGAGCCCAACGCCAAACGCCACTCGAAACGGAAAGAGACATAGATAAGAATACAGATAAGCGCAACCAATACCGCTAGGCCACCCTGCTCTGCTAACTCCTTACCCACTTGAGGTCCAACAAATTCAACACGCTTTTGCATAACACTAGGATCGACCTCAGAAGCCGCTTCCATCACATGTTCAACCTGTAGGTCGCTCTTCACACCCTCTTTAACCGGTAGTCGAATCAACACATCGCGGCTCGAACCAAAGTTCTGCACCACGGCGCCATCTGTCTCATCAGTGGTCAGGGCTGAACGGAGCAGGTTAAGATCAACAGGATTGGTAAACTCCATCTCAACGACGGTACCGCCGGTAAAATCGAGTCCCCAGTTAATTCCTTTCACCGCCAAAGAACCTAGCGAAGCGAGCACCAAAAACAGTGATAAGCCGCTTATGGCTACAGCGTGACGCAGGAAGTTGATCGTGCCTTTAATTGATAAAATCTGGTACATGGTCAACTTCCCCTTAAATAGACAGTTTCTTCACGCGCTTACCGCCCCAGATAGCATTCACTATCGAGCGAGTACCCACGATGGAGGTAAACATTGAGGTGGCGATACCTATCATGAGTGTCACGGCGAAGCCTTTTACGGCGCCTGTGCCCACGGCAAATAGAATCAAGGCTGTCATAAAGGTCGTGATGTTAGCATCGGCGATGGTCGAAAACGCATTACCATAGCCTTCATGAATCGCCTGCTGAACACTACGGCCAGCACGAAGCTCTTCACGAATACGCTCATAAATCAGTACGTTACCATCAACAGCCATACCGACAGTTAATACCATACCAGCGATGCCCGGTAGCGTTAGTACAGCGCCAGGGATCATAGACATCACCCCTACCACCATCACTAAGTTAGCGGTCAGTGCCAGGTTAGCGATAAGACCAAAACCACGGTAGTAAACCAACATGAAGATAAGGACAACTGCCATACCCCAGATCATCGCCTGCATACCGTTTTCAATGTTTTCGGCACCTAAGCTCGGACCAATGGTACGTTCTTCGACGATAGAAACTGGCGCAATCAGGGCACCGGCACGAAGCAGTAAAGCTAGGTTTTGCGCTTCTGAATGATCAAGGCCTGTGATGACAAAGTTTCGCCCTAAGCGAGCCTGAATGGTTGCGACCGAGATCACCTCTTCGATCTTATCCATTTTCACGCTGCCATCAGGGTTCTTGGCACCATTATCCTTGTACTCGATGAACAGAGTCGCCATCGGCTTACCGATATTGTCTTTGGTCACGTTCGAGAAGATAGAGCCACCTTTAGCATCCAAGTTAATCGCAACTTGAGGACGGCTATATTCATCGAAGGTTGGCTGCGCACCTTGAATATGATCGCCCGTGAGCATCACTTCTTTATACAGAGCCACTTTGCCGCCCTGGCGACGCTCATAGATCTCTGAACCTGGCGAAACACGACCAGAAGCAATTGCTGCTGCGTCAGCCTTCTCATCGACCATATGGAACTCAATCGAAGCTGTAGCGCCCAAAATATCTTTAGCTCGCGCCGTATCTTGTACACCTGGTAGCTCGACGATGATGCGCTCTGCACCTTGGCGCTGAACCACTGGCTCGGCAACACCCAACTCGTTTACACGATTACGCAAAGTAGTGATGTTTTGCTGTAGCGCTTCCTCTTTTACCTGCTTGAGGTAAATATCACTCATGTTCGCCAGCAGCACGTAATTGCTACCAGAGGTGGCATCGAGGAACACCATTTCGTTAGTACGCGTCTTTAGGAACCGTTCTGCCTTAGCAAGATTCTCGGCATCTCGGAACTTAATCTCAATCCCTTTAGGGGTATTGCGAATGCCCGCATAACGAATTTTTTCACCACGAAGATCGGTTCTGAAATCGGCAATTTTGGCTTCGGTCATCTTACGAATCGCTTCGCTCATGTCCACTTCCATCAAGAAATGTACACCACCACGAAGGTCGAGACCTAGCTTCATCGGGCTGCCGCCCATAGACTCCAACCACTGAGGCGTGGCCGGCGCCAGGTTTAACGCCACGGTATATTTTTCACCGAGAGACTCGGCAATCGCTTCTTTCGCCAGTAACTGTTGATCCGCATCGGCAACACGCACCAATAGCTGACCATTTTCCAACTCAGAACGCTTAACAGCAATCCCTTTTTCAGACAGGGTATCGATGACTTGAGTCTGAGTCGATGCAGTAACTTCCGCACCACGGGTCGCCACGACCTGCACTGCGTGATCTTCACCAAATAAATTTGGTATTGCGTAGAAGGCTCCGACGGCGATAATAATTATCACCATCAGGTTCTTCCACATTGGGTATTTATTTAACACACCATCGCCCTCTTGGCTTAAAGTGACTTAATTTTTTAACTTAAAGTGACTTAATAGACCCTTTAGGCAAAACAGCCGCTATGTAATCCTTCTTAATAGTGATTTCTGAAGTTTCGTTGATCGTCAGTAACACATAATCGTTGTCATCGCTGATCTTGGCGATCTTACCCAAGATCCCACCACTGGTGAGCACTTCATCACCTTTGCTCAATGAGCTCATTAGGTTCTTATGTTCTTTTACACGCTTAGATTGCGGACGGAAAATCATGAAGTAAAAGATCAGGCCAAAGATGACCAACATGAAAACCAATTCCATGGTACCACCCGCGCCATTAACTGGCGCATCGGCAGCGTATGCATTTGAAATGAACATATTTCTCTCTTCTTATTAGCAGTAAATTAATCGGATAACTTAGGGACTTCGCGACCTTGACTGGTATAGAACTCCTCAACAAAGGCGTCTAATGTACCTGTCTCGATTGCACCACGCAAACCTTCCATCAACATTTGGTAGTAACGCAGGTTGTGGATGGTGTTTAAACGTGCACCTAAAATTTCATTACAACGATCTAAATGGTATAGATACGCCCGAGAATAGTTCTTACAGGTGTAGCAATCACACTTAGCATCGAGTGGTGAAGTATCATCGCGATGACGCGCATTGCGGATCTTGATAACACCTTCACTGGTAAACAGATGACCGTTTCGAGCATTACGAGTTGGCATGACACAATCGAACATATCAACCCCTCTACGTACACCTTCAACAAGATCTTCCGGTTTACCTACCCCCATCAAGTAACGCGGCTTATCAGCCGGGATCTGCGGGCAAACATGCTCGAGAACACGATGCATATCTTCCTTTGGCTCCCCAACTGCTAAGCCACCAACGGCATAACCGTCAAAACCAATTTCTAGCAAGCCCTTAAGGCTTTCGTCACGCAAATCTTCGTAAACACTGCCCTGAATGATGCCAAACAGCGAATTAGGATTCTCTAAGCGGTCAAACTCATCCCGTGAACGCTGCGCCCAACGCAGTGACATCTGCATCGACTTACGGGCTTCGTCGTGAGTCGCCGGGTAAGGCGTACACTCATCGAAGATCATTACTACGTCAGAGCCAAGTGAGTCTTGGATCTGCATAGACTTTTCCGCGTCCATGAAGATTTTTTCACCGTTGATTGGCGAGCGGAAATGCACGCCCTCTTCGGTGATCTTACGAATATCGCCGAGACTGAAGACTTGGAATCCACCCGAATCGGTCAAAATAGGACGCTGCCAATTCATAAAATCATGCAGATCGCCATGCTTACGCATGATCTCTTCACCTGGACGTAGCCAAAGGTGAAAGGTGTTACCCAGCAGAATGTCTGCACCCGTGGCGCGAACTTCTTCTGGTGTCATGCCTTTCACCGTACCGTAGGTGCCCACAGGCATAAATGCCGGGGTTTCAACGGTACCGCGCTCAAACACTAGGCGACCGCGACGTGCGCGACCATCGGTTGTATCTAATTCAAATTTCATTTTTAACCTCGCCAGAGAAACAGTCTGACTCTTTTCGTGCCGCTAAAATCGGCACAGCTGAACAATAGAGATAAGGGCAAACAACTCAGTATCAACCCTTATCACCAAAAATCTCTAAAAAAATACCCACCTCATGTGTGGGTGGGTATTTTAAAACAAAATTACCGTCTAGTTCGCTTTTTTAGTCACAAACATGGCATCGCCGTAGCTGAAAAAGCGGTATTTTTGCGCAATCGCATGCTGATAGGCGTTTTTCACCTCATCAAAACCGGCAAAGGCACTGATCAACATGATAAGTGTCGACTCCGGCAGGTGAAAGTTAGTCACCATGGCATCGACAATTTGAAACTCATAACCTGGGTAGATAAAGATATCAGTATCATTGCTATAGGCCTGCAGTTCACCTTCGCTGGCCTTGGCAGCACTTTCCAGAGAACGTACAGAAGTCGTTCCCACGGCAATGACCCTATGACCAGCTGCCTTGGTTGCTTTTATGCTATCTACCACATCCTGAGGAACCTCGGCCCACTCAGAGTGCATCTGGTGATCTAAGATATTGTCGACGCGTACCGGTTGGAAAGTCCCCGCGCCCACATGCAGAGTCACGAATGCGGTATTCACACCTTTCGCTTTAAGCGCCGCAAGCAAGGCATCGTCGAAATGCAACCCCGCCGTGGGTGCGGCCACCGCACCAGGGTTTTGGTTATAGACCGTCTGGTAGCGCTCTTTATCTGCATCCTCATCGGGACGATCGATATAAGGAGGTAATGGCATATGCCCCACCTCTTCAAGCACCTCGAGTATGGTCGAGTCACTGTTCAGCTCAAGCTCAAACAGAGCGTCATGGCGCGCCAACATGGTCATCTCATAACCACCGTCGAGACAGATGATGGTGCCGGGCTTGGGCGATTTAGAGCTACGCACATGAGCCAGAATACGCTTGTCATCAAGCATACGCTCGACCAGGATTTCCAACTTACCACCGGTTTGTTTTTGGCCAAAAACACGGGCAGGGATCACTCGGGTATTGTTAAACACCATAAGGTCACCGGGATTGACCATCTCCAGTATATCGGTAAATTGCTTGTCCTCTACCGCACCAGTGTTGCCATCAAGGGTCAACAATCTAGAAGCCGTGCGATTCGGCATAGGGTATCTGGCGATCAACTCATCGGGAAGATCGAAAGAAAAATCGGCAACGCGCATAGTCTGTCTCTGCTTAGCATAAATCGGCCGCTAGTCTATTGGCAGATGATGATAAGATCAAGACACAGGGCTTAGCTAGCCTTCTTCCTTTTGTCGACAACCGCCATATTGGGTTGCAGATCTGCGCTGGTTTTACGGTAGCTGTGTTGCTCGAAAGGAATGTCCACCTCGACGCGGCGCCGACGGGACTGAGTATTTCTGCTAAAGCGTTTGATTAACCAGTTCCACATCATCCCTGATCCTTTAAACCGATAAAAATATGAAGGGTGCTTTGGTGCACATCCTGTTGATCCCTTTATCGTCGGCTAACGCCATTAAATCAGATAAAGGTTTCATCGCACCTCTTGACATGATAACGTGAAAACCGTGATTTAACAAAGCAATTAAACTTTATCTCAATGAACTTTTTGGCACATCTGCATCTGGCAGATAACAGTAAAACCGGCCTTGCTGCCAATCTCGCAGGTGATTTCGCGAAAGGCAATATTAGTGACCACCCTAAGAGTTTGCAGCAGGGGATCTGGCTACATCGACAGATAGATTCGCTAACCGATAATCACGAGTTAACTAGGGAACTTAGGGCCGCTTTTCCGAAAAATCTTCGGCGCGCCGCGCCTATCCTGATTGATCTGGCGTTCGACCATATGCTGGCAAGATATTGGGAAGAGTATCATCACCTCTCACTGGATGCCTTTGCCAAACAAGCTTACCAGGCGATGGCCAACACGCCTGATCTCCCCATACGACTCAATGAGCTTGTCGCCAGGATGCAGCAGGAAAACTGGCTCATTGCCTATGAGCAACGCAATGGATTAAACCAAACCATTAAGTCTGTGGCCAAACGAGTCTCTAAGCCTGAAATTTTTGATGGTGCGGTAGAGACGGTTAAACGCATGGATGTGGAGATCGAAATTGCATTTCGCACCTTCTATCCACAGTTGATGGCCTACAGCCGCATCTGGACTCGTCAGACTCCGCCTGAATTTCTTTAGTCCAGATGTGACAAATTATAAGGTCATTTTCAGTGTCTTCAGCCTTAAATAAACTTGCATCTTATCTGACGCCTTACCTAAAACCTCAGCGAAAAAGATACCGTTACCTGAGGGATGCAGTCCTTATG
Organism: Shewanella sp. ECSMB14101; assembly: GCF_000773485.1. Classification (NCBI taxonomy): domain Bacteria; kingdom Pseudomonadati; phylum Pseudomonadota; class Gammaproteobacteria; order Alteromonadales; family Shewanellaceae; genus Shewanella; species Shewanella sp. ECSMB14101. The sequence goes on along the minus strand of NZ_JSFF01000011.1, from coordinate 15,562 downwards.
TTACTGGTTGCCTTTGCCGTATTAAGTTATCAGCAGCGCAACATGATAACAGGCGAGGCGCCAGCCTTAAGCGGCGTCACCACGAGTGGAAAAACCGTGCAGCTGAATAACGGCGAAGTGACCCTCATCTATTTCTGGGGGACCTGGTGCCCGGTATGTCGCGTCACCTCACCCATGGTGAATGAGGTCGCGAAACATGCCAAGGTGATTAGCATTGCCGTTGCCTCGGGCAGTGACGCCGAGATTAATCAGTTTATGGCTGAAAATGACTATCAATTTGATGTGGTTAGCGATAGCGATAAGCTACACCCTACCTGGGGAGCAACCGTGTTTCCCGCTATCTACATTGTCGATGCCCAGGGCCAAATTCGCTTTAAAACCTCAGGTGCCACCAGCAGTTGGGGCATGAAACTTAGGCTCTATTTGGCCAACTGGTAAGCGACACATTACACCAGCTGATACTTCTCTAAGCGATAAAGAAACGCCTTATAACTCAAACCTAAACATTGCGCCGCTTTGGTGCGATTTCCCTCAAAGCGGTTCATTGCCTGGCGCAGACAATCCTTCTCAAAACTTTCCCATTGGATCCCATTTTCGGGCAGCACAAAACGTCTGGTATCCAGAGGTTGAGGCGCGGCGATCAGCTCCTGCACCATCTCCTGTTCATCGCCGAGCAAGACAAAACGCTCGATACGATTAGCCAGCTCACGTACGTTGCCGGGCCAGCTGTAGTCCAGCAATGCCTTTAAGGTATCTCGGCTAAGCTTTGGTACTTCCACACCATATTGACTGGCATGCAGTTTAAGAAAATGCTCTACCAAGCGGCCGATATCCTCGGTGCGTTCTCGCAGCGCAGGCATATGTATGGGCACCACATTCAGACGATAGTAGAGATCTTCGCGAAAACGCCCCTCGGCCACTTCCTGCTGCAGATCCCTGTGAGTCGCCGCAATGACTCTAACGTCCAATTTAATTTCGCTGTTCTGCCCCAAGCGAGAGATCACCCCTTCTTGCAAAAAACGTAGCAGCTTGGTCTGCTGTAGTAGAGGCAACTCGCCTATCTCATCGAGAAACACAGTGCCGCCGTCTGCGGCCTCCAGCTTACCTATCTTTTGTGTTGTGGCGCCGGTATAAGCGCCCTTCTCGGCACCAAACAACTCGGCCTCTGCCAAAGATTCAGGAATGGCGCCGCAGTTAATGGCAACAAAGGGTTTATGGCTGCGCCCCGACAGCTGATACAAAGCACGCGCCGCCAGCTCTTTACCTGTACCACTCTCACCACCAATCAGCACTGTGGCATCTGTGGCGCTGACTCGCTGTACCCGCTGGTAGACCTTCTGCATCAAGGCTGAACGCCCCACCAAGCCAACCAACTCCTGCTGCTGTGACAGCTCGGAGGAGAGACGACGATTTTGCCGCTTCAGAGCAATCGACTTAGCGACCTTCTCGATCGCTAACAGAAGGCTCTGACGCTGATAGGGCTTAGCCAGATAATCATCGGCGCCCGCCTGCATCGCATCCACTGCATGGGTAATAGTGCCGTAGGCTGTTGCTATGATAAAGCCCATGTCCGGATGCTCACGGCGCACATAGTTAAGCAGGTCCATACCGGTCAACTGCCCAAGTTTCCAATCGGAAAAGACTAAGTCAGGCGCAGCGGCTTTTATCATCACAATCGCCTGCTCTACGCTGTCGGCACTCTCCACCTGATATTGGTTAGCCGTCAACATCTGCACAATCAGCTCACGCTGATCGGGCTCATCTTCCACCACTAAAATATGTAACTTAGCCTGTTCCATTACACTTCCTCTGTCCTGGGCCTATCGATAGCAAAAAAAGAGCGTCACTATTGTGCCCCCGCCAGGATTATCTTCAAATACTATTCGTCCACCGTAGTGGCCCTGAATCAAGCGCTCTGCGATATAGATCCCCATTCCCGTTCCCTCTGCCTTAGTGGTCACATGGGGTTGAGTCAGCTTGTCACGGATCTCAGGAGGGATCCCCTTGCCGGTATCGGCCACCTTTAACGTATAACAATCACCATCCTGCGCCAGGGTCAGATCGATATGACCATCATCTGGTGTTGCTTCGACGGCATTGATCAGCACGGCATGTAAGATACTGCGAATTTCAGATTCGGCGCCAGCCACCTTGATATCGGGATCACTGCAATGAAAGGCGATGGCAGGTTTGCTGCCGTTAATCGACAGTTCCAGCAAGATATCCTGCACCGTCGCCGCCAGCGGCACCGGAGTTTGACGGTTCACCTGAGTGCTCGACAACGTCAGCAGAGATTGAATGCTTTTATCCATCATGGCGATCTTTTGCTGCATCTGTGCCAGTTGTACACTCGCCGCCTCGGGCGACTCGGATTGGGCGACCGCTTCCGATAACAAGCCTAAGGTATGCAGTGGATTGCGCAGACTATGGGCGATACCCCGTGTCACTTCCCCAAGCTCTGCCAACTGCTTCTGCTGCGCCATCTGTTTCTTCTGCTCGCTTAAGGATGCAAGCTGACTACTCATCTTATTAAATCCCTGGAGAATACTTTTAAGCTCCTTCACCCCACGCTCATCCACCTGATAACCAAGCTTCCCCTCTCCCAACTTCTTATGCCCTAAGGCCAAGTTAGACAGCGGCGCACTGATCACGTGACTGAGCATATAGACCAGCAACAAGCCGGCCAACGAGCTCATCATGATGGCGCCAATCATAGATTCGCTGAAGCGTTCTAGCTGCTCGTTGGTCTCTTGATTTGGGATGGCGATATCCTGGGTATAGGCCACGGAGACCTTCCTTCTATCCGCTGCAGTAGGAGATGTAGGCGCCTCTATAATGGCGACATTTCCCTTGTCGAGCCAACTCTTGGCATCTATCTCAATTTGACTCACGGCAGCATGCAGACGCTGGCGATACTCATCCGCCGCCTGTCTTTTCGCCTTGGCAATATTTTGCTTCTGACGCTGTTTAAGCTCCTTTTCGTAGACCATCATGGCATTGAGATGATCGCGCAGTTCTTGTTGTTTGGCGGCTAACGCGGCGCGAAAAAATGCCTTCTGCTGCGCCGTGGCATTATCTGTCTCCATCTCCATGCGCACCACCTCTTCACTCAGCTGAGCAATCGCCTCGGATACAGCTTCAATATCTCGCTCAAACTCCCGTTGCAACTCCTCGGCATCGGCGATCGACTCTTGCATCGCCTCCTTGTCGAACTGCACCACAAACTCCTGCTCAGCCCCGACATTATCAATCAGCACCTTCACCAGGTTTTGCGACAGGTCCCGCGAGCGCTCGCTCAGTTCATTTTGCAGCTGCGCCTTATAGAAATGAGAAACCAGCAGCTGACTGCCGCCAAGAAACAGAATAAGTGCGCCAAACAGCACGAACAGATAACCTTTAATCGACATATCTTCCTCAAATCAATGGCCTTAAGGTTGCGAGTGTGCGCTATCGCTAGCACCTTTTTGGCATAGACACTTGTATAACAGGACTCACCTGGCGATAACTGCCAGCATAGCAGGTTATACAAAAACAATACCAAGATAAAAGCCCTTATAAGTCGCCATCTTAGCTGGCCATACAACCGATAAATTCCCCATATCAGGAATCTCTTAGCCCATATGAGGTATCGCCTCTGTCATCAATCTAACGTTTACAGACCGAGAATAGTCGGTATTGCCCATCATTAGTGGCCTTAACCAACTTGGCACGCTCCTCGCTACTCCCTTAGCAAACGCATTAACCACTATGGAAGGAAATACCATGAAACTAAATAAACTGACCTCACTGTTTGCCTGCTCCGCGCTGCTGTCATTTACCCTAGCCGCCGTGCCAACGGATCTACGACAAATTGATTTTAACGATAACCAAATCAACGCCAAGTTGATTCAAGATGGCGATAAGGTCACTAAACTGACCCTGGACACAGAAGGTAAACAACACAGTTACCGTTTCACTGAAGCTGAGATACAAGACGAGAAGCTCATTCGAGAGAAACTAGCCAAGCTCTCTGAAGAGACGCAAAATAAGGTGGTTCGTCTACTGAAACAGATCAACGGTGACGGGTCTCACTACCATTACCTGCGTCATAGCGAGTTGTCAGAGGCTGATCAAGCCAGGATAGTATCGCTTACCAAGAAGATGGCCAACAAAGAGGCCGAACTCGCCAAACATATCGCCAAGATAGAAGTTAAAGTGGCAGCAAAAAGTGCTGAAATGGAGGCTAAAAGAGCCGAAATGGAGCGCAAAGCTGCTGAGCTTGAAGCCAAAGCCCGAGAATTTGAAGTGATCATCGACACCCATGATGGCGAGTTTAATCGTAATATCGAGCTGCTATCGGACGACATCGCCGAGATCGCCACCGAAATCGCGGATATTGAGATGAAATATCATGGGGACGGCGAACGAGAGTTTGTGGTGATAAGAAGCGACAGCGACAAGGCTGACGTCGAACAGCTACTCCATCTCATCGAAACCGGCAAGTTGAGTTATGACCAAAGGCGCAAACTTCAACAGGCGCTAAATAAAGATGAGCGCAAATAAATGAAAATGTGAACAACGCGATAGAATGCGCCCTCGCCCCAAGGTAACCTGCCAACAGGCTCTAGACTCTAACTCTTCAGATTGAGGTAATTACCATGTGGTGGCGCATTCTCATCATCTTTCTTGCATTTGCCCTACTGGGCGCCCACTTTATGCGTTTCGGGCAAACCTTCATTAGCGCAGCGTTTATCCTGGCGCCACTACTGCTTTTCATTCGGCATGCAGCGATCACCCGCTCATTACAATTGGTACTGATCGCCAGTAGCATCTTGGTATGGGGACTGAGTGGCATTGACTATGTGCAGATGCGCATCTCCATGGATGCCCCTTGGTTAAGACTGGCTATTATCATGTCGGCGGTAACGCTTTTTACCCTACTGGCCTCTTTTTGCTGCCAGGGTGTTCAGCGCCTCAGACAAACCAAGCGCCAAAGTTAAACCACGCAGGACACCTGACCAACCGAGGTACTCTGTGACAGACGTTTTGCCAGTAATCGCCTTGCCAGAGCATCGACTAACACGTTAAGCAAGGCGGTAACTATCAACAGGTAAAAGGCGTTGTTAAAACGAATCTCGCTAAAAGCGCTGTCGATATAGAACCCCAGAGTCATTACGCCAAGTACCCCGAAAATAGCCGTCTCCCGCAATATCACCTCAAAACGATAGAAGAGTAACGACATCAAATTTGGGTAGATACGAGGTAATATTTCATAGCCATAGTGATCGCTTCGAGCTTGGTACAGGGCGCTAGGCTGAACCACTTTATCTTGCCGCGTCAGCAGATAAGCGATCAAGGCACCGTTATGCAGTCCTAGGGCCAAAATGGCCGGTAGCATTGAAGGGCCGCACAGCATCATAAAGATAAAGGCGAGAATATACTCAGGCATAGAGCGCATGATAAGTAGGCCCAGCTGCCCAAGTGCCGCAGTCAACTTACCTCGGCTATGAATGCTCACCCATCTGTGACCCACCAAGGCCAGCAGATGAGTCAGACCAAGGGCACTAACCGCCAAGACCAGGGTCGCCGCCGCACCGGGTAGGGCTTGTTCCAGGGTCAGCCTCTGCCACCAGTTAAACAAACGCGACATCCCCTCCCCAAAGGCTTGCTGGCCGTGCAGCACCTCGCCAAGACCGGGCGGTAAAATATCCACGCTAATAAACTGCCACACTAAGCGCATATCGACACCCACTATGGCTGGTAAAGTGATAAGCGAGACCAGCAGATAGACAGGAAGCAGACGGCGACGAGCCCAAAGGGGAATGCTGCCAATCAAGACCACGAAGAGGATCAACAGCGCCGCCCCCTCACTATACTTGCCCTGGCGAAAAGCGGTTTCCAGATAAAAGCCCAGGGTTGGCATACCGATAAAACCCAAAACCGCGCTACTACGCAGAGCACACTCAAACCTGTAACGCACATAGGCCAGCATCAAGGGCAATACATGACCTAATTTACCGTAAAAATAGCGACTCAGGTGATCGCAGCCAAAGGGTAAGGTGTCGCTGGTTGTACGCGGTGACTGCTGCAAAATATCGTGGAACACCCGGGCGAAGGTCGCACCGTAAGGCAAGGCGATCGCCAGTATCCCTGTCACAGGTGATAAACCAAAGACTTGCAGGAAGAGCAGCGCCCAGAAGATCTCGTGAATGCCCCGCACCATGGCGCAGCAGGCCGCCACCCAGGGGGAGCGATAAATCAGCGCCAGGGGCGAACCCAGCAGTAGACCAAAGGTCACACCAAGCAGCGCAAAACTCACCGTCTGCCACAGGGCGCTCAATAATGACTCGGTTGCAAAGAAATCGGGCGTGAGCAGCCCCTGCCCCATGCGCAGCAGCTCTCCCCAGGGATCCAGGTTAATGATGGCTATATCGACAAAACAGAGACTGATGGCAATAAGCAACCAGAGCCCTAGGGTCAGTCGCTGCCAGGGACCGACAAATCTACCCATGTGGCGGCGATGCCATCTGGGTATCGAAAAAGCGCGCCAACTGCTGGCTATCGAGTTGGCTCGTCGGCTGATCGAGCACCAGTTTGCCCTCGCTCAAGCCGATGATTCTGTCAAAATTTTGTAGCGCCAGATCACTGTCATGCAGCACCATGATCACTGTCTCATGACGCGCCTTGACCAAATTGAGCAATCGCTGGGCCATCATAGGATCTAACGCTGAAAACGACTCATCACCGATAAACACGGCTTGCTGCTGATAAAGGGCTCTGGCTAGGGCAACACGCTGGCGCTGTCCACCTGAGAGAGATGACACTGCGGTTTCTATGGGCGCCTCAAGATAGAGGTCGCGGCACAGCTGCTGCACCTCTTGGCAAGGCGTGGCCATCGGCCAAACTAGGTTGAGTAGATTATAACCAAACCAGTGCCTCGCCAAAGCGCCCATGTAGACGTTATGGAACACACTCAAGGCATCCACCAGTCCCTGGGATTGACTGCACAGCGCGGCATCTTGTTTGAGCTGCTGATAAAGGTAGGTCAGCAGCGTCGACTTGCCCGCGCCGGAAGGACCGACAATGGCTAAGGCCTCTCCTCGCTTGACCGACAAATCAAGATCGCGAATCACCTGAGTATCTTGATAACTCAGGCTAAGAGATTCAATATTGAGCACAGTGTTAATCTAGTAAGCCGATAGCCGTTGCCACAGACTCGATAGGCTCGTAATCTGCGTTATCCGCCTCAACAAACGACTGACGAGGGAAGCTGGCCAAAAGGTCGGGATCCTTCATATCCAGCAGCGCCTTGGTTAACTTCTCGGTAAAGCCTTCTCCAAAACGCGCGTCTGCATCGGCACGCACTGTCCACTGATAGTCTGGGTAAGCAGGGGTTTCCCAAATAACTTTTACCTTATTGGTATCGACACTGCCATTAGCCACTGCGGTTTCCCAAACCTTATAATTAACGGCGCCGACTTGGTAAGCCCCAGCTTCAACCTGAGCTATAGTGCGGCTATGGTCACCCGAGAAGCCGACACGAGTAAAGATCTCATCGACCTGCTTACCCATGTTGCGCTCGATATAAAATTGCGGCATCAGGCGTCCCGAGGTCGAGCCTTTCGAACCAAAGGTAAAGGTATAGCCGTTAAGGTTAGGGAAATTGCTCGACTCCTCAAGTGGCGTCGAAGCATTCGCGATAAAGAAGCTCTTAAAATATTGATCTTCATACCCTTGTGCGATCGCTCGTGAGCCGGGCACTAAACGTCTCGCCTGCACACCAGAAAGGCCGCCAAACCAGGCCAGCTGCACCTGATTGTTACGAAATGCGGTCACCGCTGCAGCGTAAGACTTTACCGGCACATACTTAACATCCACACCCAGCTGAGTCTCTAGATACTTGGCCACCTTATCAAAACGTGTCTTAAGCTGACTCTCGTTTTCATCAGGGATCGCCGTGAAAATGAAGGTCTCAGCTAAGGTTGCTGGCACGAACAGACATGTAAAAACAAGGGGTAATATTTTAACTAGGGGCATAATGGGCCTAAACGAGTATGAAATTTACGGAATTCTAACCATTTAGCCGGCAAATTAACAGGCGAAACCATAGCGGTTAGCTCACAAAAAACCTTCACTCAAACCATGTTTTAAGATGAGTCAGTCCCTGTTAAGCTAACCTATTATAAATTAATGTTTTATGAAACGTCCTCAGCTTGGCTGAAATATCGCCTCCCAGGGTTACCAAGCGAGCAGGTTAAAGATGAAATAGGCAAAGTATATGAGAATTTTAGTTGTTGAAGATGATCCTCTCCTGTCCCACCACCTCAAGGTACAGCTAAGTGAGTTGGGCAATCAGGTTCAGGTGGCTCAAACGGCCAAAGAGGGCTTTTACCAGGCAACTAACTACCCGATAGATATCGCCATCATCGACCTTGGCCTGCCGGATCAAGATGGCATAGACCTGATTCAATCTCTGCGCAAGGCGGAACTCAAAGCCCCTATTTTAATCCTCACTGCCCGGGTTAACTGGCAAGATAAGGTAGAGGGGTTAAACGCCGGCGCAGATGACTACCTGGTCAAGCCCTTTCAAAAGGAGGAGTTGGTAGCACGTCTCGACGCCCTGATTCGTCGCAGCGCCGGCTTCGTAAAACCGCAGATCACTAGCGGCCCGCTGGAGTTAGACCTTGCCGCTAAACAGGTCAGTCTCGATGAAGTTCCCATGGAAGTGACGGCCTTTGAATATCAGATCTTGGAATACTTGATGCGTCACTGCCATGAAGTAGTAGCCAAGCAGCGACTATTGGACGTGATCTACGGTGACAAGGAAGGGGATCCTAATACCATAGAGGTAATGGTTAGCCGCCTGCGTAAGAAACTCACCAAAGGTGGACTTGAAAACCCTATCGCTACCATACGTGGCCAAGGCTACAAATTTAATCTGCCATGCAAATAAAATTTAAACCTAAACAACGTCTGCTCACGCGGATGTTTGTCACTTCGCTGTCGATTATCGCCTTAGTGGGATTTGGTCTCGCTTGGCTGGTCAACCTGTTATACGCGCAAAACACCTATAACGAAGAGACTGCTAAGCTAATCGCCGAGATCCCAAAGGTAGCCGCAGAACTTAGAGAACATAATCTCATCCCTGAGACCTCAGAATGGCTCGAAGAGAACAACACCCCCAAACGCTATATCATCGCCAGCTGTGATGAACACTTCAAACAGGTGTGGACCTCATCCTTGGCCGTCGACCGCGGCCTATTCGATACCTGTGAACGCTTCAACGAGATCCGTTTGGATGCACCGCCCTATTATCTGACTCTGGCCGATAGCAAAAGCTACTTTGTCTACCTATTGTCGGTAGAAATCGCTCAGCATAAATACAACCTGCTGGTGATGAAAGATGCACAAAAGCTGGAACAGGAGTTCGATAAATTCAGTCGACGTACCTACTGGCGCTTAGGCATGATCATGGCGCTAGCCTTGGTATTACTGATCAGTGCGGGCTACTGGGGTATGCGACCCTTAGTGCGTATGCGCAACGAGTTACAACAGGTCAGCAGTGGCAAAACCAAAGCACTGTCTGAAGACTACCCGGTCGAACTTGAAGGCGTTACACAGGCATTAAACAAGCTGCTGGTACAATCAAGCGCGCAACAGGAAAGATACCAAAATGCCATGAACGACCTGGCCCATAGTCTCAAAACCAGGTTAGCAGCGGTACAAGCGATCACTGACGATCAAACCTTGAGCAAATCAAGCGCCAGCGAGAAGATTATGGAGCAGGTGAGCCAAATGGATCAGTTGGTGAAATATCAGCTAAAAAGAGCCATGTTGGGACGCAAAGGCCTGAAACAGGAACAAACTTTAGTCGCCCCTTTAGTTGAGCAGCTATCACAAATGCTGTTTAAGGTTTACCGCGACAAACAGATCCAGTTTCATGCCGATATTCCAGCCGAGCAAGTGTTCCCCGGGGACAAAGGCGACTTGATGGAGCTTTGCGGCAACCTGATGGAAAACGCCTTCAAGCTCTGCATCAGCAAGGTGAGCGTCACCGCCTGTTATAGCGATAACAGTGAGTTCGTTTTGATCGTTGAAGATGATGGCCCGGGCGTGCCCGAAGCCATACGTAAACGCATCATAGAACGTGGCGTGCGTGCTGACACCCAAAAGGCTGGGCAAGGAATAGGGCTTGCCGTCTGTAACGAGATTGTCTCAAGCTACAACGGCAGCCTCAATATAGATACCTCATCCCTCGAAGGGGCGAGGTTCACCATCAAGATCCCGCTCTAACCTAGCGGAGCATATAGCTTTTCGGCACGGTTAAACATCACCCAGGAGGTGGCGATATATTTATCGCCACTGATGGGCATGTTGCCTCTATGACTATGGGTAAAACCAGCAGGCGCTATCACCATGGTGCCCTTCTTCGGCTGGATCTTACGCTGCTGATAGAAAAACTCGGTTTCACCGCCCTCTTCCACATCATTGAGGTAATACATATAAAGCACTACCCTGTGCAGCGCTTCGTTATGCCCCATCTGTGGGAACTGCTCAGAATGCCAATGCGGATAGCCTCCCTTACCCTGTTGATAACGCTGGATATTGATGCTGCCACTACGATACAGGTACTGCACTAAAGGCTGAACCCTATGACGTCCCAAGGTATCGAAGTTCTCCGGAGTTAAGGTCTGCGGCTTGCCCTGCTCATCGGCTAATGTCACCGCCACGGCCCCCATTAATCCCAAGGCATATTTTTCAAAATATTGGGCGCTGTGTTTTAGCGTATAATTAAGGAGTTCGTTTCTCAGTGGCAGTAACTCCTGAAAGTTATCCATGGTGATGTCACGGCTAATTTTCTTTTCAAGGTCGACACCATGACCGGTTATACCATCAATGACACCAGGATGTGTGTTGACGGTCTCCATGAGACGATCACACAACTCATCGGGTATGGCATTGGGGTAAACTTCAATGAAATCCATGTATAACTCGCTAAATTAGACTATTTTGTGATGCAACTATGCTGACACACTGCTTAAGTAATTGTAAAGCCAGCTGGTTGAGATAAAATAGCCTGAAAAATAAGGCAAGCGTAAAGTCACATGAGCAAAAGCTGTAAGGTAAGCACAAACCAATTACAAGTCGGCAATTTTGTTAGATTACCTGTCTCTTGGAAAGATCATCCCTTTCTTTTTAACTCTTTTACACTCAAACAAGAAGCGCAAATAGAACTGATTAAAAAACTCGATATCGACTATGTGTTTGTCGATCTCGACAAAAGCAGCACGCCACCACTGGCAAAAAAGGATGCCTACGATACACCCAGTTTCAAAGATGAAAGTGATTTGCAGCAGCTGAGTCAGCAGATGAGTCAGAACAAGCAAGAGCGCATCGAACACCTTAAGAAGCTCAAGCGAGATCTGAAAAAAACCGAACAGGAGTTTGATCGCTCCGTTGCCATCATGCGCAATTTGGTTGCCAAACTCAGAAACCGCCCACTCAATGCCATTTCCGATGCTAAGGAACTGATCCACAGCATTACCGAAGAGCTGCTGAACTCAGATAACTTGGTGCTGCATTTGATGAGCGATGCTAAAGACAGCGAAGGGATCTACTATCATTCGCTCAACGTCGCCGTACTCTCAATGATGATCGCCAAAGAGCTGGATTGGCCACGGGAAGATATTGAAGCGGTCGGCATGGGCGCCCTGTTCCACGACACGGGCAAACTTAAGATCCCATCTCAACTGTTACGCAAAAAAACGCCCCTCACTCAGCCCGAAATCAACTTCATCAAGCAACATCCGGCTATGGGTGTAGAACTGTTAAAGCTCGCCAATAACTTTCCTGAAGATGCTGCGCCAATAGTCAGAGACCATCACGAGTTTCTCGACGGCAGCGGTTACCCCAGAGGGTTAAAGGCGGAGCAGATCAGCCTGCCAACACAATTAGTTGCGGCAGTGAACCTTTACGACCAACTCTGCCATCCCGAGGGGCAGACCAAAGCAAGAACCCCCTATGCGGCGCTTGGATATCTATATAAGAACTATAGAGAACGATTGAATCAAGAAGCCGTCGGAAAACTGATTAAGATGCTGGGTGTCTACCCGCCCGGGAGTGTGGTCGAACTCTCCAGCGGACAATTTGCCATGGTGATGGCCGTGAACCTTGAGAAGATCCTCTTCCCCAGAATCTTGGTCTACGATGCCTTGGTTCCCAAAGAACAAGCACCTATTGTCGATCTGGAAAGCGAGGGCTTAACCATAGTCCGATGTATCGCTCCATCGGCCCTGCCGGAGAAGATATTTAAGTACCTCAGCCCCCGAGAAAGAGTCAGTTATTTCTTCGGTGGTGATAAGAAAGGATAGTCGCCCCAAAGCCGCTTGATGCGGCTTTACTGTCTTTCTGCGCTAGCCAGACTAAAATTAAAATATGGCCTTGCGTTATGGCGTATATGCGCTAAGGAAAAGATAATGGTAGAACTACCCGACTTCGACAGTTTACAGTGGTTAGCACAGCATGCACCGCAGCAATTAGCGACGCTGCAGAAAAACCTGAATAAAGCGTTAATTAGCGAAGCTCACGCCAGCAATCGCGCTCAACTGGAGACCATACGCTATCATTTGGAATTAAAGCTGTCTCGCTGCACCAATCCCTACTCACGTTGCTATCTTGCCCTACAGCTAATGAATGATAAATTCATCACCCTAAATCAGGTTATCAATCAACCCGATCTCTATACAGACAAAAGAGCCAAAGTGCTTTGCTATCCAAGTAAATAACGCAGCACCTTTAGGTCTTGCCAGACTTTTATTCAAAGCCAGCCTTTACGCTTAAAGAAGAAATAAGTAGAAGCGGCGCTACCAAACATCATTAAGATCGCCATCGGGTAACCCCACTGCCATTCAAGCTCGGGCATATTCGCGAAGTTCATACCATAGGCGCTGGCGATTACAGTCGGTGGCAGGAAGATCACTGCGGCAACCGAGAAGATCTTGATGATCTTATTTTGCTGTAAACCACTAAAGCCCATGGCCGCATCGAGTAAGAAATTCAATTTATCAAAGATAAACTGACTGTGGGGCATCAAAGATTCGATATCCGATAACATCTCACGCAGATCTTTCAGATCATCATCGGTCAGTTTACCGCGATAGTAGCGCTGCATATAACGCAAAGAGCGTTGAGTATCGAGCAAACTCAAACGAATTTTACCGTTTGAGTCTTCCTGTAGGGTGATCAGCTTAAAAACATCATCAAGCTCATCGCTCTCAAAGACCTGCTCGCCGACGCTGTCGAGCACAGAATAAACATCTTCGATCAGATCCGAAAGATAGTCGACCTTAAGGTTGAACAACTCCAAGAAGAGCGCCTGAGGTGTTTGCACCTCGAGTCGGCCGAGTCTTAGATAGTTACGCAACAAACGGATCAGCCCCACATCATCTTCCCTTAGGGTGACCAAAAACTGCGGTCGCAGGTTGAAAGAGACGTTGACGCCTTTCACATCCTGCCCCACACGCTGTGGAAACAGCGAGTTGATGTGCAAGCCATCTTTGTTTTGGTAAAAACGTGCCGAGGCTTCAATCTCGTTGATATCTTCCTCTTCCGGCAACTCTTCTACCGAATAACCTCTGAGCCACTCACGTTCTTCATCTTCAGGTTTATAGAGGTCCAGCCACAAGGTTCCGTCGGGCACACTGTCTTGAATATTCAGCTCGACAATGGATAACTTATTCGCTTGAAAAACATAAGCTGTGATCATAAGGCCTCCTGAAAAAACACTCAGATGAAAACTCACCACATCTCAGCGCAGGGTATAATTTGGCGTTATTCTACCGAATAACACGCCGTTGAACAGCTTAATCGGCTGCTAACGAAGTGAATATAAACAAAAAGCAAAAATTGAGTGTAAAAAGCAGCTCTTATCGAATATTTGGCGGTGTATTGGCAATCACAATGCGCTCTTGAGTAGACAAACGTACCTTCAGCCCATCAATAGTGGTAAAGGACTCCCCCTGCAGATCGCGCTTACGTACCTGATAAACTTCTTCCACCTCCTGTAACGGCGAAACAATCGTGACGTAAACCACTTGATTCCCCTCTCGCCAGCTCCAATACCAATACCCGCCACTACCAAGCAATGCCAAGGCCGCAAACCCAATCGCGATATACTTAAATAAAATTCGCTGACCCAGCTGACTGGCAGTTGGCTGACGAGCCTCCACCTTTGAACGACGAAGGTAGGCAATCGCCGCTGCGATCACGAGTAGAGTGACTAAAATTTTAGTTAACACGCGCGTCTCCTAGGATTAATCTCCGTCATTATAGAGTCTTAGCAATGCAATTACTGCAACCTATCCCCCAGGACAACTAAAAATGTTCAATCAACCAACTAAAGTTGTTCAACTCGCCTCCATGGTGCTATAACACAATAAATTCCTTTTTTCCGGTTTGCCATGAAAACGCTAATCAATTGCATCTCTCTGTTTCTAATGTTGTTTACTCAGGTCCATGCAGAAGTCACCATCACTCTGCCGAACAACAGCACGCCACTCTTGCTCAATGGTAAAGATATTGATACTCGACAGTTAATCTCAGCCAATGGCACTCAGCAAATCTTACTGAACGCCAATGCCAATTATCGTGAATTTGGTCAGCAAAAGCGTTTTGTGTCAGAAGCCATCATAGTCACCTTCTCAGGAGAAAATAATCATTACACCTTGAGCTTACCTAAGATATCAACACCAAAAGCTGCGGAGACGTTTAACCAATCTCCCCAGGTGATAGTGAAAGATACTAATGGCAATAACATTCCTTATAAGATAGATACGCTGGTAAAAGAAGGGATTCAAGTTGGCAGAAATTACAGTGAGGAGATAAAAACATATAACACTGGCCAGGGCATCGCAGCCGTAAGCCTTTGGCAAGTTTCTCCTGCTGCGACGGTTCAGCAAGCAAGCTCAGCGGCACAAGCAACTGAGACTGTCACTGAAACAAGTCATACGATCACAGAAACAAGTCACACGAGTGCAGAGCCAAACGTCGAGCCAGTGAAAAATGTCCAAGGAACTCAGCGAAAAGATCAAATCAATGTCGGCCAAATGCTCGACTTTTGGTATGAACAAGCCGATGAAGCCACCCGTGAAGCCTTTAAAAAACGCATAGGCTTGGAGACTAAATAACAGGTGTTTACTCACCCCTCATCTCACATGGGGACGGAGAAGCCCTGCTATAGATGTGTAGCATCTAAGGGCTTTGTAGCGCGAACCAGCTAGGCTGCGAGCTGAGGGGCAAAGCACATGGAATGGATGTGCCGAATGTCATAAACGCAGGATGCTGTTTATGACCAAGCTCAGCGATATAGAGGAAGCGCTAGTCATGGCCAGCTTCAGCCATATTTAGATATTTATACAAACATACGCTCACATGGGGGCGAAAGACATCCGTTTATCAAGCGAAGCTTGATGGATGGCTGTAGCGCGAAGCAGCTAAGCTGCGAGCTGAGGGGCGCACACTGCGTAAGCAGCTTTGGGCTGTATGTGAAGGAGGTGCTTTCGCGAAGCGTATAAACGAAAAAATC